>JASHUG010000389.1 GCA_030040155.1 Streptosporangiaceae bacterium | reverse complement strand
CATACCTTCTACGCCCCGTGCGCCGCGCCGGCCGCGTTCTACGAGCGGCTGCGCGCGCGCAACCCGGCACCCTACGAGTTCTTCCTCAACCTCGGCCAGGACGAGTACCTGGTCGGCGCGTCGCCGGAAATGTACGTGCGGGTTACCGGCGACCGGGTGGAGACGTGCCCGATCGCCGGCACGATCGCCCGCGGCGCCAGCCCGCTTGAGGATGCCGAGGCCATCCGCACGCTGCTGACCTCGCCCAAGGAGGAGTCCGAGCTGACCATGTGCACGGACGTGGACCGCAACGACAAGTCGCGGATCTGCGTGCCGGGCAGCGTCCGCGTCATCGGCCGGCGGCAGATCGAGATCTACAGCCGGCTGATCCACACCGTCGACCACGTCGAGGGCAGGCTGCGGCCCGGCTTCGACGCGCTGGACGCGTTCCTCACCCACATGTGGGCGGTCACCGTGACCGGGGCACCGAAGAACTGGGCGATGCAGTTCATCGAGGACCACGAGAGCGCGCCGCGCCGCTGGTACGGCGGCGCGGTCGGGTGGATCGGCTTCGACGGCGGCATGAACACCGGCCTGACCTTGCGCACCGCGCACATCAACGGCGGCGTCGCCGCCGTCCGGACCGGGGCGACGCTGCTGTTTGACTCCGACCCGCAGGACGAGGAGCGGGAAACGATCCTGAAGGCGCGCGCGCTGCTGGAAACGCTCGCGGAGGCCGCCGGCCAGGGATCGGGGCGGGAACGAGGTGTGCCCGGGCCTAGTGAGGTCCGCCCGTCGCCCGGCGACGGGCTGCGAGTTCTGCTGGTCGACCACCAGGACTCGTTCGTCCACACGCTGGCCGGCTATTTCGGGCAGCTGGGCGCGACGGTCACGACGCTGCGGGCCGGGTTTGACGCCAGCCTGCTCGACGAGTACGCCCCCGACCTGGTCGTGCTGTCGCCTGGCCCCGGCCGGCCAGCCGACTTCGGCTGCGACAAGCTGCTGACCGCGCTGGACGAGCGCGGGCTGCCCGCGTTCGGGGTGTGTCTCGGGCTGCAGGCGATGGTCGAGCACGCGGGCGGCTCGCTCGGGCTGCTGGCCACGCCGGCGCACGGCAAGCCGGGCCGGGTCCAGGTGCTCGGCGGTGCCCTGCTGGCCGGGCTGCCGGCCGAGTTCACCGCGGCCCGCTACCACTCGCTGCACGCCCGGCCCGAGCAGGTCGCGGGCGGGTTCGAGGTGACGGCGGTGACGGCCGACGGCGTGGTGATGGCGATCGAGGATGCCGGGCGGGGCCGGTGGGGCGTGCAGTTCCATCCGGAGTCGATCCTGACCACGGCCGGCGACGCCGGGCACCGGGTCATCGCCAATGTGCTGCGGCTGTGCCGGGAGCGGAAGGCTCGTACTGGAAGTAATGGCACGACCACTGAGAGTGCATGAAGTCTTAAGCGCAGCAAAACGGCAATGACCGAACAAGCAGCGCGACCGCGGGCCAGTTATGGCAGTCTTTGCGCCATGCCCGACATTGATTATCCTGTCGCCGGCCAAAGCGGCCGCGGTTACCTGGCCGTTCCGCCGACCGGCTCGGGCCCGTGGCCCGGCGTCGTTGTCATTCACGAGGTGTTCGGCGTCAATGACGACATCCGCGAGAAGGCCGGTGAACTGGCGGCGCACGGCTACCTGGCATTGGCGCCAGACCTGTACGACGGCAAATCGTGGGTCAGGTGCGTTCGCAGTGCAATTGCGCAGGTGCGAGCGGGGGACGGTCCGGCCTTTACCGCGCTTGACGCCGCGCGCAGCTTCCTGGCCGGCCGGCCCGACTGCACGGGCAAGACCGGTGTGATCGGGTTCTGCCTGGGCGGCGGCTTCGCATTGCTCTGTGCACCGCGCGAGGGCTTCGACGTGGCGTCGGTTAACTACGGCGAGGTGCCCAAGGATGCCGAGCAGGTGCTGGCGGGCGCGTGCCCGATCGTCGGCAGCTACGGCGGACTCGACGCGATGGGAACCGCCGGCCCCGAGCGGCTGCAGCGCGCGCTCGCGGTTCTCGAGGTGCCCCACGACGTGATGGTCTACCCGGGCTCGGGGCACCGCTTCATGACCCAGTCCACCGGAGCCGGCGCCGTCCTGGCCAAACTCGGCCGGATGTCTTTCCACCCGGAGGACGCGGCGGATGCGTGGCAGCGCATCTACCGGTTCTTCGGGACGTACCTGGGCGCCGGCCAGCCCGCGCCCGACCATGGCGGCGAGGCGGGCTAGGGCTGCGGATCGTAGTGGATCTGCGCCTGCGGGATGCTCGATGACAACAGCGCCGCGGCCCGCCTGACCATCTGCGGCGGACCGCAGAGGTAGGCCTCCGTCCCGGAAAGCTCGCTGCCACCATGCTCGTGCACGACGTCGGGCAGCATCCCGGTCAGCCCGCCGTAGCCCGGCTCGTCGGACAGCACCGGCACGACGCGCAGCGGCGGGTAGGCCGACTCCAGTAGCTGCAGGTCCTCAAGGTCGTACAGGTCGAACTGCTGCTGGGCGCCCACGAACAGCGTTATCTCGCGCGCCAGGCCAGCCGCCGCGGCCGCGATTGCCTGCTCGATGACCGCCTTGATCGGGGCCAGGCCGGTGCCGCCCGCTACGCACAGCAGGTCCCTGTCGTTATCGGCCAGCGACATCTCCCCTGCGGACGCCCCGAGCAGGACGGTGTCACCCACGACCGAGTGGTACACCAGCGAGTTGCTCACCAGCCCGCCAGGGACCGCCTTCACGTGCAGGCCGATCAAGCCGCCGCGACGCGGCGCGTTCGCGATCGAGAATGGCCGCCAAACCCGCGGCCATCTCGTGACCTGCACGGGCACGTACTGGCCGGCCTGGTAGGGCAGCGGCTCACTCGGCGCCAGCTGCAGTACCGCCACGCCGGGGGAGCGGAGTTCGTGCGACACGATCTCGGCGATCCACCAGGGCGGGGACTGCGCGGCATCGGCGGCCGCGGCCGCGCGCATGGCCGTGGAGATGTAGCTCAGCGCGCCCTGCCAGGCGACCGCCACTTCCTCCCGCCAGTCCGGGCCGGTGAAGTACCGCACGGTGTCGCGCAGGGCATCGAAGAACGCGCCGTAGTGGCGCTCGGTCACGCCGAACTTGCGATGATCACGACCGAGTCGCTCGAGCAGTTCGGTGCAGGCAGCCTCGGAGTCCAGGCTCCAGATCACCTGTGTCATGGCGGCCAGCATGAGGTCGCGCTGCGCGCTCATGCTCATCGGGAACAGCGTCCTGGTGTCCGGACTGGTGGCGAACACGCGCTCGTAGAAGTAGTCCATCGAGTCCGGGCTCGCGGCCATTACCCAGGCAAAGGACTCCTTGATGAGACCGAGGTCGATTTCAG
Source organism: Streptosporangiaceae bacterium (assembly GCA_030040155.1). Lineage (GTDB taxonomy): Bacteria > Actinomycetota > Actinomycetes > Streptosporangiales > Streptosporangiaceae > JAJYUU01. The sequence continues at coordinate 14,128 of JASHUG010000389.1, read as the reverse complement.
CCGTCAGCGCCGGCGAATCCGTCTTCGCCTCCGCTGCGTACTCGCTTTCCGCCTGCGCTATCTGGCCGAGAATCTCGCGGTGATTGGCTACACCATTAAGCCCGCTATAAGGGTTTTTTAATCTCGAAGACAGCGCGGAATGGTCGGTGGCGGCGCTGTCGAGGCGACTCAGGTGCGGATGACCTGCTGGTCCATCCGAACCAGATTCGGGAATTCCGCCGTCGAGTGCGATTGCCACAACGGGAGTCTCGCACCGCCACCTGATGCATACAACCCATTTCAACCAAGCCCCGGCATCAAGTACGCACGGTTACGGATGGCCGTTCGCCGGGAGCTACGATGACGACTCGTAGCTGCCGTCATTATTACGCGTCCTGCACGCATTCCTGCCGCTTCGTGATCGGGCGGCGAAGCGGGCAATTGCGCGCAACAGAGTCGGGCAGTTACTGGGGGGTGACCGCTACAGAGAGTGAGGAGGACCGGGGGTGGCTGCACGCGCGGTGGTGTGGGACATGGATGGCACCTTGCTCGATTCCAGCGTCGCCATTCCCGCCGCCTTCGCGGCGACACTGGCGCGCCGGGGCGGCCCGGCGGTCGACGCAGCGCAGGTGATCGCCGCTTACCCGATGGGGACGGCCGAAGTGATCATGGCGCACCTGGCCGGACGGCCCGTCACCAGCGCCGACATGGACGAGTACTACCGCGAGCTCAGCCGGTCGGAGGTGGCGGCTTATCCCGGCGTGGCCGAGGTGCTGCGCGCCCTGCGCGCCCTCGGCCAGCCGATCGCGGTCTTCACCGGCGCGAGCCGCCGCGCCGCGGGCATCCTGCTGGCGGCTGCGGGCCTGGCCGCGGACCTGCTGATCGGCGGTGATCAGGTGCGCCATCCCAAGCCCGCCGCGGACGGGCTGCTGCTGGCCGCGCAGGGCATCGGCGTCCCGGCGCGCGACCTCGCCTACATCGGGGACTCGCCCGCCGACATGGGCGCCGCACGCGCGGCCGGCAGCCACGGCGCTGCCGCCGCATGGGGTCACATGTACGACGCGGCCGTCGCCGCGGACTCGGTGCTCACCATGCCCGGACAGGCCCTGTCCTTGCTTGGCTAGCGTGAACCGGTTGGCTTCCTGCGGGTGATAGCTGGTGACAGCACAGCACCGACAGCCTCAAACGAGACGGAGCAGGTACCCAGTGAGCGCGCCAGCTGAGCACGAGACCGACGCCGCCGTGATCGGCCGTTCCCGCCGCGAGCCGGAGGCCTTTGCGCTGCTGTACGACCGGCACGCGGCCGCCCTGCACCGCTACGTCGCCCGCAGGCTGGGTGACAGCGCCGCCGATGATGTGGTGGCCGAATGCTTCCTGGCTGCCTTCGGGCGCCGGGATCGCTACGACCTGGCCCGCGCCGATGCCCGGCCGTGGCTGTACGGCATCGCGGCCAACGTGATCGGCAAGCACCGCCGCGCGGAGGTCAGGCTGCTGACGGCGCTGGCCAGGACGGGGGCCGACCTGGTGGCCGAATGTCATGCCGACCGGGTCGATAGCCGGGTCACGGCCGCGGCGCTGCAGCGCGAGCTCACCGCGGTGCTGGCCGGCCTTCCGGCCGGCGACCGGGAGGTGCTGCTGCTGATCGCCTGGGCCGACCTGTCCTATGCGGAGGTCGCGCAGGCCCTGGCGATCCCCGTCGGGACCGTGCGGTCCCGGCTTAACCGGGCGCGGAGCAAGCTGCGCGCGGCGCTAGCCGGCCAGGGCCCGGCACTCGAGCGTGAGGAGCTGTGCAGATGAACGACCTCGATTTCGTGCGCGACCTGCGCGCCGACGTCCCCGAGCCGGATGCGGCCAGGCTGGCGGCAGGCCGGGCCCGGATGACCGCGGCCATCCAGGCCGCAGCAACCCCGGTCACGCCTCGTTCCCGTCCCGCGGGCATTAACCGCCGGGTCATCGCGGGCGCGCTCGCGGCGTCGGTAGCGGCGGCGATGGTCGTGGCTGTCGGCCTCGCGGCGGCCAGGCAGGCGGCGCGCGCGCGGCCCGTGGCGGCTAAGCCCGTGGCGCTGACGCTGACCGCGCGGGTGCTGCGGAACGCGGCCAGCATGGCCTCGCGCGACCGAGCGGCCATGCCCAGGCCGGGCCAGTGGTTCTACCGCGACCTCGTCAGCTATCAATTCGGCCAGACGCCGGCCACCACCTCGCAGCAGGAGTGGGCCACGTTCGACGGGCGTTACTCCGCCTACTACGCCGGCCGCGGCGGGCCGCTGATCGTGCACGAGTCGCCGGCCGCGCCACCGCCCGCGCGCGCCACCGCGCTCGAGCAGTTCGACGACGACGCGACGGCGCTGACCGCCTACCGGGCGCTCGCGTCGCTGCCTGCCAGCCCGAAGGCTGTGCTGGCCGTCGTCGCCGCCCAGGTGACCAAGATCGGCGCCGCCAACCTGGAGTCGGGCGCGCCGCTCAACCAGTACGTGCCGACTTCGGCCAGCCAGCTCGACTTCGACTACCTGACGCTGCTGATGTGGAACGCGACCGACGGCGAGCCCTTGGCGGTCGAGGCCCGCGTGTACGAGGCGCTAGCCGACCTGCCGGGCGTGAGCGTCCAGACCGGGGTTACCGACGCGGCCGGGCAGCCCGCGATCGGGGTCTCCGACGACGGCGGCATCGAGCAGCTGCTGCTCAGCCCGCGCACGTTCGCGGTGATCGGCATGCGCCAGTTCAGCACCGGGTTTTCGCCGGCTCGCTATGCGGGCAAGGCGGCCCGCCGCGCGGGCAAGGCCGCGCTGGCCCCGCCGCGCCCGGCGGCGCCAGCCTGGCCGCCCAAGGGCGCGCTGGTCATGTCGCTAGCGATCGCGCAGATGAAGGCCGTGTCCGGTCCCGGAGTGCGCTGAACTGGTTCTCCCGCCGCGCAGGGCTAGGCGGGCTTGCGGGCCTCGATCAGGAACCGCACGCTCGTGGCCAGGAACGGGCCGGTGGTCTGGATCTGCTCGTGCAGATCCCGCAGGCGGTCCAGGTAGCGCTCAACGGTGAATCCCGGCACGATCCAGATCACCTTGCGCAGGAACACCACGACGGCGGCGACGTCGCCGAACTCCATCCGGCCGCGGAACTCGCGTAGGTCGACGACCTCCAGCCCGGCGTCAGTGGCGTCCTTGACCGACCACTTCGGGTCGCGGTTCGGCCCGTCGTCGGGCGGCAGCGGGCCCATCATGAACTCGCTCAGCTCACGGACCGACCCGTCGCCCACATCCTGGGAGAAGTACGTGCCGCCTGGCTTGAGGACGCGCGCGATCTCGTCCCAGCGCACGCCGACGGGGTGACGGCTGACGACCAGGTCGAAGGTCTCGTTCCCGAACGGCAGGTCGTCAAGCTCGTCGTCCATCGCGACGACCTCGGCACCGAGCCGGGCCAGATTCCGCCTCGCCACCGCTACGTTGGGTGGCCAGGTCTCGGTGGCGACGAGCACCGGCGGGCCGGCCGGGATCGACGCCGTCACTTCCCCGCCGCCGGTCTGCAGGTCGAGCGCGGCAGCTCCGGGCACTGTGGCCAGCGCGGCCATCCGCTCGCCAAGGAGGCGCGCATAGCCCCAGGGCGGGCGTTCCTCGCTGGCGCGCCCGTCGAACCAGGAGAAATCCCAGCCCTCGACCGGGACCGTTTCGCCCTCGGCGATCAACTCCTCGAAAGTGGCCACCCCGCAAGTCTGCGCATCGCCGCGGCTGCACGGCAACTCATATGATCGGCAAGTGACCTCAACCGACTACCTCCGCTTTCCGCATATTCAGCACGATCTTCTGACGTTCGTCGCCGAGGACGACGTCTGGCTGGCACCGTCGGGCGGCGGCCGCGCCTGGCGGCTCTCCGCGGATGCCGCGGTGGCGTCGTGGTCGCGGCTGTCTCGTGACGGCAGCCGCGTGGCGTGGGCGGGCACAATCGACGATTCGACCGAGGTCTACCTGGCCGGCGTCACCGGCGGCGGGGCGAGCCGGCGCCTGACGTACTGGGGCGGCGACCCGCGGACCAAGGTCACCGGCTGGACCCCGGACGACGAGGTGCTGGCGATCAGCTCGGCCCGGCAGCCCTTCGGGTTCTGGCAGCGGGCGCACGCCATCAGCGCCGACCCGGAGGCGCCCGGCTCGCGCGAGCTCCCCTTCGGCGTCGTGTCCGATGCGGCCATCGAGCGCAGTGCCGCGGCGGTGCTCACCGGCGGCTACAACGACCCGGCGTGGCGCAAGCGCTATCGCGGCGGCACCGCCGGACGGCTCTGGGTGCGGACCTCGGCACCCGACGGCACCGACGGGCCGTTCCGCCGCGTGCTCGCGGACGTGGCCGGCCACTTCTCCAGCCCCATGCTGATCGGCGGCAGGCTGGCCTTCCTGTCCGACCACGAGGGCACCGGCAACATCTACTCGGTCGACCTCGGCGGCGGCGACCTGCGCCGGCACACCGACCACGACGGTGCGTACGCCCGGCAGGCCAGCACCGACGGGCACCGCATCGCGTACGCGTGCCGGGGTGAGCTGTGGCTGCTCGACGGCCTCGATGCGGATGCGCCGCGGCGTCTGGAGGTCAGCCTCGGCTCGGCCACGGCCGGCCGCGCGCCCCGGCTCATCTCGGCCTCCGACCACGTCGGCGGCCTGTCCTGCGACGAGACGGGCCAGGCCAGCGCCGTGGAGGTCCGCGGCACCATCCACTGGCTCACGCACCGGGACGGTCCTGGCCGTGCCCTCTCGGTCGCCCCGGGGGTGCGAGCCCGGCTGCCGCGCGTGCTCGGCAACGACGGGCTGGTCGTCTGGGTCACCGACGCCGGGGGCGCGCAGGCGCTCGAGGTCGGCGGCGAGAGCGGCGGCGAGGCCGTGACGCCGAGGAGACTGGCCGCCGGGCAGATCGGCATCGTGTCGAACCTGGCGGCGGCCCCGGACGGCGACCTGGTGGCCGTGGCGTCGCGTGACGGGTACCTGCGGCTGGTGGACGTCGCCTCGGGTGAGGTGGCCGAGCTGGCCAGCTCCGACGACGGCGAGATCACCGGCCTGGCCTGGTCGCCGGACTCGGCCTGGCTTGCCTGGTCGCAGCCGGGGCCGCAGCCGCTGCGCCGGATCCGGATCGCCCGGGTGGCCGACCGCGAGGTCTTCGACGCCACCGACGGCCGGTTCGCCGACACCGACCCGGTGTTCACGTCGGACGGGCGGTACCTGGCGTTCCTGTCCAAGCGCAACTTCGATCCGATCTACGACGCGCACTTCTTCGACCTGTCGTTCCCGCTCGGGTCGCGGCCGTACCTGGTGCCGCTGGCGGCGGCGACGCCGTCGCCGTTCGCGCCCCAGTCCCGCGGTCGGCACATCGGGAACGGCCAGGGCCCGGACGCCAAGGACGCCGGCGGCGGCAAGGACTCGGATGGCGCGAAGGACTCGGATGGCGCGAAGGACTCGGATGGCGCGAAGGACGCCGGCGGCGGCGCCGGCTCTGCCGCAGGCTCAGGCACGGGCGACGCGGCCCGGAAGACGCCGAAGGTCACAATCGACTTTGACGGCATCGCGGCCAGGATCGTGCCGTTGCCCGTGCCCGAGGGGCGGTATGCCTCGCTGCAGGCGGTCAAGGGCGGCCTGGCCTGGCTGCGCGAGCCCGTCGCCGGCAACCTCGGGCTCGGCGGCGCGCGCCTGACCGATGACGCGCCGCGCCCGGCCCTTGAGCGGTTCGACTTCCAGCGGCAGCGGGCCACCGATCTGGAAGACGATGTGGACTGGTTCGTGACCAGCGGCGATGGCACGAGGGTCGTCGTCAGCGACCGCGGCAAGCTGACGGTGCTGCCCGCCGACCGTAAGCCCGACTCCGATAATCCGGATGACCAGGTGAGCGTGGACGGCGCCCGCGCCCGCTTCCTCGCCGACCCGGTGCGGCTGTGGCAGCACTCCTTCGACGAGGCCGGCCGGCTCATGGCGCACGACTTCTGGGTTGAGGACATGGCGGAGGTCGACTGGGCGTCGAGGCTAGCCGAGTACCGGCCGCTGGTCGAGCAGGTCGCCAGCGCGACCGACTTCGCCGACCTGCTGTGGGAGATCTTCGGCGAGCTCGGCTGCTCCCACGCGTACGTGACCGCTGCCTCGAACGGCTCAAGCCATGGCGATACCGTCGCCGCCCTGCTCGGGGCGGACCTCATCCGTGATTCCGATGGCGGCTGGCGGATCGGCCGGGTGATCCCAGGCGAGTCCTCTGACCCGCTCGCGCGCTCGCCGCTGGACGGGCCGGGCGCCCGGCTGGGTGCCGGGGACCGGCTGGTGGCGATCGACGGCCAGCCGGTCGGGGCTGACGGTCCCGGCCCGCTGCTGGTGGGCACGGCCGGCAAGCCGGTAGAGCTGACCGTCGCCGGCGGCGACGGCAAGCTGCGGCGCGTTGTCGTGATCCCGCTGCGGTCGGAGTACCGGCTGCGCTATCAGGACTGGGTTGCCGGGCGCCGAGCCGAGGTCAGGGAGCGCAGCGGCGGCCGCCTCGGCTACCTGCACGTACCGGACATGGTCAGTGGCGGCTGGGCCGACTTCCACCGCGACCTGCACACCGAGATGCCCAAGGACGGCCTGATCCTCGACGTCCGCGGCAACCGCGGCGGTCACACGTCGCAGCTGATCGTCGAGAAGCTGGCCAGGCAGATCATCGGCTGGGACGTGATCAGGGGGATGCGGCCGGAGAGTTACCCGCATGAGGCGCCGCGCGGGCCGATGGTCGCGCTGAGCGATGAGTGGGCCGGCTCCGACGGCGACATCGTTACCGCCGCGATCAAGCTGAAGAACCTGGCCCCGGTCGTCGGCGCGCGGACCTGGGGCGGCGTCATCGGGATCGACGACGGGGACATGCTCGTCGACGGCACCGTCATGACCATCCCGAAGTACTCGTTCTGGTTCGACCGTCTCGGGTGGGGAGTGGAGAACTACGGCGTCGACCCCGACGTGGAAGTACTCAACTCGCCCGACGACTGGGCCGCCGGCCGGGACGCGCAGCTGGAACGCGCAGTCGACATGGCGCTGGAGGCGCTGGACGAGCGACCCCCCGCGAGCCCGCCAGACCTCTCAGCCCGGCCGTCCAGGGCTCGTCCGCCGTTGCCGCCGCGGGCGAAGAGGTAGAGCTGGCTCAGATTGGCGGCGTGTAGCCGCTGAGCCAGTGCACCTTCAGCCAGATGATTGCGCTCGCCCATGCTCCGGTCACCTCGAGCACGCCGACGGTGATCAGCATGACCCCGCCGATCTGAGTGATAAGCCGGGCATGCCGCCTTGCCCAGCCGAACACGGTCGCGCCGCGCTGGAAGGCGAAGGCCATGATGAGGAACGGGATGCCGATCCCGAGGCCGTACACGAATGCGAGCACGCCGCCGCGCAGCGCGGTTCCGCTGTTCTCGCCGAGCAGCAGCACGGCCGTGAGCGTGGGCCCGATGCACGGCGTCCAGCTGAGGCCGAACAGGACTCCGAGCACGGGCGCGCCGGCCAGGCCGGCTCGCGGCCGGTAGGAGGGGCGGAAGATACGGCCGGCGACGGTGAACCGGTCGAACACGCCCATGAACATCAGGCCGAGCAGGATGATCACGGCGCCGAGAATCCTCGATAGGCCGTTGGCGTGGCTGGCGAGCGCATCACCGATGCTGCTGACCGTGATGCCCTCCACCGCGAACAGGGCCGAGAAACCGAGCACGAACAACAGCGTGCCGAGCATCACCCGGCTGCGAGCCTGCGGGCGGGCCGGTCCGATCGTGACCGTCGTGGCGGCAGGGCCGCCGCCGGCGGCCAGAGCGGCACCCGTCCCCGTCGCCGCGGCCGTCGCTGTCGCCGGGGCCGTCGCTGTCGCCGGGGCTGTCGCCGCTGCGGCCACGCTGGCGGCCGTGCCTGACATCCCCGTGACGTAGGACAGGTAGCCGGGCACCAGCGGCAGGCAGCACGGGGAAAGGAACGTGACCGCGCCGGCCGCGGCGGCAACCGGGATGGCCAGGAGCACGGGGCCGGACAGCACAAGGTGCTCTACGCCGCCGCTCACCCGGTGCCTCCCTCAGCCTGATGGGACTCCTAACCTACTCTGCGTCGCATTCAGGCCGGAACGCCGCTCGCGCTGGCAGCGGCGGCGAGGGCGGCATCGACCGACGCCGGGCGGGCCGGGAGCAGGGGCAGCCGGACCGCCGGGCTGGCGATGTGGCCCTGCCGGTGGAGTACTCCCTTGATGACGGTCGGGTTCGGCTCGGCGAAGAGCGCCTCGGCCAGCCCGGTCAGCCGGTTCCCGAGCGGGCGGGCGGCGGCCGCGTCGCCTGCCTGCCAGGCCGCGATCAGGGCCGCGAACTCGGCGGTGCACACGTTGGCCGAGGCCATGATCGCGCCCGGCGCGCCGAGCGCCAGCAGCGCGGGCGCGTACAGGTCGTCGCCGGCCAGCACCGCGAACCCGGCCGGCCTTTCCGCCATCATCGCCATGGTGTCGCGGTCGACGCCGCCGGCCGCGTGCTTGACGCCGGCCACTCCAGGCAGCATGGCCAGCCCGCGCATCGCCGGCCAGCTCACCTGCTGGCCGGTGCGGTACGGGATGTTGTAGATGATCAGGGGAACGGGGCTGTCCGCGGCCAGTGCGCGGAAGTGCGCGACGACTCCGTCCTCACCCGGGCGGTTGTAGTACGGCACCACGACCAGCGCGGCGGTGATTTCCGGCCAGGCTGAGAGTCCGTCCAGGGCCGCCGCCGACTGCCCGGTGTCGTTGGATCCGGCGCCGGCGATCAGCGGTGCCGCCCGCTCCCGGCACACCCGCGCGCAGGTGTCCAGGACCGCGGCGCGCTCGGACGTGGTCAGCGTCGGGGTCTCTGCAGTCGTCCCGAGGGCGACGAGGCCGGCCGCGCCAGCGTCGAGGACCTGGTGGGCTATTTCTTCCAGGGCCCGCTGGTCGAGGTCGCCGCTGTCGGTGAACGGCGTGACGAGCGGGACGAAGAGCCCGCTCAACTTCGTCGCAGTGGTAGTCATGCCGATGATTGTTCGCGGGCCTGACCGTTCAGGTCCAGTTCATGTTTCTGTGCTTGGACTTAAGCTGAGCTAATGCTGGATGTACGCAGGCTTCGGCTGCTGCGCGAGTTGCACCGGCTCGGCACGATCGCGGCGGTCGCGCAGGCGTTCTCTTATACGCCATCGGCCGTATCCCAGCAGCTCAGCACGCTGGAGCGGGAGGCCGGAGTGCCGCTGGTCAGGCACGCCGGGCGCCGGGTCGAGCTGACGCCCGCTGGGGCCGACCTGGCGGCGCGGGCCGAGTCCGTGCTGGCCCTGCTGGAGGAGGCGTCGGCAGCATTGGCCGCGACGAGATCAGAGCTGGCCGGCGAGCTCAGGATCGGGGCGTTTCCCACCGCGGTCCGGACGCTGCTGCCATCCGCGCTGGTTGCCCTCGGCGCGGCGCACCCGCGGCTGGAGCTGCTGGTCACCGAGCTGGACCCGGCGCAGGTTCCCGATGCGCTGCGAGCTGGCGCTCTGGATCTCGCGCTCGTGCATGAGTACGACTATGTCCCAGCAGAACCCGACCCGGCCCTGGCGACCGAGCCACTGCTGATCGAGACGATCTTCCTGGCTTCGGCTGCGGACCGGCCGGCCAGCGGCGACGATGCGCTGCGGCAGTGCGCTGTGCTGCCCTGGATCGCCGCCAGTCCTGGCACGCTGTGCTACCTGATGGCGGTGCGGCTCTGCCAGGCGGCGGGATTCACCCCGCGGATCCGGCATCACGCCGACGATTTCGCCACCGTGCTCGCCCTGGTCGCCGCCGGCCAGGGCGTGGCACTGGTGCCTGAGCTGGCCCTGCCGGCCGACCCGGCCGGGGTCGTGCTGACGGCACTGGCGGCCCGGCGGCGGACGCTGATCGCGTGCCGGGCCGGCTCCGCCGGGCATCCGGCGATAGCGGCGGGAGCCGCGGCGCTCAGGACCGCCGCGGGCCAGTACCTGGCAGCACGAACAGGATGACCGCGTAGCACAGCATCGCGACCGCGGCGGACAGCGCCATGGCCAGCGAGGCGTTGCTCGGCCCACCATCGGCCACGAACCTGGCGCCGTTGAACGCCGCGCCGATGATGGCGAGCAGGCCGATGACCGAAGCCGCGATCGTCAGGGCGTGCCGGGCGATCACCGCCCTGACCAGCAGGCCGATCGCGGCCAGCACGATAAGCAGGCCCAGGCCGGCGTGTGACGCCAGCGCGGCCGGGGGATTACTCAGCGCCTTGCCGATCGCTCGCAGGAGGCCGCCCTGGTCCGAAGCCGGGACGCTGACGTACAGGTTGACCACGATCCCGAGCGCGAACTGGACGATCAGCAAGACCAGCATGCCGAAGCTGGTGCCGCGCAGGCGGGCCAGCTGGGCTGGTGACAGTGGCGTGCGGGCCGGCGCGGTCTGGCCGGTGTCGCTCACCGCCATTGCCGCCACCCGCCGCGCTCGCACTCATCCTGGTCGAGCCGGCCGGCGTGCTGCGCCATGGCTTGCCTCACCTCGGTTCTTGTCGTGTCCGAGATTATCTCGTCTCGAAAACTATCTCATCCCGGTGATAGTATCAAGCATGACTGACGGCGGCGACGCGCGGCCGGCCGGACCAGGGCGCGAGCACGAGGGATTCGAGTTCGGGTTCGCCTTCCTGCTGGTGCAGCTCGGGACGCTGGTCGCGGGACAGTTCCGCGAGCAGCTTGAGCCGCTCGGGATTGAGCCCCGCCACTTCGGCATGCTGACCAGGCTCGCGCAAAACGAGGGCAGGGCGCAGCAGGCGATCGGGGAGCTGATCGGCCTGAACCCGACGCAGATGGTCTTCCTCGTCGATGAGCTGGAGGATCGCGGCCTGGTCGAGCGCCGGCGTAACCCGGCAGACCGGCGGTCGTACGGGTTGTACCTGACCGACGCGGGCCGGGACATGCTCGCCAGGGTGCGCGCAGTAGCGCAGACCCACCAGGGCGCGCTTGGCTCGTCGCTCACCGGACCCGAGCGCGAGCAGCTGACGGCGCTGCTCCGGCGCCTCGCCGCGGAGCAGGGCCTGTCCGGGCAGAGCCTGCCGGGGGCGTCGCCCCGGCGCCGGTGACGGCCGGGACCGGTGTCACCCGGCCGCGCAGGACGCGACGCTCCACCGCCGTCCAGCTTGCCGATGTCAGCAGGTACAGGCCAGCGGCGAGCGGCACGAACGCGGCGATCACGACCGTCATGAACGGGATGAGCTTGGTCAGGACGCCCATCGGACCCCCGGCCTGGGCCGTGGGCACGGGTGAGGCTGCCCGCGCGGCCCGGACCGCCAGCAGGTTCACGACGGCGAGCGACACGAACAGTCCGAGAAAGACCAGGCCGTGAGCGCTGAACGGGCCCGCGCCGGTCAGCCAGTGGCCACCCAGGGGTGCGCCGAACAGCTCGTGGCTGAGCAGGCTGTTGTGCCTGCCGTCGATCGTGCCCGACAGGAACAGCCGGTACATGATGCTGAAGAACGGCAGCTGGAGCAGCAGCGGCAGGCAGCCGCCGAGCATGCCGCCGCCATGCTCGCGGTAGAGCGCCGTGAGCTCCTCCTGCAGCCGCTCGGGCTGCTTGGCGTAGCGTGCGCGCAGCTCCTGCACGCGCGGCTGCATCGCGGCAATGCTCGCCTGCCCGCGCATGGCATAGAAGGTCAGCGGCGACAGCAGGAGCCTGACGCCCATGGTGAAGACGACGATCGCGGCCGCGGTGGCCAGGCCGCCGGTCAGGGGGGCCAGGAGATGAACAAGTACGAGGACGACGTCGTAGGCAACGCCCATCGGGCCGGACAGCAAGGATGACATGGCGAACCCCTCCAGCGGGTCTCAGATCCGGATTGACAGCTGGAGGCGGCCGCGCGGCCATGCCCGCGCGAGATGCGGAGGAAGGTCAGGCGGCCGCCGGGGCCGCCGACGGTGCTCTGGGCCTGGTCCGGCCCGCGGCGTCGGGGTTGAGCAGCCGCTGGAAGACGGCTCCGCGTGACTTCTCCCTGAGGGCACATGCCCGCCCGCTGAGCGGCCGCGCCGTCACGGCCGCGGCGATCCTGGCTCCATGCGCGAGGAAGGCGAGCGCCAGTCCGGCGAGAACGAGGGCCGCGAAGCCGAGCATGCCGGCCGGGGTCAGCTCCGGGTGCGCGATCAGCTGCGAGCCAGTCACGAAGGCCAGCAGCACTGACAGCGTATGGAGCGTCGTCACGCAAGACACGATAGTACGTGAGATGTCCGGCCGCTAGCCCGGCCCGTAAGTCTCGCTTCGGGCCGCGATCCTGGCCGAGGGCTCAGACGTCCTCGTCGGTTCGCTTGACCACGACCACCGGGCAGGCCGCGTGGGCCGCGCACGCCTGGCTCACCGAGCCGAGCATGAGGCCGGCGAACGGCGACCGGCCGCGGCTGCCAAGTACCAGCAGATCGGCATTCTTTGACGCCGCGATCAGTGCCTCGGTTGGGTCCCCCTCCGCCACGAGCGTCTGCAGCGGCACCGCCGGCGACGGGGCGATCTCGCTGACCGTCTTGATCAGGAACTCCTGGTAGGTCCGCTCAAGCTCGCTCTTGTTGTAGGCGGCCGGATTCGACAGGAACGGTACCTGCCACGCGAGGATTGCCTCGACCTGGCCGGCGTGCGCCTGCGCCTCATCCAGTGACCAGCGCAGGGCCGCCGCGCTGTGGGGTGATCCGTCTACTCCGACGACGACGCGGTAGCTCATGCTGGCTCCAGGCTCGCTCGTGCGGTGGCGTGCGCTTCCGCGGACAGTTCTTCCAGGCTCTTGCCCTTCGGCTCGGGCAGCAGCGCGACGGTTATCAGCAGGCCAAGAACTCCGACACAGCCGGCGATGATCTCGGCCCCGCGGATGCCCAGCGAGGACGCGAGGAAATCGGGGAACAGGAAGGCGCCGAGGAACGCGCCGAGCTTGCCTGCCCCGGCGGAGATACCGTGGCCGGTCGTTCGCACTTCCACCGGGAAGATCTCGGCCGGGTACACGAACGTGGTCGTGTTCGGGCCAAACTCGGTGAAGAAGTAGCTGATCCCGAACAGGATCAGGAACGGCCAGGCGTGCACGGTCACGCTCGGTATGATCCCGATGCCCAGGAACATGAGCGCCATCAGGGCAAAGCCAAGCACCTGGATGCGCTTGCGCCCGGTCCGGTCGAGCAGCGCGATCGCAACGAAGTAGCCGGGCACCGCGAACACCGCGAAGATCGCCAGCTGGATCAGCACGTTGTGCAGCTCGGTCGCCTTCGGGTTGAGCAGGGCGAGGATCTCCGGGGAGGAGATGCTGTTGCCGTAGTAGCAGAAGTCCAGCAGGGCCCAGGCGCCCGCGGTACCGAGCAGCCACAGCAGCATCCGCTGGTTGCGGGCCAGGATCCCGAAGCCCTCGAGCGCGCCCTGCGGGCGGCGGGCAGACGACTCGCCCGCGCTGGCCGGGGCGGCCCCGGTTCCGGTCGCGGCCGCGATGGCGGCCTCGGCCTCTTCGGTTGCCCCTCCGGCCAAGGCGAATCGCGGCGTCTCGTGGATCTGCCGCCGGAGGTAGAAGACCGCGAGCCCCGGGATGGCGCCGAGCCCGAGCAGGATGCGCCACGTCGTGTCGTTGGAGATGTGCGAGCCCAGGAGGATGGACGCGATGAGCGGTCCGACGATGAGGCCCGCTCCCTGCATCGCGAAGACCAGGCCAACCATGCGGCCGCGCGACTGCTTGCCCGAGTACTCACTCATGATCGTCGCCGAGACCGGATAGTCGCCGCCGATCCCGATGCCCAGGACGATGCGGCACACGAGCAGGAACGCGTAATTCGGGGCGAAAGCGGAGGCAATTGCCCCGATTGCGAGGATCAAGACTTCGTATCCGTAGATCCGCTTCCGGCCGAGGATGTCAGCGATCCGGCCGAACACGATCGCCCCGACCGCGGAAGCCAGTAGCGTGGCCGAGTTCAGCCAGGAGACCTGTGAGGTCGAGAGCGTCCACTGCGTTTTCAGCAGGTACACGACGATGCCGATGACGAAAAGGTCATAGGCGTCGGTGAAAAAGCCCATGCCGGAGACGAACATGATCTTCCATTGGAAGCGGGAGACCCCGGACTCGTCTAAGGCATCGAACTGACCAGGCGCAGAAGCGGGAACGGCTTGCTCGCTCATGCGCCGAAGGTAAGGCCGGCCGGATAACCTCACTATAAAGCGGCCGTGACAT
>JASHUG010000388.1 GCA_030040155.1 Streptosporangiaceae bacterium | reverse complement strand
GCCGCAGCCGGGCAGCGAGCTTCGGATCCCGTTCGACCGCGATCACTTGGGCCCCGGTAGCCGCCAGCGCGGCGGTGATCGCGCCGCTGCCCGCGCCGAGGTCAAAGACCAGCTGCCCGGTCCGGGCGCCTCCGGCGTCGGCCAGCTGCGCGATCAGCCTGCGGTCACGCAGGAAGTGGGCACCGGCAGGATTCGGCGCCAGCGGCCGCCCTGCCACGGAAGACCATGACCATCACCAAGGCCGCTTCCCCTCGCTGCAGTTGTTACCGCGGCAGAATCTATGCCGCGGTAACGGTGAAGCGCGACCGAATATCTGGCCCTCGCACACCGGCTGAGCGCACCGCGGCCATCAGGCCTGCTTGCGTGCCGCGCTACCTCGCGTGGTGCGGTCGCGTCGCCAGACGAACCACAAAGCGATGACGAGCAGGGTGAATATTCCTGCAAAGAGGTAGTTCACCCAGTCCCCTGGATCCTGCACCGTATTCCAGAGATTAACGGCAACGCCCATCGCGTTGGCCGTGATCATGATCAGCACGGGCGCGCCGGCGGCGGGGCGCATGAGCATCCTGACTTGCCAGGCGGCGAGAAGCAGAACCCAGACCAGCTGCAGGTAGTTCACCGGTTGCCCCGGCGCCCGCACGATGTCCCAGATGACCCAGGTCATGAGCGCCAGGCAAACGGGCAGCAGGACGCTGAGAAGGGCGGTCTTGATGAGCTCGAGCCGCCGGCGCCGGGACCTGACGGCGGTGAGGGCCGTGCCCCGGAACGTGTCAGCGGCATAACCCAGCATCCGGAGCGCGCGGCGCGGAGCGAACCGGATCTGCGGGTCATGCAGTACGGCGGGCAGCTCGGCTGCCCATTCCCGGTACCGCTCCTCCCTGACCTTTCGCGGCAGCTGCCGGCTGGCCCGGCCCACCAGGTGCTCGCCGAGGCGGAGCAGTTGACGCTCGCCCCGCATCACGAGCTCTCCCGGGCCGGCCGGCCAGGACGGGCGGGCACACGGCGGTTGCGGGCGGAGTCCTGCGCGAGCTCGAGCCGCGCGGCCCGGATGCCCTCGCCGGTCAGTCGGTAGTACTTTCTCGGGCGCTGGCCCTCATGCTCCGGGACTTCCCAAGCCGACGCGACCAGCCTCTGCCGCTCGAGCCGGGCTAGCAGCGGGTAGAGCGTGCCGCTCGCCAGCCGGGCCGCCTTCATGAGGTCGTAGCCGTAGCGGGGCGCGGCGGTGTCAGCGAGGAACACGGCCAGCACGCGCTGCAACGGCCCGGTCATCCTCATGCGGCTAACTCTACACATGTAGCCGACGACGTCCACCGTCAGCTCCACCGCCCGCGTCTCGCCTGACATTTTGGCCAGCTGCTTCGTCGTGTTGTTGAGAGCAAAACAGCATCCGGCGAGGAAGGAACCACGATGGAAACGCGTCTCGACCTGATCGGCAGCCCACTCCTGGGCAGGTTCGTGAAGTACCTGGCCGCGGCGGGCAAGCCGGTGACCGACTCGGGCCTGCCAGCGATCACGCAGGAACTGGTGAGGCTGCGGGCCAGCCAGATCAACGGCTGCGCCGTCTGTGCCGACATGCACGCCAAGGAAGCCGCGCGCGCGGGGGAATCCCAGGTGCGACTGAACCTGGTCGCGGTGTGGCGGGAGGCGACAGTCTTCACCGAGGCCGAGCGGGCCGCCCTGGAACTGGCTGAGCAGGGCACCCGCATCGCCGACGCCGCCCCAGGCGTCACCGACGAGGCCTGGGCCAATGCGGCCAAACACTACGGCGAAGACGAGCTCGCCGCGCTGGTAGCAGTGATCGCCGAGATCAACGCCTGGAACAGGCTGAACGTCATCACTCGGCAGCCCGCCGGTGACTACCAGCCCGGCCAGTACTGACGGCGGCCCCTGATGCCGCTCACGGCCGGGAGTCGCGAGCAGCTACCTGCCGGCCGATGCGGTCGATGAGGTCGTGCTGGGCAACGCCGGGGACCTGGGTCCCATCTCGCAAGCGCAGGGCGACCGCTCCGGCCGGCGCCTCGGCGGCGCCCAGCACGGCCTGGTAGGGAACCAGGCGGTTGGCCCGGATGCGGGCGCCCAGGGTGCCCTCGTCCGGGCCCGCCACCTTGGCGCGCAGGCCGGCGGCAATGGCCCGGCGGGCCAGGGCCTCGCCCTGCGGCCGGTCGGCGTCGGTGATGGGCAGCACGACAAGCTGGACCGGGGCCAGCCAGGGCGGGAACGCGCCGGCGTGTCGCTCGATCAGGTGGGCGACCGCTCGCTCAAGGCTGCCGACGACGCTGCGGTGGACCATGACCGGCCGGTGCTTTGCGCCATCGGCGCCGGTATAGCTCAGTTCGAATCGCTCGGGCTGGAAGAAGTCCACCTGGACAGTGGCGATGGACGCCTCTCGTTCCCCGCAATCCGCAATCTGCACGTCGATCTTGGGGCCATAGAACGCCGCCTCATGCTCCTGTGCGTCATATTCAAGCCCGGCGCTGGCGAGCGCTGACGCGAGGATCCCGGTCGCCTGATCCCACATCTCCTGGCTACCGACGTACTTGCCCGACGAGCCGGGCAGCGAGAGCCGGTACCGGGCAGGCTCGATGCCCATGACCTCATGCGCGTCGCGGATCATGGCCAGCGCCGCCTCGACCTCGGACGCCGCCTGGTCGGGGGTGCAGAAGATATGAGCGTCGTTGAGCTGCATGGCCCTGACCCTGGTAAGCCCGCCGAGCACTCCGGACAGCTCGGACCTGAACTGACCGCCGAGCTCGGCCATGCGCAACGGCAACTCGCGGTAGCTGTGGGCGCGAGAGCGGAAGATCAGCGCATGGTGCGGGCACATGCTCGGCCGCAGCACGACCTCTTCGCCGCCCACGCTCATCGACGGGTACATGCCGTCCCGGTAGTGGGACCAGTGGCCCGATATCTCGTACAGCTCGCGCTTGCCGAGCACCGGTGAATACACGTGCTGGTAACCGGCCTGGCGCTCTAGCTCGCGGACATAGTCCTCGAGTGCGTGCCTGATCGCCGCGCCATCCGGCAGCCAGTACGGCAACCCGGCGCCCATCAGCACGTCGGTATCAAAGAGCCCGAGCTCGCGGCCGAGCCTGCGGTGGTCCTGCATCGCGGTTCTCCTCGTTGAGTACGGGGACGAGTGACCGCGGAAACGCCGAAGCCCCGTGGCACTCGCCCCGGGGCTTCGGTCGAAGACAGCTGTCAGCGCGCCGGGACGGATTCCGGCGTCGTCGTCACGTAAGCGCGCTGCATACGGTCAGGGTAGCAGGAATCAGCCGGCGTCTCCGGGGAGCACCGCGTCGTCCGGCAGGACGGTGTCCTCCGGCAGCACCGAGCCGAGCGTCGGCCGCTGCTTGAAATAGGGACTGCCCAGGATCCAGTACGCGATCAGCGGTACGAATCCGATGACGAGCCCGCCCACTCCGACCACGATCACGATCGAGTCTGTCGTGGTGTCGAGGAACTCTCCGAGAATCCAGAACATGAACGCCGCGCCGACAAACGGCCAGAGCCCGATCAGCAGGAAGTTCTTAGCCGACCTGAACAGGATCTTCCGGAACGCGACGACCACGGTCAGGCCAGCGAGCCCGTAGTACACGCAGATCTGGATGCCGATTGCCCCGATGGCGTCGGTCATGACCTTGCTCAGCGAGCCGATGTAGTTCGAGCCGATAAACAATCCGAGGGAGACAACCGCAACGGCGACCGTGGCGACCCACGGGGTGTAGCGCCGGCCGATACGGCCAAGCACGGCGGGCATCGTCCGGTCCCTGGACATGGCGAACAGTGTCCTGGTGACCTGGATCAGCGTTGTCTCCAGCGTCGCGACCGTGGACAGCATGACGGCGATGACCAGCAGCTTGCCGCCGGCTCCGTGCCAGACATCCTGCCCGAGAATGGCCAGCACGTCGGTGGCGTTGTTCTGGATAGTGCCCGACGGGAGCGTCAGGTTCGTCGCGATCGTGAAGATCTCGTAGAGGGCGAAGACGATGAGCACGCCGATGATCCCGCCCAGGCCGGCTGCGCGCTTGCTGTTCTGCATCTCCTCGTTCAGGTTCGAGGAGACGTCCCAGCCCCAGTAGTAAAAGGCAGCGATCAGGCCGCCGGCCGCGAAGCCCGCCATCCCGCCCAAGTGGCTGACCCCGAACCAGGACCACGAGAACGTGGTGACGTGGTGGGAGGCCGAGTGCGCGATCGCCAGGATCGCGAAGAGCACCAGGATCGCGCACTCGATCCCGGACATGATCCACTGCGCCCTCGCCGTTACCCGGACGCCGAGGATGACCATGACCACCATCACCAGGAACCAGATCGAGCCGACCAGCGTGACCAGGCCCGTGTTGTTCGCCGCCGAACTGCTGAACAGGCCGAGCGTGACCGATCCGGCCGGCAGCGAGCCGGCGACCATGAAGATCGTCGCGGAGATCACCAGTGACCACCCGGCTATGAAGCCCAGGCCGGGCTGCAAGACCTTGCCCACCCAGGCGTAGCTTGCACCGGCATTCGACTCGACTCGGTTCAGGTAGCTGAATGCCCACGCGATTCCCAGCATCGGGATCCCGCAGTACAGCAGGGCCGCCGGGCCGGCCAGGCCCACCGCCGCGACGAGCGCGGCTGTACTTCCGGCGATGGTGTAGGCGGGCGCGCTTCCGGCGACCGCCATCACGACCGAGTCGAACAGACCGAGGACGTTGGCCTTGAGGGTGCCTGCTGACGCTGCTTCGATGCCGGTCGGCTCAGTGCTTGTTGTCATGCGCGCTCCAGGTCGTGGCGGGTGAGAGCTGGCACGGCATTCTGACGTTGCGATACCGGCAACTGCAATAGATTCGGCACAGTAATCGGCCCGCACTTTCGGAATTAATCGCCGAATACCGTCCCGACTGCGGATTGCGTTGCGCAGCCCGGCGCCCGATAACCGGGGGCTGGCTCAGGCGGGCTCGCTCTTGTCCTCGATCTCCCACAGATGGTCAAGGACGTGCCACGCCAGGCGGCGAGCGCCATACCGAAGCGGCCAGCCGTTCGGCGGCATGACCGCGGTCTGCGGGTCACGGAGCCCGGCGCCGATCTGCGCCCGGAGCAGAGCCCACGCGTCCGGTCCCGTCTGCGCCTTCTCACCGGGCAGGCCCAGCTTGCGCGCATACATGATCTCTGCGCCGCGGACATGCGCGACGATCTGCTCGGTGTCGCGTCCGCCCCCGCGCGGCCCCTTGCGCAACCGGGCCGGAGCCGCGGCGGCGACCTCGTCGAAGGCCGACCACGCAGCCTCCAGGAGGCGGGCGAGCCTGGCGCCCTCGCTGACCGGCAGCGGGCGGGTCTCGCTGTCGGCGATCGGGCCGAGCGCGCCGAAGTCGGCGTTCGTCGACAGGCCAGGATGCCGCTCGGCGATCACGAACTCACCCCGCGGAGGTTCAAGTCCGGCCAGCCGGACAATAGGGACGTATCTGGGCAGGTAGTCGGCCAGGGCCTCAATCGCAAGTTCCTCGGTCTTGGCGCGGCGCGCCCAGCCCGGCCAGTCGAGCGCTGAGGCGAAGACCCGAGTCTTGCCAGCCTCGATGAACACTCCTATGCCTGCCGCCTTCTCCATGGCTGCAGATCATGCCACGCGTGGGGCTAGGTGTCGGCGGCGTGTACCGCGGCGTCGTCCACCGCCACGGCGTCTCCGGCCGCCTCGGGCCCGGCCGCGCCTGCCTCGGCGTCCGCAGACCCGGGCCCCTCAGACCCCGGCCCCTCAGGCCCGGCCGACCCAGGCCCGGCCGACTCAGGCCCGGCCGACTCAGAGCCGGCACCCTCAGGCCCGGCCGACCCAGACCCGCCGGCTCCGGGACCGACGCTCAGGGCGGCCGGCCTCGTTGCGCGCTGGGCGCGGACGAACCACGCCAGCCCGACCAGGGTCATCACCGTCGCGACGTAGAAGTTGAGGCGCAGCCCGAGGAAGTGCTCAGAAGTGTCGATCCTGACGGATTCCTCGAAGATGCGGAACGCCGAGTACCCGGTCACGTACAGCGCGAACAGCCCCCACGGCTTGATCTTCGCGTGGTGCCCGAGCCAGACCAGGAAGGCCGCCAGGGCCAGGTCCCAGATCAGCTCGTACAGGAACGTCGGCTGGAACGTGGCATACCCCAGATATCCCGACGGCCGGTGCGCCACCGCGATCTCCAGGGCCCATGGCAAGGTCGTCGGCTTGCCGAACAGTTCCTGGTTGAAGTAGTTACCCACACGTCCGACGGCCTGGGCCACGAGGAGCGCGGGAGCTATGGCGTTGGCGAACAGCCCAGCGCTGGCGCCAGCCCGCCGTACTCGCCAGATCCCCGTCAGCGCCCCGGCCGCGATACCGCCCCAGATGCCGAGGCCGCCGTTCCAGATCGCGAACACGCCCCACCAGTGCGGCGGTATCACCGACGGCGTGGTGATGTCGGAGTAGATCCGCGCCCCGACCAGACCGAACGGCACGGCCCAGATGGCGACGTCATAGACCAGGTCAGCGTCCCCGCCGAGCGCGCGCCACCGCCGCCTGGTAATGATGATCGCCAGGGTGATCCCGACCACGTACATGAGGCCGTAGAAGTGAATGTAGGCAGGCCCGATGTGGAACCCGCTGATCGACGGGCTCGGGATGAAGCTGAGCAAGTGGGCATGCTTCGCCATGCCAAAGAGACTATTCGGTTTCTGCTGCTGCCCGGCTCCGGATCGCGGCGGATACATCCCTATGGCGTGAGGTCGTAGAGAAGCCGGTAGAACGCTATCCGGCCGTCGTCCCGCGCAACTCCGTAGCTGGCGAAGAACAAGTCCTCCCAGCCGGGCCCGAGGTTCCAGGTCGCGCTCCAGCTGCCGATGGCGAGATCCAGCCAGCGGTCCGCGACGCCCAGCCGGCCGAGGTCAACGAACCCGGAAGCGGCGCCTCCGGAGATCAGCACGTTAGGCAGGCAGTAATCGCCGTGGCAGACGACCAGGTCCTCACCATCGGGACGCAATCGTTCCAGCTCGCGGAGGGCAGCTGCCGCGCTGAGGTGCGCGTGCTCGGGGTGAAGATCGGCCGTCGTGACCAGCCCGGCCCCGACCCTCCTGCCCGCCTCGGCCAGGCCAGTTTCAGCCCAGCAAGGGAACGGACACTCATCCGGCGGGACCTGGTGAAAGCGGCGCAGGCCCTCCGCCAGCGCCGGAACGAGGGCCTCAGGGTTGGCCAGGTTTTCCTGAGCCACCGCACTCCGGCCGGGCAAGGCCTCGGTGAGCAGCCACTCGGCCTGGCGGTCGGAGCAGGCCACGACGACCGGAGGGACCGGCAGCCCATTGCGCCTGGCCCAGCGCATCCTGACCGCCTCGCCGCGGAGGGGGACCTCGGCGCCGGCCGGCGCCGACTTCAGGTACCGCTGGGCTCCGCCCGGCCCGGTCAGGCGCCAGGTCCTCGCCAGCGGGCCCGACTCCCACGCCAGCTCGCTGCGCCAGCCTGCTACGTATCTGGCTATCTGGGCGGGAATCTGCACTCGGCTAGCATGCCGGAATATGACACGACGAAGCGACTGGCTCAGCCCCGAGCTGGAAGATTACGTGACCGCACACAGTGCCAGGCCCGACGCGGTGCTCAGCGACCTGGCGGCGGAGACCCTCAGCACCTTCCCGGACGCGGCCGTCATGCAGATCGGTGCCGAGCAGGGCGCCTTCATGACCATGCTGGCCCGGCTGGCAGGCGCGCGCCGGGCCATCGAGATCGGCACGTTTACCGGCTACTCCGCCATCTGCATCGCCCGCGGGCTCGCCGACGGCGGACAGCTGACCTGCTGTGACGTCAGCGAGGAGTGGACCTCGATGGCCCGCAGGTACTGGCGGCGGGCGGGTCTCGCCGACATCATTGACCTGCAACTGCGACCCGCGCTCCAGACCCTGCGAGCGCTGCCAGGGGCGGCGGTCTTCGACCTCGCCTTCATCGACGCCGACAAGCCCGGATACGTCGCTTACTGGGATGAGGTCGTGCCCAGGATCCGGCCGGGCGGCCTGATCCTGGCCGATAACACGCTGTCCAGTGGCCGCGTCGCCGACCCGGCCATACCCGACGAGCGGGTGCCGGTGCGGGCGTTTAACGATCACGCCCTCGCCGACGAACGGGTCGACCTGGTCCTGCTTTCAATTGGTGACGGGCTCACGGTGGCGCGCAAGCGCTAGCGCGCAGCAGCCCGGCCGGACATGGAAGGGCCCCCGGCCCGCAGGACCGGGGGCCCTCTGGCCGTCCGCGAGCGACTGGCCTGAGGCTAGCTACCGGCGGGAGCCCTTGCCGGGATCGGGCTGGGTGCCGCTGTTGGACAGCTGCTGGTCAGGCTCGATCTCGATCCGCTCCCGGCGGACCTCGTCCCGGTAGGTCTTGTCCTCGTCGACCCGCTTGGCGAGCAGCCGGACCCGCTCGACCGGGATGACTTCCTTGCGCAGCACGGCGCGCTCCGCGTGCAGGATGATCTCCTGCTCGCCCTCGCCGATGCTGCCGCTGATGCGCTCACCGGACTTGATCGGCAGGCGCTCCACGTCGTACTCCTCGTGGAACACGCGCACGGTCTGCTCGATCGGCTCGGTGTCGACGTACTTGTGCAGCCGTACGTGGCCAGTCTCGAGCATCTCCGTGCCGACCTGGAGTCGCTCCTCCTGGCGAACGAGCCAGTCCTGGTCGCTCATCTGGCCCTGCTGTGACTGGTCCTGGGCTTGGGCCTGGTCCTGCGCTTGCCCTTGCATCTGGCCCTGGTCCTGGGCTTGCATCTGGCCCTGGTCCTGCGGCGGGGCCTGGCTGGGTACCGTCAGGCCGTAGTACCGGCTGAGTTCCTCCGCCTGTGCAGCCGACATGTGCTGGCCGGCATCGATATTCGGGCCGCCCATGATCTTCTGCGAGTCGAACGGCACGCTGAGGCCGTCCTTGGTTACCTGGCTGCTGCCGAGCGGCACGAAGCGACCCGTCTTGCCAGAGCGGACGCGAGCCCAGGCCGGCGTTCCGTCCACATCGTCCCTGAATACTTGCTCGACGGTGCCTACCACCTTGCCGTCAGCGCCAGTTACCTGGGCGCCGAGGAGTTCTTCGGCCTGCGTTGTCATGGTGACATCTCCCCCCGAGTCGCTATCACCGGACAGTAACGGGCATCGGCTGCAGCGGCGCCCATGCTCGTGTACCAAGTGTAATCTACCCACTACCGACCGTTTCAACGGCTAAGGTTTCCACCCCGGCCCGGTCCGCCGGCAAACGGCAAAATGCGAGTCCTCCCGCCGCAACGCCCCTGTCCGGTACGAGCAAGGCCGCTGCTCGTTACCGGCGCCGCGCGGTCCGGCAGTGGCGCGAGGTCAAGCGCCGGCCTTGGTTTCCTGATGGTGTACCCCGCTCTCGTCCACGATCCGCTCCTGCGGCCGCAGACCTATCCCCCGGCGCGGGTGAAATCGTGAGTGCCGGCCTGCGGCCGGCGCGGCGGAGCCGTCAGCGCCCCGGCAATTGCGTTACGAAATAGCGGCGAGTAAGGGAAGGTGTGCGCACAGCGTCACCTGCGGCGAGCCAGGTCGGTACCATGTCCCGCTATGGCGGCATTGTTCAGCCGGATCATTCCGATCTTGTTCGTCGGAGATCTGCAGGCGGAGCGCAAGTTCTACGAGAGCCTCGGATTCCACGTGACTTACGAGGGACCCGAGTACCCGTATTTCCTCGCGCTCGGCCACGGCAAGCTCGAGTTCGGCATCGAGTGGCGATCCGATTTCTCGCCTGCAGGCCCCGATCGCGTCCTTACCTGGCAGTTCGGAGTCAGCGATCTCGATCTTGCGAAGAAGCGGCTCGACGAGGCCGGAGTGAGGTACCGGGAGGAGCTCATGACGCCGAGTCCTGACTGGCAATACCGGGTGCTGCACGCGAGGACGCCGAACGGCTACCACCTCCTGCTCGAGGAGGGCAGCGACTGACCGGTTCAGCTTGCCGGTTACTCGTCCGCCACGATCGACCCGACCCGGTCGCCCACCCCTGGATCGCGCCTGACCAGCCAGAGCGAGTACAGCACCGAGAGCACGATGATCACCAGCGCGGCGTACGGGAACCAGTCGAGCGGCGCTGCCTGCCCCGGCTTGACCAGGTAGTACATCGGGATCCCGACCGCGATCATGCCAAGCACGGGCAGCACGGCGTGCTTGACGACACTGAACTCCGACGGCCGGTACCGGTGGTAATAGAACGGCAGCGCCAGGTTGGCCAGGAAGTACACGACCAGCACCAGGATCGTGCCCATCGTCCCGGAGTCGTCGAAGAAGTCGAGCGGGTTCATGCTGCCGCTGTGTCCGCCAATCAGGTGCCCGAGTGCCCAGACCACGATGATCGCGCCGGCCACGCCGACGAACAGGAACAGTGCATTGCGCGGAGTCTGCCTCGGTGCCTGGACCCGGCCGATCCAGCGGGGCAGCAGCCCTTCGCGCCCGGCATTGAAAATCAGCCTGGCCTGTGAGTTGCACGCCGCGATGAGCACGCCCATCGTCGAGGTGAGGCCAGCCAGGTAGGCGAACACCGCGAGCGCGGCAAGTGAACTGTGCGCCACGGTGATGAACGGGATCGGCGCGGCGCCCAGCTTGGTCCCGTTGTTGGCGAAGCCGCTCACGGTCGCGTAGGCGAACAGCAGGTACCCGACCAGCATCATCGCGACCGACAGGTAGACCGCGCGCGGGACGTTTCGGCGGGGGTTGCTCGTCTCCTCGGCCAGCGCGGCGGAGTTCTCCCAGCCGATGAACAGGTACACCGCAAGCGGGAACCCGGCCGCCAGCCCGCTGAAGCCGTTGGTGATGTGATGCGGGTCGAACGGCGCGAGGCTCAGGTGGCTGCCGTTCTTGATCAGCGCCACGACCGAGACGACGACCAGGACCAGCATCTCGAAGCCGAAGAAGAGGCCGGCGAGCCGGGTCGAAACACCGACGCCGCGCAGCATCATCACGACGGCCCCCCCGGTGAGCAGCACCGAGAAGATGATCCACGGCACGTTCCAGCTGAAGTAGTACTGCAGCGTCATCGACACGAACCCGCCGGAAATAGCGAGCACCGACGAGATCGCGATGATGTAGCCGGCGCCGCACAGCAGCGCAGTGGTAACCGCGCTGGTGCCGCCGAAGGTTCTGCCGACGAATGTGATGAAGCCGCCCGTCGACGGATGAGCGCGGGAGAACTGCGCGAGGGTATTGCCGAGCAACGCAACCGCGATGCCGGCCGCGAGGATCGTCAGCGGCGCCGCGATGCCGGCGGTGACGACGAGAAATCCGAAGCTGAAGTAGAAGCTATAGGCCGGGCCGATGTTGGCCATCGTGGAGGCGGAGATGTCGATAAGGCCGAGCGCTCCCCGGTGCAGCCGCTCCGGTGCCTCGGGCGCCTTAGTTTCGGTGAATGGAACCGAAGCCGACTCGCTCATGTTTCCGCCCCTTGCTCCAGCCGTTTCGGTATCGGCGTTGCATGAATTGTGTATGCAAGCCGGCCGGAGCGAAAGAGGTCGGTTGGCTCTATCACCCACGCGAGCCCGCCTCATCGGGACGGATCGGGCCGACTCGCCCGCAGCAAGTGCGGGAAGATACGGTCTCGCCTAGCCGCGCCGCCACAATGGCGTCAGCTTGGTCGTGACTCAGGCAGCCGGCGCGGCTGGCATGTCAGCCGTTGAGCCAGCCGGGAGGGAGCGGCTATGGGCAGGTCAAATAGCCCGGTGTACTTACGGGTGCTCGAGGATCTGCGGATGCGGATCCGCGAGGGCGTACTGGCGCCCGGGGCGAGAGTCCCGTCCCGCAACGCGATAATCGCCAGGTACGGGGTGGGCGAGACGGCGGCCAAGCACGCGCTGCAGATCCTCGCGACCGAAGGCCTCATCGAGGCCAGGGCCGGATCAGGTTCCTATGTGCGCCAGGCGCCCGCGAGCAAGTACCTCGATCACGACCGGCTGCACTTCCCCGGCTCCCCGTTCGGGCTTGATGAATCCGCGGCTCCCGGCGACCATGCGCCGTGGCTGGCCTGGGAGCATCAGACCGAGCACATCGCACCTTCGCCCGCGATCGCCAGGCGGCTCGGTGCGGGCGCCGCCGCGGTCCTGGTCACCGCAACCCGGTACCTGCTGACCGCCGACGGCGCCCCCGTCCAGCTCGCGATCAGCTATGAGCCGGCAGGCCTGACCGAGGGCACCGCGGTCGCGCTGCCCGAGCAAGGACCGCTGGCGGGGCGCGGCGTCATCGAGCGGATGCGGTCGATCGGAATCGTGGTAGATCAGGTGGTGGAAGAGCTCGGCGTCCGGCAGTCCCTGCTGGCCGAGGCCGCCGCGCTGGCGCTCCCGCCGGGCGCGCCCGTGATCCACGTCGAGCGCGTGCACCTCAGCGCGGGCGAGCCGGTCGAGACCGCGGACATCGTGATTCCCGCCGACCGGCTCAGGTTGCGGTACCGGTTCGCCGTGCCCGGCAGGCCCGCGTGATCAGGGGCGCCCGCCCGGCCGACCTGGCCGCGATCCGGGACCCGGACTGACGGCAGGGCCGTGCGAGCATGAAGCCATGCAGATAACCAGCGTCGACTCGACGGACTTGTTCCAGGGCAGCGCCGCGCGACCGCTGCAGGTAATCAGGGTGGCGCTGGAAAATGCTGGTGCCGCGATGGCGAGCGGCAGCGACCAGGTCACGGTCACTGTCCACGGCCCGGCTGTCAGCACTCCCGAGCCCGTGGTGCTCAGCGGCCTGGCGCCCGGCGCGGAAGTCACGGCCGAGGTCGGAGTCGAGATCGCGTCGCCCGCGCAGCCCGGCTCGACCAGGACCTTGGTCGCCACGGCGGCCGGGCCTGCCGGGACCACCGAGCTGGCTGGCGTGCTCACGGTCGCCGAGCCGGGCTGGGTTATGTGGATGGTCAGCCACTTCCACTACGACCCGGTGTGGTGGGATACGCAAGGCCAGTTCCTCCAGACCCGGCTGCTGCTGCCGGACGAGCACGGCGAGCTGCCTGAGGTGCGAACCGCCTTCGAACTGGTCCGGCTGCATCTGGACGCGGCCAGGCGCGATCCCGACTACAAGTTCGTGCTGGCCGAGATCGACTACCTCAAGCCGCATTTCGACGCGCATCCGGAGGATCGCGCCGACCTGCTCGACTTCATCAAGGCCGGCCGGATCGAATTGGTCGGCGGGACCTACAACGAGCCCAACACCAATCTCACCTGTGCCGAGTCCACCATCCGCAACGCGGTCTACGGCTCCGCCTACCAGCGCGACGTGCTGGGCGCCGGTCCGAGCGCCGGAGGCAACTCGAAGGAGCGCCGGGGGCCGAGCACGGCCTGGATGCTCGACGCCTTCGGCTTCGACCCCGGCTTCCCTGGCCTGATGGCCGCGGCCGGCCTGACTGACTCCTCGTGGGCGCGCGGCCCCTTCCACCAGTGGGGGCCCAATCGCTCGACCGGCGACAACCGGCTGATGCAGTTCGGCACCGAGTTCGAGTGGCTATCCCCCGACGGCGCCGGCTTGCTCACCAGCTACATGGCCAACCACTACTCGGCCGGCTGGCTCGCCGGCCATCACGCCAAGACGCTGGAGAAGGCCGAGGCGGACGCGTACAAGCAGTTCAGCGAGCTTGCCCCGGTCGCCACGACCCGCAACGTGCTACTCCCGGTCGGCGGTGATCACGTGATCCCGGCACGCTGGGCGACCGAGATCCACCGCGACTGGAACGCCCGCTATCTGTGGCCGCGGTTCGTGACCGCCGTGCCCAGCGAGTTCTTCGCCGCCGTGCGGGCCGAGGCGGCCGAGCGCGGCACCTGGATCACGCCCCAGACCAGGGACATGAACCCGCTGTACACGGGCAAGGACGTCACCTACATCGACACCAAGCAGGGCCAGCGGGCAGCCGAGACCGCCGTCCTGGACGGGGAGCGGCTGGCCACCCTCGCCTGGCTGACCGGCGCGCGTTACCCGGCCGCCAGCCTGGACAAGGCCTGGCGCCAGCTCGCCTTCGGCGCGCACCACGACGCCATCACCGGCACCGAGGGCGATCAGGTGTACCTCGACCTGCTTGGCGGCTGGCGGGAGGCCTGGGAACGCGGCGACTCGGCCCGGCGCGCCGCGATCGCGCATCTGGCCAGCCTCGCCGACACGGCCAGCCTCGCCGACACGGCCAGCCTGGACGCCCGCGGACCGGGCGGGCAGGCCGACCAGCCGGCTGGCGAGCGGCAGCCGCTGGCGGTCGTGGTCGTGAACTCGCTGTCGATGACCAGGACCGCGATGGCTACCGTCCGTCTTGACCTGCCCGCGAACTGGCCAGCGTGGCTCGAGCTGGCCGATGACGCGGGCACGGCCGTCCCGTTCCTCGCCGAGGGCATCGAGCGGACGCCAGGCGGCGGCCTTGCCGCCGTCACGCTCACCTTCCGCGCCTCCGACGTGCCTGGCGTCGGGTACCGGACCTACCTCGTCCGCCCTGTCGCGGAGCAGAGCCCAGCCGGCTGGGAACCCGCGGATGACGCGCCGGCGATCGAGAACGACGCCTTCTCGCTGCGCGCCGACCCGGCTCGGGGCGGCACTTTGAGCCGCGTGCTCGACAAGCGGTCGGGCACCGACCTGCTCGTGCCCGGCGGCCGCGGCAACGAGCTGCTCCTCCAGCCTGAGCATGCCTCGCACCCGCGCTGGGGCGAGGGTCCGTGGTTGCTGTGCCCGGCCGGCCCGGCCACCGGCAGCGCCGGCCTGACGGCTGCGGTGCGGGCCGAGCGCTGCCCGGCAGGCAGCAGGCTGATAGCCGAGCTGGACATCGACGACCTGCGGGTGACCCAGGAAACCCTGCTCTGGGACGGTGCCGACCGGGTCGAGTTCCGCACCCACGTGGACGGCTCCATCGGCCAGGACAAGCTGCTGCGGGTCAGCTTCCCGTCGAACGTGACCGGGGGCCTGCCGGTCTACCAGACGGCGGTCTCGGTCATCGGGCGGCCACCTGGCGGCATCGACATCGACGTGGCCGAGCATCCCTACACCCTCGACAGCCCCGCCCTGGAGTGGCTCGCTGTCGGCTCGACCGCGCGGGTGGCGCTGCCCGGCCCCGACGGGCGGCAGCTGCAGGCGATCGGCGTGGCCGAAGTGATCTGCCCGCCGGCCCTGCGCGAGTCTGGCCGCGCCCTGCTGGCTGCGCTGGCCAGCAAGGGCGTGACGGCGACGTGCTCGGTCCCCGGCGGGCCCAGGTACGGCTTCCTGGACCTCGACTCGAACCTGCCGGATTTCCGCATCTGCCTGGGCGGCCCGGAGGGGAACGAAGTCACCGCCGAGGTGCTCGCGGCCGCCGGGCCCGCGGCTGCCGAAGCGCTGAGCAGCCAGCTTCGGACCGGCCCGGCCCGGCTGTGGGTGCCCGCCGCGCGCACTCGCAGTGACGCGTTCGCGCCGGGCCCGGACGTGCGCGGACCTCTTGACCTGCCTGTTCTCATCGTCGCGGCGGCGGACATGCCCGCCGAGATCGAGCGCCTGACGAGCGATCTCGGCGACGCCGTCATCGAAGTGCCGCAGACGGCAGGCCGGGGTCAGGGCGCCGGCGGTGCGGGTACCGCGCTGGCCGGGCACAGCGTCGCGCTGCTGAACCGCGGCACCCCGAGCGGCCTGGTCACCCCGGAGGGCACGCTGACCATGGCGCTGATGCGCGCCTGCAGCGCCTGGCCCTGCGGCGTCTGGATCGAGGGGGACAAGCGCACGGCACCCGACGGCAGCAGCTTCGCCTGGCAGCACTGGAGCCACACCTTTGAGTACGCGCTCGCCGCCGGGCCCGGTGACTGGCGCACCGCCGGCTTCGCGGCGTCGGGCCAGGACTACAACCACGAGCTCCTGACCGGCGTCACCGACCTGCACGCCGGGCCGCTGCCGGCCCGCGCGGCCCTGGCCACGGTCGAGCCCGCCAGCACGCTGCTGTCGGCGCTCAAGCCGTACGGCAACCCGCTGGCCCCGGCCGGCCAGCCTGAGCACGCCGACGGA
>JASHUG010000387.1 GCA_030040155.1 Streptosporangiaceae bacterium | reverse complement strand
CCGCGTTGGTGGCGTCGAACGCAGCCGTCCGCTGCGCTCCGACCTGCTGCGCCGCCTGGCCGAGCCGCCCCGCGTTGCGGCCGGTCAGGACGACCTGCGCACCCTCAGCCCGCGCACGCCGGGCCGTTTCAAGGCCGATGCCCGCGCTGCCGCCGATCACCACGACCGTCTGCCCGGCGAGTTCGGGCACGTGCTGGGGTGGAGCGGGAGTGGTCGCTGCGGCGCTCATAGCGGTAGCTCCGCGCCGGTCTGCTCGGCCACCATGTAGAGCGCGTACCAGTCAGGCCAGTCCGCATCGGCATGCCCGATCCGCTTCTCGTGCTCACCGTGCGCAGTGGCGGCCCGGATCATCGCGGCGGCCAGGTCCCTGGCCGAGCCGTACGAGGTCTGCCCAGGATCGATCCGGCCGGGCAACCGGGTGGTCACTTCCTGCAGGACCCAGCCATTGCCGTCCGGGTCGCTGAGGGCCGCGAACGAGCTGTAGCTGGTGTGATCGGGCTCGGCGCCGTCAGCCCGCTCGAACAAGCCGTCACCGTCCCGGAACCGGCATGCGGTGCCGGTCGCGCAGTGAAAGACCTCGCTGACCTCGGTGCCCCGGCTCACCAGCGCGTCGCGGGCGGCCTGGATGTCAGAGACGGTGAGCGTCATGCCCTGGGCCGAGCCGGGCGGGACGCTCGTGATATTCGTGCCGAACTGGACGGAGCAGCCCGAGCCGGGCGGGGTGAACTGCACCAGCCGGAACCCATCCGCTGCCCGGTCAGCGTCGAGCCGCCACCCGAGGCCGGCGTAGAACTCCTTGGCCCTGTCCACGTCCGTGACCGGGAGGACGAGCACTTCGAGTGGCATGTCCACGATCTCCGCTTGTCCGCTCGCGTTGGCGCTGCGGTCGCCGGTTGTGCTCATCGCGCCCCCTTTGGCTGAAACTGATGACCTCTCGGACTTCCTCGGGGGTCATACCCATGGCATGGCCGGCCGCGCGGCGGGAATGACGGCATTCGCTGCGGGACCGGCGCACCAGCGCGGGGATGCTCGGCGCCCGCCGCGGGGCGCAGGGGGCTCAAATGCCGTGGTTTCCGGAATTTACGACCGCCGTGGAACTGGCGCGCAGCCAGACTCGCGCCGCAGGCCGCGCGGATCCGGTAGGGCAGTACTTCACCGCACTGAACGCCGGTGACACGCACATCCTCGAGACAGCGTGGCCCGGCCACGTGGTCGTCTACGACGCGCACCAGGGCGAGATCCGCGGCCGCAGGCATGTCCGGCAATTCGTGAGCCGGAGCAAGTCCTGGCTGGCCGAGCACCACGTGCGGATCGAGACGACGAACTCCCTGTCCGTGGGCGGGCGCGCGGTGGTCGAACTGCTCGCCCGCGTGGAGCCTGGCAGCGTAGGGGAGGTGGCGTGGCCGGTGGCGGTCGTCGCCGAGTCTCACGATGACCAGTCGGTGGTGTTCCGGACGTACAGCAGCCTGCTGCCAGTCGAGGGGCGGCGCCACCTCAGGTCGCCGATACTCGAGCCCGCGAACGCAGCGGCTGGTGGCGTCGCTGGCCGATACCAGGCTGCGCTCGAGGCTGGTGACACCGACGCGATCCTGACCACCTTCCAGGCCGACGGCTACGTCCGCGAGCCGATCGGGCCGCACGCCACCCATCGCGGCACCGAGGCGCTGCGCGCGTACTTCACCAGGCTTTTCAGCGCAGGCGGCGGAATTGGCTGGCAGCTCTGCGCGGTGACTGACGACGCAGCGACCTGCGCGGTGGAATACACCTGCGTGCGCTGGGGCCGCCATGAGCTGCCGCCTCAGCCGGGACTCGCGGTCTGCGAACGCGGCGAGAACGGCCTGCTGGCCGCGGTCCGCCTCTACGACGACATCGAGCCGCCCGCCGACGCCGATGCTGGATACGCGCCTGATGGAGCGACCAGATGAATGCCGGTTATTTCCCGACTGGTTCCGGGAATCATGGTCGCGATGGCGGGCCGGGCCCGCCAGTCCGACAGGGGGCTGCGGATGACAGGCACCGATTACGACGTGATCGTCGTCGGCGCCGGATCGCCGGGCGAGCACTGCGCCGGCGAACTGGCCGAAGGCGGCCTGCGCGTCGCGGTGGTGGAGCGTGAACTGGTCGGCGGCTCCTGCTCGTACTACGCGTGTATCCCGTCCAAGACGCTGCTGCGCCCCGGCGAGGCCGTGCATGACGCGCGCGAGGCGGCCGCCACCGGGCAGGTCGACGTGGGGCAGGCGCTGGCCTGGCGGGACTGCATGGTGTCGGACTATTCCGACGCCGGGCAGGTGCGCTGGCTCGCGGATCACCGCATCGACCTGATCCGGGGCACGGGCAAGCTGGCCGGGCCGGGGGTGGTCGAGGTCGACGGCGTGCCGCACACCGCTGAGCACGTCGTGGTAGCGACGGGCTCGGACGCGGTCATCCCGCCCGTGCCTGGCCTGCGCGACCTCGACGGGGTGTGGACCAACCGCGAGGTGACGGCGATGAAAGCCATCCCCGGCCGCTTGGTCATCCTGGGCGGCGGTGCGGTTGGGGCCGAGATGGCCCAGGCTGTCCGGCGCCTCGGCGCCGAAGTTGCCCTGGCCGAGGGAGCCTCGCACGTCCTTGCCCGCGAGCCCGCGCCCCTCGGCGTGGCGCTGGGCGAGGTCTTGCGTGCCGACGGCATCGACCTCGAACTCGGCATCGAGGCGACTGCGGCACGGCGGGACGGCGCGGACTTCGTGCTGACCCTCGCGAGCGGCCGCGAACTGCGCGGCGATCACCTGCTCGTGGCTACCGGCCGTCGTCCGCGGGTGGACGGCATCGGGCTCGAAACCGT
>JASHUG010000386.1 GCA_030040155.1 Streptosporangiaceae bacterium | reverse complement strand
GGCTCGGTGCCGAGGACGCGACCGCGCCTGGACGACAGGTCCGACATGACCGCGCCGACGTAGTCGTCCGCGACCAGGACCGAGACCTCGTCGACGGGCTCGAGCAGGAGAACCTGCGCCTTGGCGGCAGCGTCCCTGAGCCCGGCGCGGCCAGCCTTCTGGAAGGCCATGTCCGAGGAATCCACCGAGTGCGCCTTGCCGTCGAACAGCGTGACGCGGACGTCGACCATCGGGTAGCCGGCCAGCACGCCCTGCTCCAGCTGCGCCCGGACGCCCTTCTCGACGGACGGGATGAACTGGCGCGGTACGACGCCGCCAACGATCTTGTCCACGAATTCGAAGCCACCGCCCGAGCCCAGCGGCTCGACCTCGACGTGAACGATGCCGTACTCGCCGTGGCCGCCGGACTGCTTGACGTTGCGCCCGAGGCCCTGCGCCTTGCCGGCCACGGTCTCGCGCAACGGCACCCGGAGGGGTACGGTCTCGACCGCGACGCCGTGGCGACTCGACAGCCGGTCGAGCACCAGGTCGGAGTGGGCCTCGCCCATGGTCCACAGGACAAGCTGGCGGGTCTCGGCGTTGTTCTCCAGCCGCAACGTCGGGTCCTCGGCCACGAGCCGCGCGATGGCCTGCGACATCTTGTCCTCGTCCGCCTTGGACTTGGCCTGGATCGCCACCGGCAGCAGCGGCTCGGGCATCGACCACGGCTCCATCAGCAGCGGGTTGTCCTTGTCCGACAGCGTGTCGCCAGTCTCGGCGGTCGCGAGCTTGGCCACGGCGCAGATGTCACCGGCCTGGCACTGGCTGATGGTCCGCTGCTGCTTGCCCAGCGGCGACGTCAGCGCGCCGATGCGCTCGTCTTCGTCGTGGTCGGCATGTCCGCTGGCCTCGCGGCCGTGACCGGACACGTGCACCGTCGCGTCCGGGCGCAGCGTCCCGGAGAACACCCGGACCAGGCTCACCCGGCCCACGTACGGGTCTGACGTCGTCTTCACGACCTCGGCCAGCAGCGGCCCGTTCGGGTCGGGCTTCACGTTGTTGACCGGCTTGCCGTCGATCGTGGTCACGACCGGCATCGGGTGCTCTTCGGGCGAGGGGAACGCCTGCGTGATGACCTCGAGCAGTTCCTCCATGCCGATGTGGTGCGGGGCAGAGGAAGCCAGCACCGGGTAGAAGGTGCCGCGGGCCACCGCCGTCTCCAGGTCATCGATCAGGCCCTTGACTTCGAGTTCCTCCCCGGACAGGTAGGCGTCCATCAGGCCTTCGTCTTCGCTCTCCTGAATGATCGCCTCGATCAGGGAGCCGCGTGCCTCGGCCGCCCGGTCGGCGTCTGCGGCCGGGATCTCGGCCGCGGTCCTGCTGCCGCTCGAGTAGTCGTAGAACCGTTCGGAAAGCAGCCCGATCAGGCCCTGTACGCCGCCCTGCCCGTCGGTGACGGGCAGGTAGAGAGGAGCCACCGACTCGCCGAAGGCGTCCTTGCAGGCCGCCAGGGCCTCCTCAAAGTCCCCGCGCTGATGATCGATCTTGGTGATGACGACCGCACGCGGCGTGCCGACTGCGGCGCATTCCTCCCAGAGCATCTTGGTGAGCCCGTCCACGCCGTCCGCGGCCGACACGGTAAAGAGAGCCGCGTCGGCGGCGCGCAGCCCCGCCCGCAGGTCGCCGCTGAAGTCGGCGTAGCCGGGCGTGTCGAGCAGGTTCACCTTCACGTTGCCATACACAAACGGCACAAGCGTCAGGTTGACCGACCGCTGCTGCCTGATTTCTACGTCATCAAAATCGCTGACCGTCGTGCCTTCTTCGACCCGGCCTTCGCGCTGAATCGTCCCCGTATCTAGCAGGAGCGCCTCGGCGAGCGTCGTCTTCCCTGACCCGGAATGGCCGACCAGCACCACGTTGCGCACGCTCTCGGGCTGGCCGGCCGCTGATGTACGGCCGGCGGCCCCTGCTGCGTGAGACTTGTCCGGCATACGCATCGCCTCCTGAAGCGCTTGATTATTCCGTGAGGTGAGACTGGCTCGTGTCCTGCCTCAGGTGTTTCCCTGCTGCACGCCCAGCCTTTACCTGACGGTCGGCGATCTCAAGTCCCTGACCAGAATCACCCGGACTGATCTGGTCTGGCATCGCGGTTCGGTTCCGGCCAGTCACGGGCCCGACAGTAAGATCAAGCCGCCATGCTGAAAGTCCTGCGTCCCGCTCTGGGCCGGCTGCTAACACCTGTCGGCCAGGCTCTTGCCCGCACTCCGATCACGCCGAACATGGTGACGGTCATCGGGACTGTCGGCATGTCGGCGAGTGCCCTGTACTTCTTTCCCACCGGGCACCTGTTCTGGGGCGTGGTCGTCTGCACGATCTTCGTGTTCTCGGACATGCTCGACGGGACGCTGGCCAGGATCAAGGGGACGAGCGGCCCGTTCGGTGCGTTCCTGGACTCCACCCTGGACCGGGTGGCGGACGCCGCGGTCTTCGGCGGACTGGCGATCTACTTCGTCCGCGGCGGCCACAGTCATCTGATGGCTGCGGTCGCGCTGTTCTGCCTGGTGGCAGGCTCGCTAGTGTCGTATACCAAGGCGCGGGCGGAGAGCCTCGGGCTGACCTGCGACGTGGGCTTCGCAGAACGGACCGAAAGGCTTCTTATCGGGCTTGTGGCGGCGGGACTGGCCGGCCTTGGCGTACCGTATGTCCTCCCCATTGGACTCTGGCTGCTGGCAGCGGCCAGTGCGTTCACCTCCGGGCAGCGAGTGCTGGCAGCACGCCGGTCGGCCGCGAAACTCGCGGCTGCCCCGGCGTCTCCATCGGCCGGGTCATCGGCCAATGGCGCCTCGGGCGAGGCGCGCCCAGCAGCTGACCCGGAGTCGCCGGCTGTGGGCGCGCCCGGCGACCGGGAATCCGCGCCTGGAGGGTAGGACATGCCGGGACTGAAGGACAGGCTCGCCGACACCGGATACGGGCTCGGCTGGAGCCTGGTGTGCAAGCTGCCCGAGGCGCTGACCTCGCGCTTGTTTGAGTTCTTCGCCGACGTGGCCTGGCGTCGAGAGGGACCGCGGGTGCAGGTCCTTGAGGCGAACCTGGTCCGGGTGCTCGGCGGCGACGTCGACGGCAAGGTGCTGCGGGCCGCGTCCAGAGAGGTCCTGCGCAACTACGCCAGGTACTGGCTGGAGATCTTCCGGCTGCCGGTGCTGCCGGTTGATCACCTGGTCGAGGGCATGTACGACCCCGACGGGGGCGCCAAGTACATACTGGATCTGAACGCGACCGGCCGCGGCGTGGTGATCGCGATACCGCACATGGGGAACTGGGACCAGGCGGGGGCATGGATCATCACGATGGGGGCAGGCTCTTTCACCACGGTGGCTGAGCGGCTGAAGCCGGAGTCTGTGTACGAGCGGTTCGTCACGTTCCGTGAGGGCCTGGGTATGGAGGTGCTACCTGCTAGCGGGGGAGTCCGGCCGTTCGGAATACTGGCAGAGCGATTGCGGTCCGGCAAGATTGTCATACTGCCGGCCGACCGGGATGTCACAGGAAGTGGCATCGAGGTGGAGTTCTTCGGCGAGAAGGCCAAGATGATGGGTGGTTCTGCTGCGCTTGCCGTGCTGACCGGCGCCGCGCTGCTGCCTGCCGTGCTGTGGTTCACCGAGGACGGCTGGGGCGTCAAGGTCGGCGCCGAGATCCCGCAGCCCGCCGAGGGCACCAGGTCAGAGAAGATCGCCGCGATGATGCAGAGCGTGGCCACGTTCTTCGAGGAAGGGATCCGCGAGCATCCCTATGACTGGCTGATGCTGCAGAAGGTGTTCCTGGCCGACCTGGACCCTGAGCGGCAGGCGAGGGCCGCCGCCAAGGCGGCCAGCAACGGCCAGCCCGATAACGGCCAGCACGGTCCGTTCACCAACCCTGACGCGCTCGGGCAGGAAGCGCCATGAGAATCGGTCTTGTCTGCCCTTATGACTGGGAGGTGCCTGGCGGAGTCCGCGAGCACATTAGCGGGCTGGCCGAGGCGCTGATCGACCTCGGACACGATGTTTCGGTCATCGCTCCGGCGGATGACTACGCCGAGCTTCCGGCCTACGTGGTGCCGGCGGGCCGCGCCGTTCCCGTCCCTTACAACGGCTCGGTCGCCAGGCTTGCCTTCGGCTTCCTGTCGGCCGGCCGGGTGCGGCGCTGGCTGAAGGACGGCGACTTCGACGTCCTGCACGTGCACGAGCCAGCCGCCCCGAGCCTGTCGCTGCTGGCCTGCTGGGTCGCGGACGGGCCGATCGTGGCCACCATGCACGCGGCCATCCCGCGCTCGCGCGCGCTGCACGCAGCGCAGCCGATCCTGGCCTCGGCCCTGGAGAAGATCAGCGGCCGGATCGCAGTGGCCGAGGCGGCCAGGGACACGCTGGTTGAGCACCTCGGCGGCGATGCGGTCCTGATACCCAACGGGCTGCACGTCGGCCGGTACGAGAAGGCCGAGCCGCTGCCAGGGTTCCCCGGAACCGGGGGCACGCTGGGGTTCCTCGGCCGCATGGACGAGCCGCGCAAGGGGCTCGACATCCTGCTGGCGGCCTTCAACCAGATGGCGCTCGAGCGGCCGGGACTGCGCCTGCTGATCGCCGGGCGCGGTGACCCGGACGAGGTGATGGATCAGGTATCCGGGCCGCTGCGGGACCGGGTTGTGCTCCTCGGCCAGGTGAGTGACGCCGACCGGGTCAGGATGCTGCACTCAGTCGACGTGTTCTGCGCGCCGAACACCGGCGGCGAGAGCTTTGGCTACGTGCTGGTCGAGGCGATGGCCTCCGGTGCCGCGATCGTGGCCAGCGACCTGGATGCGTTCCGCCAGGTGCTGCGCGGCGGCGAGGCGGGCGAGCTGTTCCCGATGGGCGACCCGGCCGCGCTGGCCGCGGCGGCCGGCCGGCTGCTCGACGATCCGGCCAGGCGCGCGTCGCTGGCGGCCGCCG
>JASHUG010000043.1 GCA_030040155.1 Streptosporangiaceae bacterium | reverse complement strand
CGGTCGTGCTGAGCCTCTGGCTGACGTTCCTGGCGGGGATCACGCTCCCGCTGTGGTACCTGCACGTCCGTGACGTATGCGTGGGCGATTGCACGGCGCAAAACGTGCCGGGCGCCATGATCGGCTACTTCCCGCATGGCCCGCGCGCGCCAGGACATCACGGCCTGTACGTCTACTCGCTGCCGAGTGCCCTGCTGGTGGCCGCCGGGTGCGCCGCCTTGTTCCTGCTGTTCAACTACGTCCTGGTGGCTGCGGCCCGACTGCAGGCCGAGGTAGCCAGGGCCATCCTCCGGTGGTCTGGCGACCCGCTCGCCCCGGCATGGGCGGTGCTGGCCGGCCCGCGGCCGCTGGGACCGCTGATGCTGACCGACCCGCCCGTCCAGACCGACCCGCCGGGCCCTGCCCGGTCCGGGAACTGCTCTCTGTCCCCCTAGTAAGCCGCCCCCGCCCGCGAGTGCCAGCTCGCGGGCGAGGGCCAACACGACCAACGCGCGACACCCAGGAGAGGTCACCATGCGCCAATCGCAGATTTCAGTATTGCCCGAAACAGGGCCCGATCGCGAAACCCCCCGCCGTCGCCGGCAGAAGTCGCACAGAGCGCCGCTAGTCGAGCGCATTGCCGGCTGGAGCGCCAGGCACCGCAAAACAGCGGTATTCGGCTGGCTTGCCCTGGTCGCGATCATCTTCGTGGTCGGGCAGAGCATTTCCGCCAAGAACGTCACCCAGTATGACCCCGGCCAGTCGGGCGTCGCCGAGCATGCGCTGGCGAGGCTTGACGATAACGGGCCGCCGCCAGCCGAGGACGTGCTGATCCAGGCCCGCGGCAGCGGCACATTCCGCACCGACCCCTCCATGCGCGAGGCCACGACGCAAGTCGTGGCCGCGCTGAGCAGGCTGCCCCGGACGACGGCCAGCAATATCCGCTCACCGCTGAGTGCCGGCGGAGGCTCGCTGGTCTCGGCCGACGGCCGGTCGGTCCTTGTTACTTTCAACGTCACAGGGGCGAACGAGGACCAGGCAGTAGTGCCTGCCCTGAACGCCGTCGCGGCGGTGCAGGGCAGGTATCCCAGCCTGCGGATTGCCGAGGCCGGCGATGCGAGCGAGGACCGGGCAGGGAACGCGCTGCTCAGCAGCGACTTCCGGAAGGCCGAGTCGACCTCGCTGCCGATCACGCTGATCTTGCTGGTCTGCGTGTTCGGCGCGCTGATCGCCGCCGGGATCCCGATCCTGCTGGCGCTCACCGCGGTCATCTCGGCTATCTCGCTGACCTCGGTCATCGGCCTGTGGCTGCCGACCGGAACCAGCACGTCGGAGGTCGTGCTGATCATCGGAATGGCCGTCGGCATTGACTACACCCTGTTCTACCTCCGCCGGGAGCGGGAGGAACGGGCAAGGGGTGCTAGCACGCGCGAGGCGCTGGCGGTGGCGGCGAGAACCTCTGGCCGTGCCATCGTGGTGTCCGGGCTGACCGTCATGATCGCGCTGGCCGGGCTGTTCCTAACCGGCTACTCGGTGTTCACCGGGATCGGGCTCGGCACGATCGCGGTCGTGGGTGCGACCGTCATCGGCTCGCTGACATTCCTGCCCGCGCTGCTGTCCTGGCTGGGCCCCCGGGCCGACCGTGGCAAGATCCCGTTCCTCGGCCGCCGGCGGACCGCGTCCCGTCCGTCGCGGCTGTGGTCGGCCGTCGTGCGCCGGGTAGTGCGCCGGCCGGCTGCCTGGGGCGCCGTCGCGGCGATCGCGATGCTCGCCCTCGCCGCCCCGGCCCTGGGCATGCGGCTGGGCACCGCGCCGTACAACGGCTTCCCCAGCAATGTGCCGATCATCCAGACCGCCGACCGGATCCAGGCGGCCTTCCCCGACGCACCCTCGCCGGCGCAGGTGGTCGTCACCGGCCAGGGCCTGCATGGCCAGGCCATGACCAGGGCGGTAGCCGCGGTCCAGCGGGATGCGACCACGACGGGGCCGATCCGCCCGCCCGTGACCGCCGCGTTCATCGCGGGCGGCCGGGGGATGATCGTCAACGTTCCCCTGCAGGGCAATGGCACGAACGCAAGCTCCGATGCCGCGCTGCTCGACCTGCGCAATCACGTACTGCCGGCGACCCTCGGCAAGGTGAGCGGCATCACCTGGGCGGTCAGCGGGACCACCGCCAACAACTACGACGACATCGCGGACCTGCACTCGCGCACGCCGCTCGTGCTCGCGGTCGTGGCCGTGGTGGCGTTCGTCCTGCTGCTGGTGGCGTTCCGGTCGATCGCGATACCGCTCGTGTCGATCGGCCTGAACCTGCTGTCAGTCGGCGCCGCCTTCGGGATCATCACGCTGATCTTCCAGGACGGACGGCTGCAGGGCGCGCTCGGATACACGGGCTTCGGGGCGACGGTGTCCTGGGTGCCGCTGTTTATCTTCGTGTTCCTGTTCGGGATGAGCATGGACTACCACGTGTTCATCCTGAGCCGGATCCGCGAGCTGCGCTCGCGCGGCGCCCCGACCAAGGACGCGATCGTCAGCGGCATCGCGAGCAGCGCGGGCGTGGTGACTAGCGCCGCCGTGATCATGGTGGCCGTGTTCTCGATCCTGGCCACGCTGTCGCTCGTCAGCCTCAAGATGCTGGGAGTCGGGCTGGCCGCGGCGGTGCTCATCGACGCGACCGTGGTCAGGGGAATCCTGGTGCCAGCCGCCCTGGCCTTGCTCGGCGAGCGTACGTGGTACCTGCCTCGCTGGCTGGCCTGGCTGCCTGGCCGCCGGGCCGACCGTGACAGCACCTGGCCGCGGCAGGTAGCAGACCGGGCCTGACTCAGGTCCCATAATCAGCCGAAATCCGGCGCGTCCCGGTCCAACGCGCCGGATTTCGGCCTATGGCTGATCCATCAGCGCGGTCCGGCTACAGTTGCTCCCACGTCCGGCAAGGCGCCCTTGGAACCTGGTGCGTGTCCGGCATAACGCGCCGATCACCGAGCCAGAGAGCGTCCTGATGGGCCAGCTCCGCCGCAGTGCCGTGCGCCCGGGCCAAGGCCGGGTTCGCAGGCCCTTCGTGGAACGGACCGCCTGCTGGAGCGCCAAGTACCGGAAGACGGCCGTCGGGCTATGGCTGGCGTTCATGACCATTGCCTTCATCGGCGGCCAGTTCATCAGCTCCGGGGGAGTGCAGCAATACGACCCGGGCCAGGCCGGGCGGGGCGAGCAGATACTGACCCAGCTGGGGGTCGTGAGCCCGCCCACCGAGAGCGTCCTGATCCAGGCCAAGCCGGTTGAGCGCCAGCTTGCCAGTGACGCCGCCAAGCAGGTCAGGCGGGTAACCCACGACGTCGTGGCCGCGCTTGAAGGACTGCCGGACGCGGCGGCGAACATCCGGTCGCCTTTCGACCGCGGCGGCACTGCCATGCGAGCGCAGGACGGCGCCGCTGACCTGGTGACCTTCACCGTTGCCGGGCCGAACGCGGACGCCGATGCCACGGTGCTGAGCGACGTGGCCGCCGTGCACCGGATCCAGGCCGCCAATCCGGACCTGGTAGTCCGCGAGGCGGGCGACGCCACCACCGACATCGCGGCGAACGCACTGCTCACCCATGACTACCGCCAGTCGGAGTGGACGTCGATCCCGCTGACGCTGATCTTGCTGGTCGCGGTTTTCGGCGCGCTGATCGCGGCCGGCATACCGGTGCTGCTGGCCGGAACCGCCGTCGTTACGGCCGTATCCCTGCTCAGCATTGCCGGGCACTGGCTCCCCGTCGGCTCGGGGACCTCGGAGCTGGTGCTGGTCATCGGGATGGCCGTCGGAGTCGACTACTCGCTCTTCTACCTGCGGCGAGAACGCGAGGAACGGGCCGCCGGGCACGATAACGACACGGTCACCAGGATCGCCGCGGCGACGTCAGGCCGGGCCATTCTCGTGTCGGGCCTGACCGTGATGATCTCGCTCGCCGGGTTGTTCCTCACCGGCATCGACATCTTCACCGGGATAGCGACCGGCACGATCATGGTGGTCGGAGTCGCGGTCATCGGCTCGCTGACCTTCCTGCCTGCGCTGTTGTCATGGCTGGGCCCGTGGGCCGATCGCGGCAAGCTGCCGCACCTTGGCCACCGCCGGACGCAGGCCAGGCCCTGCCGTACCTGGGCTTGCCTGGCCGGCCAGGTGGTCAGGCGGCCCGCGCTCCTCGGCGGGATCGCGGCGGCCGCGCTGATCGCGCTGAGCGCACCGGCGCTGGGCATGCGGCTGGGCAGCCCGTCGCTCGACCTGCCGAGCAACCTCGGCGTGGTCCAGGTGCTTGACGACATCCAGCACGAGTTTCCCGGCAAGCCCGCTCCGGCGGACGTGGTGGTAACCGGGCAGAACCTGTCAAGCCCAGCGATGGCGACGGAGCTGGCGGCGCTGCGCAGCGATGCCAGCCCGACCGGGCCGGTCCGCGGCCCGGTGACCACGAGCGTGGTCGCCGGCGGCAAGGCCCTGGTCGTGGAGGTCCCGCTGGCCGGCAGCGGGTCGGGGAAGGTTTCTGACGACGCCCTGCTGGCACTGCAGAACCGTGTGCTGCCCGCGACGATCGGCCGGGTGCCGGGCGCCAGCTTCGCGGTGACCGGCAACACCGCGGCAAATTACGACTTCGCCTCGACGCTGGACTCAAGGACGCCGCTGGTCTTCGGCGTCGTGGCGCTGCTCGCCTTCATCCTGCTGTTGTGCGCGTTCCGAAGTATCACGATCCCGCTGGTGTCGATCGGGCTTAACCTGCTGTCGGTCGGCGCCGCTTACGGGCTGGTCACTCTCATCTTCCAGGACGGCCACCTGGAGTCCTTGCTTGGCTTCACGTCGTTCGGCGCCCTGGTGCCGTGGGTGCCGTTGTTCACGTTCACGCTGCTCTTCGGCCTGAGCATGGACTACCACGTGTTCATCCTGAGCCGGGTCCGCGAGCACTGGGC
>JASHUG010000385.1 GCA_030040155.1 Streptosporangiaceae bacterium | reverse complement strand
GGCAGCAGGCGGCGCCGATCCCGCGCAGGCACTCACCGACGTCTGGGCGGACGGAGGCTACCAGTGGCGGACTTGATCACCTACAGGGAAGCCGTGGCCGAGGGCCTGGCCAGGGAGATGCGGCGCGATCCGGCCGTCGTCTGCCTGGGCGAGGACATCGGCGCGGCCGGCGGCGTGTTCAAGACGACGGTGGGCCTGCAGGCCGAGTTCGGGCCCGATCGGGTGCGGGACACGCCCATCTCGGAGCAGGCCATCGTCGGCATGGCGATGGGCGCGGCCATGACCGGCGTGCGGCCGGTCGCGGAGATCATGTTCTCGGACTTCCTCGCCTGTTGCTGGGACTACCTGGCCAACGAGATCCCCAAGATGCGGTACATGACCGGCGGCCAGGTGACGATCCCGCTGGTCGTGCGGACGGCTAACGGCGGCGGGCTCGGCTTCGGCGCGCAGCACTCCCAGTCGGTCGAGAACTGGGCGCTCGCCGTGCCCGGCCTGAAGATAGCCGCACCATCCACGCCGGCCGACGTCATCGGGCTGCTCGCGGCGGCCATCCGCAGTGACGACCCGGTCGTGTTCTTCGAGCACAAGGGGCTGTTCGCCAGCCGCGGCGAGCCCGCGCCCGATGACCACTTCGTGCCGCTGGGCAAGGCTGCCATCGCCAGGTCCGGTACCGACGTCACGGTGGTCGCGCTCGCCGCCACGGTGCCGATTGCGCTCGCTGCCGCGCAGGAACTGGAGTCGTCCGGAGCGAGCGTCGAGGTCATCGACCTGCGCTGCCTGGTACCGCTGGACATGGCCACGGTCCTGGCCTCGGTGCAGCGCACCTCGCGCCTGCTGATCGTCGAGGAGAACCCGTACCAGGGCGGCTGGGGCGGCACCGTCGCCTCGATCGTCGCGGACGAGGGCTTCGAGTTGCTGGACGCGCCGATCCGCCGGGTCGCGGCCGCGTGCGTCCCGCTCCCGTTCGCCGACGCGCTTGAGGACGAGGTGATCCCCACCACCGAGAAGGTCTCGGCAGCGCTGCGCGCCCTGCTCGACTACTGAGCGTGCGGACGGTGGCGGTGGCCGGCCGCCGGGCCGGGACGAACGAGGGGCGAGCCCGCCGCGGTGAGGTGCCAGCCCAGCACGCCGTCATGCTGGTCGGCCGGCTTACCGAGCAGCCCGACCAGGAACCGGACCACTGCCTGGTCGCCGCCGAAGTACAGCACGGCCTCGGGATGCCACTGACGGAGAGCCTCGAGTGCGTCCGCGCGTGACGGCCCTGGTCGTGGCGCGATGTCGGAGAGCCGGCCTATGCCGAGGG
Organism: Streptosporangiaceae bacterium; assembly: GCA_030040155.1. Classification (GTDB taxonomy): domain Bacteria; phylum Actinomycetota; class Actinomycetes; order Streptosporangiales; family Streptosporangiaceae; genus JAJYUU01. The sequence goes on along the minus strand of JASHUG010000385.1, from coordinate 2,753 downwards.
CGGTGAGTCTTTCCGCCCCGGTCCATGCCCTCGCGTTCTGACACGTCGTCGCGTGGCCGTTGCGGGCCGGGACCATACAGGATCCGCCGACCATGGAGACCGGCGGGTTGGTCAGGGACAGCCAGCCTTCTACGAGGTTGTCCTCCATCGGCAGGAAGAGCACCGGCGCTCCGGCGGGCAAGCGCAGCCCGGCCAGCGTGGCGCTGAACCCCGGCTGCGGCTGGATGACCGCGGCCGCAGGCACCGGCTCGGGGAGGATCGGCACGATCATCGCGGCGAGGCCCGCCACCGCCGCCGCGGCGAGGACCGGCCGGCGCCAGCCCTCCTGCCGCCTGATGGCGGCAAGCGCGTGATCGGCGGCGAACCCGATCACCAGTGCCGCCGGCCCGTCGGCCAGGATCGAGATCCGCGGCACCACCACGACGTTCAGGGCCGGCAACCTGATCAGGTAGTGCCAGGGCAGGATGGCGCCGTTGACCAGGATCCCGAACAGCCGGGTCCGGTGCCCGCCCATCCCGATCAGCTCAAGTGCCCAGAATGCCAGCCCGCACGTCCGCACCCGCGGATCCCGCCAGAACAGGATCGGCAGCACGATCAGCGCGATCACGATCGGCCAGCCGAGATAGGCGTACGTCTCGACCCTGAACTGGTGCGTGCGGGCGAGGAACCGCAAGAAATCATGGTGCAGCAGCACGGCATAGGGCGCGGTGAACAGGTCGGCCTCGGGGTTGCCATAGCGGGGGATGTCCCACGGGCTGCCGTGTTGCTTGAGCGGGCCCCGCAACTGCACCCACAGCGCCCGTCCGCACAGCAGACCCGCCACCGCCACCGCCGTGCCGGTCCCGGCTATCACGCTTCGCCAGGCCTGGGCCACTACCGCCGGCCGCTGCATCAGCGCGATTACCCCAATTACCGCGCCCGCGAGCGCCGTCAGGACGAGCAACTCCGAGCCGAGGAAGAGTTGCGCCGACACCAGCACCCCGAGCCACAGCCCGGTCAGCACCCCCCACCTGGCCGGCCGCCCGCGGCCGGCCGCCAGCCGCAACGCCGCATCCACCATCAGCGGCGGGAGCACAGCGAACTGGAGCTGGTAATGGTCTTCCGCCGCGACCAGCAGCGCCGGGCTGAAGCCGTACACCGCCCCGGCCAGTCCGGCGCCGAGCAGCCCCGCTCCCCAGCGCCTCGCCACGACCATCATCGCGATCGCCGACCCGGCGAACCCCACCGTTAGCAGCACGGCCAGGCTCGCGATGGGCCCCCACGCCCACGTCACCGGAGCGAGCACCACGCCGGCCACCAGTTCGGTGTTGTTCCACATCATGTTCACGCCCTGCGGCCAGTTCAGGGTCGTCGTCACCAGCGCCGGCAGCCTGCCATGGGCCACCGCCGTCGCCGCATACCGCATGAACCAGAAGTCATCGAGCACGTCGCCCTGCACGGCCGGGCGGCCGTTGGTCGGCGCCATCACCGCCGGGTCCCGCCAGATCCGCCAGGTCAGGCCGACAGCGATCAGCACGTACCCCGCCCCGATCAGCCACGGCGTCAAACGCTGCCGGCGAGGCCGAGCCTTGACGGGGACCTGCGAGCCATCGAAGTCTGGTTCCGAGCCCGGTCCCGCCTGCTCGGGCGCGGCCGGCTGCTCGCTCCCCGTTACTTCCACGCCCAGTTAGATGCGGTCGAAACGCTGAAAGCTGCCACCAATCCAGCCGAATTTACCCGGACGTGACCAGGGCTTTTCGCGGGCAGGTGTTTAAGCAGCAAAATTGGTGCGACGGGGCGAGACCTCTCGGGGAGACTGCGACACGTGCTTCTGACGATTTCCACCACGCACACGCCGACGAGCGACCTGAGCTTCCTGCTGCACAAGCACCCGGACCGGGTGCAGACCTTCAGCCAGTCCGCCGGCCTGGCACACGTGTTCTACCCGCACGCCGGCGCGGCCAGGTTCACGGCGGCGCTGCTGCTTGAGGTGGATCCGATCGGTCTGGTCCGGGGCCGGCGTCAGCGTGGACAGGAGGGATTCGCGCTCGGGCAGTACGTGAACGACCGGCCCTATGCGCCGGCCAGCATGCTGGCTGTCGCGCTGAAGGACGTGTTCAGGACGGCTATGGCCGGGCGCTGCGAAGCCCGCCCGCAGGCCGCGGCGGCACCGCTCCCGCTGGAGATCATGCTCCCGGCGCTGTCCTGCCGGGGCGGGGCCGACCTGGTAGGCCGCGTGTTCGAGCCGCTTGGCTGGCAGGTCGAGACCACCGCCGCAGAACTTGATCCCGAGTTCCCTGGCTGGGGCGGGTCTCGCTATGTCAGCGTGCGCCTGTCCGGCGAGATGCGGCTGCAGGACGCGCTCAACCACCTGTACGTGCTGCTGCCGGTGCTCGACGACGCCAAGCACTACTGGGTGTCGGCGGACGAGATTGACAAGCTGATCCGGGCCGGCGAGGGCTGGCTGGCCACGCACCCGGAGCGGGCCGTCATCACCAGCCGGTACCTGGCCCACCGGCGCGAGCTCACCCAGTCAGCGCTGGCCCGGCTGGCCGAGGCCGACGAAGCTGACGCCGGCGAGATCGACAATGCACTCGAGGGCGCGCGCGACCTGATCTCGGCGGACAAGCCGGTACCGCTGAGCGAGCTGCGCCGGGGCGCCGTGCTGGCCGCGGTTCGCGCGTCGGGCGCGCGCCGGGTTGGGGACCTTGGCTGCGGCGAGGGTGCACTGGTGCGCGACCTGCTAGCCGACCGCGACATCGAGCAAGTCGTGG
>JASHUG010000384.1 GCA_030040155.1 Streptosporangiaceae bacterium | reverse complement strand
ATGCCGCAGGCCGACTTTGAGAGCGGCGACACGATTGCGCCTACCGTTACGACCCAGCTCAACAAGTGCGGGTTCCGCAACGTCATGTGGGGCCTGGCGACGCTCGGCGCGACGACCGGCGGCGTGCGCTACACCTATGTCTACGGCGAGGGCTACAACCGGTCCGGCCGCGGCAGCAGGCTGTACCTGGCCAGGACGAGTGGCGACCCCGCCACGCAGGCCGCCTGGCAGTACTACACGGGCGGGAGCAGGTTCTCGGCGCCGGCCGCGGGCGACTCGTGCGCCTCGCTTCCGCTCGCGGCGGTCGGCAACATCGAGGTCGCGACCGAGCTGTCGGTAACGGCCCTGCGCGGGGCGTTCTGGCTGGTCCAGGACGACCCCGCCGACGGCACCTATCGCGGCTGGGCTGTCGCGCACGAGGCCCTGCAGCCGTGGTCATTCACCAACTCGGCTGCGGCTGCGGTGTCGCTGTTCAAGCCGGCCCGCACCAGGTTCCGCGGCATCGACGACACTTTTCCCGGAGCGCTGGGTTACGGCGCCAAGCTGCTGAGCCCGGCCGCGGTGACGGCGAGCACGCGCGGCGACGTCGTGGTGTCCTACAACGTCAATACCAATGCGATCGACCCTGGCTGCGTCTCGCTGATCTACTACGACGCGAACGCCTACGTGCCGCGGTTCATCGACGTGCCCGTGACTGACTTCGTGACGCGCATTCGGAACGGGCGCAGCGCGCCGGCCTCGGCCCGTGCGCCAGGGCGGTCCGCGCCGCCGGTCACCTCGGCAGCGCGTGGCACCTCGGCATCGTCCGTGCCGTCGGCGGGGCAGGCGCCCCCGGCGGTGCGGGCCAGCGTGTTTACCGCGCCGCTAGTGAAGCTCGGCGCCATGCAGCTGGCGGAGGCCCGCAGCCGCGCCGCGGCCAGCTCGCGGTGGACGTACAATCCTGAAGCCGTGCCGAGCCAGACGACCTGGACGGTGCCGAGGTCCCTGACCTCACGTGACTGCCCGCCGGACCGGTACAAGGCGGTCGACCCCGGGGCCAGGCTGGTCGCGAACGCCGACGGGAGCGTTCAGCTGTCCTGGCCTAGCCAGGGTGCCGATGTCTGGTACTGGGTGCACTGGCAGGACCAGACCGCGGATCCCGGGCAGTGGACGCAGGAAGGACTCTGGGCCGAGGGACCGAACGCGGACGGCTGGCAGCCTCCGCTCGGGCAGCTTCCGGCCAGCACCGGCAAGACGATCGAGTCGCATTTCGTGCCGTCCGCCGGCCAGAACGGGGATCACTACATCTTCTGGATGCAGGCGTTCGCGGCCGGAGACGGACAGGCGACAGGCCCCGGCAGTCCGGCGAAGCCGCCCCCGCCGACCAAGACGGTGACCGCTGGAGTTGCGACACCGCAGGACCTGACGGCCGCCAGCAACAGCAGCGGCACGGTCACCCTCATGTGGCAGGGCATCGCGGCGGACCCGGGCGAGTCGATCACGTATGAGGTCGAGTACAAGCTCGCCTCGGCCGGCCCGTGGACCCTCGTGAGTCAGCTTTACAGCACGCCGACGGCCACGATCTCGGCGCTGCAAACCGGGCAGCTCTACGACTTCCGCGTCGCGGCCGTTAATGACCTTGGCCCTGGCGCTTTCTCGAAACCGGCGACAGCGACGCCGTGATTGCCGCGGCGTTCGGATGCGACGGGCTCGACCCGGCCGTCGTTCTCGCCGCGTTCGGGCTCGACGGCCCGGCGACGAGCATGACCGCAGTCGGCGGTGCCTGGTCGAACCGGGTCTTCCGGCTGGAGGCCAACGGCGGCGTGTTCGCGGTCAAGCAGATGCGCAACCCCTGGCGGATCCCCCGCTGGGAGAAGTGGCTCGCGGAGGCGTGGGCATTCGAGCTGTGCGGGATCGAGGCCGGCATTGCGGCGCCGCAGCCGGTCGCTAACCCGGTAACGGGCGGGTGCCTGGCCTGGGTGCGCCTTGGCGGCACACAGCCGGTGCCGGTCCGGGTGCACCGATGGGTAAGCGGAATCCCCTTGGGCGCGGGCGTCGTCGATCTTCAGATCGCACGCTGGGCCGGCCAGGCGCTGGCGACAATGCATGGCCTGCAGGTCAGGCCGCTTGACCGGAGCCTGTTCCCGCTCCCGAACACCGACAACGCGGACCGGTGGCCCGAGCTGACAAAAGCCGCGTACCGCAGCGGCGCCGATTGGGCCGGTCTGATGGCGGCGGCCGGGCCGTCCGTCTCGGTCATCGCCGAACTGGTCAAGTCGGACGGGCATCGCCCCGGCGAGGAGGTCATGTCGCACGGGGACGTAGATCAGAAGAACATCGTCGCCACCAGGCGGGGTCCGGTCCTGTGCGACTGGGACGTAGCCCATCCGGTGGTGCCCCGACGCGAGCTTGCCGACGTCGCGATGTCCATGGGGTGCTGGCGCGATATCGGCGTTGCCCGCGAGGTAGTCAGGGCGTATCGCGCGCACGGCGGCGACGACGCCCAGATTGCGCCGACCGACCTGGGCCAGCCGATGATGAGCGGCGTCGACTGGATTGCGATGAACGCGGACCGGGCGCTCGGGCAGTGGCCGGCTAGCGCCGCGGAGGTGGCTCAGGCGCGCTCGCTGCTGCCGGGACTGCTGGCCGCGCTGCCGGGAGAGGTTGCGTCGGCGCTGCGCATCACCGCGCTGCTGCGGATCTAGGCCGCTGATTGCCCGCGTTTCCGCCGTCTGGAATGCTGCCTGAATGCACTGGCTACCGGACCGCACGCCGGCGTTGGCATCGGGCGTGTGCGCGAGCGGACGTCCGCGCTCGTGACGAGCACAGTCCTGGATCATGTGGCCGTCGGCACGCACACGCTGACCGACGGCTGGGAACTCTTCGGCGCAGTGCTCGGCGGGACGTGGGTTTACGGCGGTCAGTCGCCCGGCTACTGGTGGGGACAGCTCCAGTTCAGCGCGGGCCCGAAGATCGAGCTGCTGACGCCCACTGGCGGGCCGGATTCGGCCTTCCTTGAGCGGTTTCTCACTGCGCGCGGGCCGGGTCCGCATCACCTGAACTTCATCGTCCCCGACATCGGGGCGGCCCTCTCGCGAGTCGAGGCGGCCGGCATCCAGCCAATCCAGGTGAGCCTGCAGAATCCGAGGTGGAAGGAGGCGTTCCTGCACCCGAGGGACGCCTACGGGATCGTCATCCAGCTTGCCGAGCAATCTGGCCCGCCGCCCGAGCGCCCGGCGCCGCGTGAGCTGCCGTCGCCGGGTCCGTCGTCGGCATTCGCGCTGGTCGAGCACCATGTCGGTGACCTCGCCGGTGCCACCGTCTTGTTCACGAGCGCACTGGAGGGCGACATCATTGCGGCAAGCGGATCCGTAGCGGAGCTTGGGTGGCGCAACGGCGCTCGGCTTCGACTAGTGCAGACCGCCGAGGCTGGCCAGCAGCGATCGGGCGGTAGGACAGCTAGCCTGCACTTCAGCCGGGACCGGGACGCTTTTAGCTCGGACGACGTCAGCCTGGCCGGGGAACTGGCCAAGCGGCTCGGCGTAGTCCTGAGGCTCGGCAACTGACACGTCCGGGCCGGCTCCGGCGATTGTCGATAAATCGCTCTAGCGATATTCCTTTCGTCTCGCTGGTCCTCGCGGTCGGGGTGCATGACGTCGGCGACGCTTGCCCATTGGTGGCGGAGGCCGGCGAAGTTCCCCACCCCGCAGCCGGCGCAGGCGAAGGCGCGCGGAATACCCGGCTGCAACGGGCTGTTGCCAGCCGACGTGACAGCACAGCCTGAGGCGTATACGGAAGTGCAGTTCTGGTTCGACCCGCTCTGTCCCTGGGCCTGGATCACGTCCCGGTGGATGCTCGAGGTCGAGAAGGTCCGCCCAGTGCGAACGGACTGGCGGATCATGTCGCTGGCCTACCTGAACCTCACGCAACACGAGGGCAAGGGCCTGAGCGAAGAGTACGTGGAGCGGATGCGCCGGGCCTGGGGACCGGTCCGCGTGTGCGCGGCGGCCGAGCAGCTGCGGGGCCCTGGCGTGCTCGGGCCGCTCTATACGGCCATCGGAACCCGCTTCCACAACGAGGGGCGCCGCGAGGATCCGGCGGTGCTTGGCGAGGCGCTGGCCGAGGCCGGGCTGCCGAGTTCGCTGACGAGCGCGGCCGACAGCGAGGAGTACGACGAGCTGATCAAGCGCTCCCACAATGAGGCGTTCGACGACGTCGGGCTGGACGTCGGAACTCCGGTCGTGCGGATTCACGGCAAGGCGCTGTTCGGGCCGGTGATCACGCCCGCGCCGAAGGGCGAGGCCGCCGGCCGGCTGTGGGACGGGCTCGTGCTGGTGACCGAGGCGGACGGGTTCTTCGAGCTGAAGCGCACCAGGGACCGCAAGCCGTCATTCGAGTGACTCAGGCCGCGGGTCCCATGTCACGTGGGTTGCGGCGGCTGCCTTTCGACTCGACCTGCGAGGTGTAGACCTCGCGTACTCCTGGTACCCCAGGTCCACATCCAAGTCGCCCTGCCCTCCGTGAGGGGCGGTTCAGCGTCACCCGGCAAGCCCGCCGGGCGCCAGTACGGCCAGGGCCGGGCCAGTCGAGCAGTCAAGTTCGGCGCGGACGCACCTCGTTCCGGTCTTGTGAACGGTTCTATTTGTTTAGTAGGTTTCCTAACAATTAGTTCCGGATCGCGGAGGTCAGGTCGTGCGGAAGAGGGTATGGGGACTTGGACTTGTAGCTGCGGGGGTGCTAGCGGGCACATTGCCCATGATGGCCGGGGCCGGAGCGGCGGTCGCGAAGCCGGTGCCCGCCGAGGTCAGGCTCAACCAGGTCGGCTACGCCGAGCAGGCCTCCAAGGTCGCGTTCATGATGTTGCCCGCCAAGGTCGCGAGCGTGACGTTCACGGTCTCCTGCGCGCACCGCGTCGTGTTCGCCGGCAGCTCGAAGCAGTTCGCGGGCAGCTGGAACTCCACGTACCGCGCCGTTTACGAGCTGAACTTCAGCGCGGTGCGGCGGCCAGGGACCTGCCGGGTCACCGCCACGGCGGACGGCCTGACCGCGCTGTCGCCACCATTCCGCATCGCGAGCCCGGCGACCCTCTACCACGGGCTGGTGATGAACGCAGTGCGTTATTTCACGTCGGAGCGCGATGGCCCCGACGTGGTGCACTCGGTGCTGAACCGCGAGCCCGCGAACCTGACCGACGAGCACGCCTACGTGTACGCCGACCCGAAGTACGACAACAACGACAACCTGCTCGGCACGTTGCGCAAGATCGGCGGCCCGGTGAACGTGGCCGGCGGCTGGTTCGACGCCGGCGGGGGTTACGAGAAGTTCGCTTACACCGCCAGCTACGCCGACGGCTTGTTGCTGATGGCGGCGCGCGACTTCCCCGGCGAGTACTCGACGCTCGAGCCCGAGGCCCAGTACGGCCTGCAGTGGCTCGAGAAGCTGTGGAACCCCGCCAAGAAGGTTCTGTACATCCAGGTCGGCATCGGCAACGGGAACGCCAGTAACACAATCCAGGGTGATTACAACTTCTGGTTCCTGCCCCAGGCCGAGGACCGGATGGACGTGAAGAAGGGCGGCAACCCTGGCCCGACCGCGTACTACGTCAAGTACAGGCCGGTGTTTGAGGCAGCGCCGCCTGGCAAGAAGTTCAGCCCCGAGTTCGCTGGCCGGTTCGCTGCCGACTTCGCCCTGGCGGCCCAGCTCGACGCGCGCAGCGATCCCGCACAGGCCAGGCACCTGCTGTCGCTGGCCCGCGGCATATATGCGATGGCCAAGACCACGCACGTCGGCCAGATAGTGACGACGTTCCCCTACGACTACTACCCAGGCACGGAGTGGAAGAGCGACATGCTCTGGGGCGCCGCTGAGATGGCGCTCGCCGACGAGGCGCTGCACGCCCCGCACTCACAATTGCAAGCGGATCTGCAGACTGCGGCGTTCTGGGCTCGGCAGTACATCAAGCAGGGACACCCAGTCGGCGGCGACACGCTCAACCTCTATGACAACGGTGCGCTCGGCGAGGCGGAACTGCTGCAGGCGATGCGCGAGGCAGACTTCGGCTCGCACAGCAAGCCGGTCATCGCGCCGCAAGCACTGCTGTCCGACATGGCGGCGCAGTTGCGGCTCGGCGAGAACTGGGCCAGGGGCGACCCGTTCGAGCTCGCAACGGCGCTCGGGCCGAGCGACGCCACCCCGCACGCGTTCGGGATCTTCATTACCAACGCGCTGTACCAGCACTACGGTGGCTCGGATCAGTTCGCGGCGTTCGCGCAGCAGCAGCTGAACTTCGCGCTCGGCGGCAATGGCTGGGGCAGCTCGTTCGTGGTCGGAGCCGGGACGACCTTCCCGCGCTGCATGCAGAGTGAGATCGCTAACCTGGCGGGCTCGCTGAACCGCAAGGGCGACATCCAGCTCGGTGCGACCACCGACGGCCCGAGCAGCCTGGCCAACTTCATCGGGCTCGGAACGGTGCAGGGAATGAAGGCGTGCAGCGCGGGCAACTACAAGCCGTTCAACACCAAGACCGCGGGATATGTGGACAACGTCGTGAGCTGGCCGTCGGTCGAGCCGGCCGATGACTACACCGCGAACTCGCTGCTAGCGTTCGCGCTGGCAGCGGTTACGCCGCGGTAACGATTCGGCGGCTGCCGGCTGCACCGGGGAGCACGCGCCCCTGGCAGCCGGCAGTGCCGGTTGTAGCCTCCTGACATGCCGACGCATGCGCTGGCGTTCATCCCGAGCCCGCCGGTCAGCGGAGTCCACCTCGGGCCGCTGTTCGTCCATTTCTACGGGCTTATGTACGTAATCGGGATCGCGCTCGCCATCTACATCACCCGGCGCCGCTGGGGCGCCGTGGGCGGTGACCCCGACCTGGTGCAGACGATCGCCCTCTAGGTCGTCCCGGCCGGGATCGTCGGCGCCCGGATCTACTTCGACGTCACCACGCCGTTCGACATCACGCCGAGGCACGAGTGGTGGGGCCCGCTCGCAGTCTGGAACGGCGGACTCGGCGTGTGGGGCGGGATCGCCGCGGGCGCACTGGTCGGGGCCTGGCGCGTCCGGCGGGCCGGGGCGAGCGTGCCGCTGTTCATGGACGCGGTTGCCCCGGCGCTGCTGGTGGCGCAGGCGATCGGGCGCGTCGGCAACTACTTCGACCAGCAGCTCTTCGGCAAGCCGAGCACGCTGCCATGGGCACTTGAGGTTTCGAGCGCGGCGCGGATCGAAGGCGGGATCCCGGCGGCCGACATCAGGTTCAGCACTCCGGATACCGGATCTTCGAGGAGACGATCCGGATCGACTCCTCGGCCTACTTCCTGGGCCTGCGGCTGAACTTCTTCGTCGCGCTGGTCCTGACCGTGGCGGGCCTGATCTGGTTCCTGGTGAAGCCAGCGCCACCGGCAGGTGGTCGCGAAGGGGTCGGCCGTGGCGGTCGTCGCCATCGCGTGCGTGCTTGCGGCAGGATGTGCCGAGGGCCACGCGCCCGCCTTCGCGGCCCGGGCGCATCCGCCGGCGCGTGCCGCGAGTCCCAGGCGATAGTCGGCCGTCGCCGCGAGCGGCCGACTCTGTCCCGCGTCCTTGCCAACAATGTGATGCGCCAGGATAAGCGATATGACAATCGCCCGCTGGATCGTGGGACTGCTCGGGGCCGTCAGCGTCCTCGTGGTGCTCAGCTCCGCGATGCGGACGGTGATGCTGCCGCGATCGGTGCCGGCCCGTATCGCGCGGGCGGCCTTCCTGACTACCCGCGGCGTGCTCAGAGCTGCTGCCCTGCGGTCGTCTTCGCGTCGGCGCGAGGAGTTGCTATCCCTCCAGGGCCCCATTGGCCTGCTCGCGCAGCTCGCTAGCTGGGTGATTCTGGTCGCGGTGGGTTTCGCTGCGATCCTGTGGGCGGCCGACGGCCGCCCGGCGAGCCTGGCCGGCGTCGGCGACGCGCTGCGGGAGTCCGGCTCCTCGCTGACCACGCTTGGGCTGGTCCACCCCTACCGGCCTGGTGGGGAGGTGGTCGTGTTCGTCGAAGCCGCAGTCGGGGTGGCGCTCGTTGCGCTGGTGATCACTTATCTGCCGACGATCTACGGGGCGTTCTCTCGCCGGGAGGCCCTGGTGAGAAAGCTCTCGGTGCGGGTGGGATCACCGCCGACTCCGACCGGGTTGCTCTCGGAGTCCTGGCGGCTCGGCCGTTTCGACCTGCTGGAGGAAGTCTGGAACTCCTGGGAAGACTGGTTCATTGACGTCGGTGAGACGCACACGTCCTTTCCGCAGCTGAGCTTTTTCCGCTCCGCACGTGCCTCGATGTCGTGGGTGACCGCGGCCGGCGCCGTCCTGGA
>JASHUG010000383.1 GCA_030040155.1 Streptosporangiaceae bacterium | reverse complement strand
TGCACGTGGATGAGCCGGGCATGTCATACGAAGCGAGATATGGCTGGAATCGTCAGTCATGGCGCCTGATCTGGATCGGGCTGATCTTCTGCGCGGTTGCGCTCCTGCCTGCCCTGCCGCTGTGGTTGAAGATCGTTGACATTGCGTTCTTCGGCGGTGGCACGGTGATGCTCGTGGCCGCCAGCCTCCGCCGCGCGGTCGCCGTCCGCGTCGATCAGGCGGGAGTCACCCTGTGCGCCTCGCCGCTCTTCCCGAAGTCGACGACGCGACTGTTCCCGTGGGAAGACGTCGCCACAGTGATCATCTGGCGGGGCCCGTTCTCGGGGCGAGTCAACCGGCTCGAATTCGTCGGCGTTGAGCGGCGACCCGGAGCGCCGCCTCTCAGCGGCAAGTTCATCGGGCGACGCGCTCAGTCTGCGGCGCGCCTGGAGGCACCGGGCATTCCGCCGGAGGCGGCCGTTACCAGGGCCGCAACGAACGGCTGGGTGCTCGATCACGGCAAACTGACCGCCGCTGTGGGTCACTTCGCGCCCGCCGTCCGCATGGTTGATCTGACCGCAGGCCGGCTCTCTGCTCAGGGCTAGTACTCCGCCGGGCGCTGCTACTTCGAGAACCAGCTGGCCACTGGCTTGCCGAGTGGCAGGCCCTTGCCGCCCACGGATTCAATCGCGCCGCTCAGATAGGCGTAGTACCCGAAGGCCGCGAAGATCAGGACGAAGACCCCGCCGGCCCGGTACATCCCGGAGGACGTGCCCATCACCGCTATGGCCAGGAGAGCGACGCCCACGGTCCCGGCGCCCAGGATTATCGAGTAGACCAGCGGGAGCAGCACCGTGACCAAGAACAGCATGAAGATCGCCACGTCCCAGCCGATGAGGAACTGTCCCAGCGTGTGCGGGATGTCGGCCGCTGGTATGCCATACCAGTTGTGCGTCAGCCCCAGCACCATCGCCGTGTAGCTCAGCCAGAACCCGGCGAACGTGCCGAGAATCGTCGCGACGAACGTCTGCTGCAGCGAGGCAGCCCAGATCGTGGCGATCACCAGGCCCAGGCCGGTGCCGGCATAGACGATGGGCTGCACGGTCCCCGGCTGCACGGCCAGCGGTACGTTGCCGAGCAGCGAGATGCCCAGCACGAGGCTGCCGGTCGCGAAAACCATCAACCCGAGAACCGCGGGGTTACCCGCCAGCTGCGGGGCTTGAACTGACTCGGCCGGCTGGATCTCCGCATGCTGCGCCCTGCCGTCGGCGGCTTCAGCTTGCACGTCTGTCATCGGACCTCCTGTCTGGTGGCCGCGCCACGCCGGCGCAGACCTCAAGGTGAGCGAACCCGCGCCGTAAGCGGCACGAAAGCCGCTCGCGTCGACCGGGACCGCTATACGGACAAATACTCGTTTAGCGAACGCGCACAGCATTTCTCCGGCCTGTGCCGCTGTCAATAGGCTTATTCATGAGCCGGAAACGCTCCTTGCGATCGACCGCGCCGACCAGGCTTCGGACCCGGCGCGGCCGAGCGCTGCTGACCAACTGACCCGGTTGTCGGCGCCCTGGCGGGCTTACCAGTTCCCCGGCTCGTAGCCGCTACGGTCGCGGGTGAACGAGGGTGTCCGCGATGCGGACACTCTGGCCGCGGATTACCACACAGCCTTCTCGGCCCGCTGACCCGCTGCGCGAGGGGCTCAGAGGATACTCAGAAGTAGCCCAGACGCTCGCCGCAGCCGCCGCTGCGATGCTCGGGGAATGGTGACAGTCATGGAGGGACAGCCCTCGGCCCGCGCGACCGGCACGGCGCCCGGCCTGCAGCGCGCCGACGGCAGCCCGGTGCGGGTCCTGGTGGTGGACGACGAGCCCAGCCTGGCTGAGCTGCTCGCCAGCGTGCTGCGGTACGAGGGCTGGGAGATCCGCACCGCGGCCACCGGCAGCATCGCAGTGCGCACCGCACGGGAATTCGAGCCCGACGCCATCGTGCTCGACATCATGCTGCCCGACTTCGACGGCCTCGAAGTGCTTCGCCGGGTCAGGACCATGCTGCCGCACGTGTGCGTGCTGTTCCTGACGGCCAGGGACTCCGTTCAGGACCGCATCAACGGCATCACCGCCGGCGGCGATGACTACGTCACCAAGCCGTTCAGCCTGGAAGAGGTGCTGGCCCGGCTGCGCGGGCTGCTGCGCCGGGCCGGGATGGCGCGAGCGAGCAGCGGCACTGAGCTGACCGTTGGCGACCTCACGATGGACGAGGACGCCAGGGAGGTCCGCCGCGGCGGTGAGCGGATCGATCTCACCGCCACCGAGTTCGAGCTGCTGCGATTCATGATGCGCAATCCGCGGCGCGTGCTATCGAAGGCGCAGATCCTCGACCGCGTGTGGAACTACGACTTCGGCGGCCAGGCGCACGTGGTCGAGCTGTACATCAGCTACTTGCGCAAGAAGGTCGACACCGGCCGGGAGCCGCTCATCCATACCGTCCGCGGCGTCGGCTACGTGCTGAAGCCGCCCGCCTGACCATGAGCGCTCGCGGGCCCGCGGCCGGGCGGGCGTCCCGGTCTCCCGCCAGTCAGTGGCTTGCCCGCCGCACGCTGCGCGGCCGGCTGATCGCCGGACTGCTAGCCCTGCTGTTCCTGGCATGCGCTGCGGTCGGCGTCGTCACCTACGCGCACTTGCACTCCGTGCTGATGAGCAACCTGAACAGCGAGCTCAATGCGGCGAATGAGCGGTACGTACGGTGCCTGAAGACAGCGCCGCCGGGGTCTTCGGGCCAGGACGCGAATAACTCAGGGCCGCTGCCGCCCAGCCCGGGTCAGGTCCAGTGCGCGCAGCTGACCCAGGACGCCGGCACGCTCAACGCCGTGATCAGCCCCGGAGCCGTGGTCGACGCGCACATGGCATACCAGGACAACTGCGATCTCTCACCCTCCGACCGGGCTTTGCTTACCAGCCTGGCGGGACGGACGGTCGTCGGCAGCCGGCCCCAGTCGGTCGAGCTGTCTGCCTACGGTGACTACCAGGTCGTCACGAGCCATTCCGGCGACAACGTCGTGGTGACCGGCATGCCGCTCAGCCAGGTGACCACGACGCTGCACGAGGTCGCGCTGGCCGAGATCGCCGTGTTTGCCGCCGCCCTGGTGCTGGCCGGCCTGCTCGGGACGGCCTGGGTGCGAGTGTCGCTGCGGCCGCTGCGCCGGGTCGCCGCCACCGCGACCAGGGTGACTGAGCTGCCCCTCGCCGCCGGCGAGGTCAGCCTGCCGGAGCGCGTTCCGGACGCGGATCCGCGGACCGAAGTCGGGCAGGTCGGCAGCGCGTTCAACCGGATGCTGGGGCACGTTGAATCCGCGCTCGCGCGGCGCGAGGCAAGCGAGGCCAGGCTGCGCACATTCGCCGCGGACGCCAGCCACGAGCTGCGGACGCCGCTGGCCGCGATTCGCGGGTATGCCGAGCTCGCCCGGCGGAACGCGGATCGGCTGCCACCCGAGGTCGCGCACGCGCTGACCAGAGTCGAGTCTGAATCAGCGCGGATGAACGTGCTCGTCGACGAGTTGCTGCTGCTGGCGCAGCTTGACGCGGGCCGGCCGCTCGCGCGGGAGCCAGTTGACCTCACCCGGCTGGCCATCGACGTCACCAGCGATGCGCGCGCGGCGGCGCCCGCCCACCGCTGGCAGCTCGACCTGCCCGACGAGCCTGTCGCGGTGCAGGGCGACGAGCACCGGCTGCATCAAGTGCTCGCCAACCTGCTCAGCAACGCGGCCCGGCACACGCCGGCCGGCACGGCGGTGACCGTTGCGGTCTCGTCCGGTGCTGGCCTGGCCACAGTGAGCGTGACCGACAATGGGCCGGGCATTCCTCCCGGACTGCAGCCGACGGTATTCGAGCGGTTCGTCCGCGGTGACGCATCCCGCTCTCGCGCGGCCGGGAGCAGCGGACTCGGCCTGGCCATCGTGCAGGCCGTGACGGCCGCTCATGGCGGGCGTGTGGACGTGACCAGCCGCGCCGGCCAGACCCGGTTCACGATCACGCTGCCGGCGCTGACCGGACCTCCCGGCTCCTGATCGCCGCGGCGGGCAGGTCACCGGATTCCTGCTCAGGCTCGCGAGCAACTCCGGGCCCGCACCGCCGATTCTCCGGGGATTGCTCAGGACCTTGTCTCGCGGCCGGGTTCGCTGGCCGCCGTGCGGCCTTGCGCGGCTTGCCGCTCGCGCTGCAGGTACCCGGCCGTCATCCCGCCGTCCACCAGCAGCGTCGTGCCGGTGATGAACTCGGCCTCCTGGCTCGCGTAGAACGCCGCCGCGGCAGCAACGTCCCTGGCCTCGCCGATGCGCCCGATCGGAGGCAGCAGCCAGTCGTCGCCCTGCTCGGGAGTGTCGTCCTCGCCCGGCGGGGCCATGTGCCGCATGCCGGGCCGCGTATCGCCTGGGCACAGCACGTTCGAGCGCACGCCATCGGGACCGCCGTCGAGTGCGAGCATCTTGCCGAGCATGACCACGGCCGCCTTCGTCACCGAGTACAGGCCAATTGCCTGCTCGCCCCAGATGCCCGCATCCGAGGCGACGTGGATCATGCTGCCGCGGCGCCTGGCGAGGTATGGATAGGCAATCTGGGCGTACAGCAGGTAGCCGCGCAGGTTGACGGCGATGACCCGGTCAATGTCGGCCAGCGGGGTGTCGATCAGGCGGGCGCTCACCCCGATGCCGGCGTTGTTCACCAGGACGTCCAGGCCGCCAAGGTGGTCGGCCGCGCTGCGCACCGACGTCGCGACCGCGGCCGGGTCGGCGGCGTCGGCGGCCAGGAAGAGGGCTCCGGGTCCGAGCACCCGTTCGGCCTGGACTCCGAGATCAGTATCCCGTCCGGTGATCACGACTCGCGCGCCCTCGCGGAGGAAGCGCTCGGCGATGGCAAACCCCAGACCGGTGGTGCCGCCGGTGATAAGAGCGCAGCGTTCTTCCAGCAGACCCATGGCGGCCTAGTGTAGAGCGCCGGCGCTGACGCGACCGCCCCGGCGGCACTCTCACCCGCCTTGGCCTGCGGACTCGCTGACGCGGTTCAAAGGCGGCTGCGACGGCGCGGGCGCCGGGAGGATCGTGAGCGTCACGTTGTTGCTCTTCTGGCCCATCACGATGGCCGCGAGGCTGACCTTCTTTTCCTTGGCCGGCGGCTCGCCGGGCACGGTGAATGCGATCGAGGTCTCCGACCACTGGGGGTTCGGCACCGGCTGTCCGTCCAGCGTCAGCTGGGCTCCGAGGGGTGGCTGCGTGCCGCTGGGCGGCGCGCCCAGGTTGGCGCCGGTGACTGTGACGGCGTCGCCGACGCCAGCCGCCGCAGGCACCGGAGGGTAGAGGATGGGCGAGCTGAAGGTCACCAGCTTCTTGCCAAGGTAACCGCCCTGGCTGACGCCCATCAGGACGAGCATCGAGCTGTCGATGTTCGGCAGGCTCGTGCTCACTGGATTAGTGAAGATCTGATGGCCGAGGGTCCACAGGAAGATGCCCACTGCAACCAGCGTGAAGCCGATCATCTGCAGCTTCGCCAGGTCGGGCACGCCGCTGTCGTCCTGGATCAGCCCGCCCTTGGAACCCTTGACGGCAACCGGCTTGGCCAGTCGATCCGACTGGACGTAGCCAGCCGTGATCCCCTTCGCAACGGCCGCCGTACCCGTGCTGAACCCGAGCACCGTGAGCAGGTTGACGGGGACCTGACTGCTGGCCGCGTACTGACCCTGCCGGGTGCGCAGCACCCAGAGAGCGGAATAGGCAAAGATGATCACCATCATCCACAGCAGCCACTGGAACTTGGACGTGCTCGCGCGTCCATCGGCACCGTCAGCCAGCTGCCACAGCTTCCCCTTGGTGGGTATGGCGGCGATCGCGCCGAGCACGACGAGCACGCCAAGCCCAATCAGGACTGCATACCACTTCCACCGAAGCGATATCGCACCGATGGCCGCGGCGTGCGCTGCAGCGCTCATCACCCCTCCTCATGCACTCGCCTGGCAACCCGGCGGGCTACCCGCTCACGAGCGGCGCGCTCCGGTAGGAGCCGATCCACTCGCTCATCTCCGGCAGGGTGCCGTTGTAGGCGTCCCGATCGCCGCCACCAGGCCCGCCGCCGAACTCCCATTGCCAGAAACGCCAGTTGGTCCAGGGCTGCACATTCGGCGGCGCGGTGTAGGACGGGTAGGCGATCCAGAGGAAGTGGTAAGTGCAGTCCTGGAGCGTGGCGGCGATCGACAGGTCTGTGTAGACGCCTATCGGGTGACGGTTCCGCGCAGGCCCCAGCAAGCCTTGCAGCTTGCGCAAGAACGCCAGCGTCGCATCGCCTACCGCGCTCGCCCCAACTAGCGTCCCGGACACCTTGACCCGCGCCTTCGCCATGTAACTCGTGGTGCCGCCCGGGCCAGGCGCGCCGCCGAGTACCAGGGTCCCGCCGGCTCCCAGCGTGATCTCCGAGTCGACCACCAGCATGTCGCCTGGCTCCAGGCCGCCATGAGTGTTCACCTGGTCGAGGAAGAACACTGCCTGCGCCTCAGGGTCGAGGTTCGGATGGAAGAAGTGGTATGCGCCGCGGAACTTGCCCTCGGCCTGGAGCGCCTTCCAGTTCGCCTCGAACGTGGGGTCGGCCCAGTCAAGAGCTTCCGTTGCCTTGGTGAACCCGAACTTGTTGACGGCCGTCCACGGGCCGACGGGCTGATAGGAAGACCGGTCTTCACCCTGGGCGCTCTGGACTGCCTGCGCGGCAACTGCGCCTTGATCTGTGTCTGTCATCGCATCCTTCCGAACGCTCTGCACGATGCCGACGGGCGGCGTTTCAGATCGCGGGCGTGACCGTGACCGTGCTGGAGTTGCCGCCGGCCGTCACCGTGCCCACGCCCGCCGGGACGTTGTAGAACGAGTACGCCCCCGCCGAGGAGGCCCAGGTGGTCCACGTGAGGCCGCCGATGGAGAGCGTCACCTCCTCGTTAGCCGTGGCCTGGCCGGTGAGGCTCAGGGTGTCGCTGTCTGAGGGGAACGCAAACATGAACGTGCTGAAGACCGTGTCCCAGTAAGCCAGGACAACAGTGGGGCCGTCATACGCCGAGGACGGGTTGCCGATCGTGACGGCTGCGGACTGCGTCGAACTCTGCACCGTCGTCTCGGTGGCTGACATCGTGATCTCCAGGCTCTCTGACGCCTTGAGAGTGGCATTGATCCCCAGGGCACTAGCTCCTGCGCTCTCGGTAAAGGTGACGCCATAGGAGACCGAGGCCTGCGTCGACGTCGTGTCGACCACGGTGTCGACGAGGCTATAGGTGGTGAGCTGTAGCGGATCGGTCGAGCTCAGTGGCTCGTACGGGAAGCTCGTCGTGCACTGAAGGAAGCGGTTCGGGTCGATCGCCGCGCCGGCGGAACTGAACGGGTCGCAGCCGAGAATCTGCGCGTAATCCGCGGCCGTGATGCCGTACTTTTCGAGCGTCGCCGTCACTGCGGGCTCCATCGTGCTGGGATCCTGCAGCCACGACACGAGGACGAACTGGATGATCATCGAATCGTTGATGTTCGCGTTGATGCCCGGTTCCCAGGTCACGGCGCTGGACGGGCTTACCTCGACACCGATTGCCGGGTTGAGCCACAGGTAGATGAAGTCGTTGCCGTGATCGATGCCGTCCTGCTCGGCGCCGTAGGCCGACAGCGTGTAGGTGGAGTTCTTGGTGACCGCGACGGACGACGTGCCGGTACCGGACACTGAGGCGTTGAAGTCAGAGCTGTCGCTGAGGTTCAGCACGCCGAGGTTGACCCCCACCGAAGCCGTCACGTCCACGCCGGCCTTGAACGATGCGCTTGTCGACATCGTCGTGCCAGTCGAGCTCGAGGTGGAGTAGATAACCCACGAGTCGTTCTTGCTCGCGGGGGCGCCCAGGGCGCTGCCGGGCGGCCCGTAGACGACGCTCAGCACCTGGAAGTTGGGGTACAGCTGAGCGACTGCCGACGCGTTGATCCCGACGCTGGCCGCTGCGGAGTACTCGCCGGCGG
>JASHUG010000382.1 GCA_030040155.1 Streptosporangiaceae bacterium | reverse complement strand
CCTGCTCCGCCGTCGCCGCCGCGAGCGCCCCGCTGTCAATGACGCGCATGCTGTCGAGCGCGCCGCCGCCCGCTAGCGCTGTATAGAGGCGGGCGATGCCGGCCGCGGTGGCGTGCACGTTCGCCGAGGGGATCTCGGCGCCGCGCCACGCGGCCGTGTTGACGACGCCGAAGCCGGAGAAGTCGGGCGGGTTGAAGTAGGCGCTCATTGCCATCTGAGTGCCGGCCACGCTGGTGGCTCGCGCGGGCACGGCCCCGGCCGCCTCCGCGGCGCCGACATTGGCCGGAGCGCCGTCCGCCGGCCAGCGGAACTCCGCCACTCGCGCTTGCTGCGCCGCGTCCAGCCCGATGTGCACATCGGCGCCGATCGGTCCGGCCAGCTCGGTCCGCAAGAACGCGCCTGGCGTCTGCCCGCTGACCCGCCTGAGCAGCTCGCCGCCCAGGAACCCGAACGTGTTGACGTGGTAACCGTGTCCGGTCGCAGGCGGCCACCACGGCTCCTCGGCCGCCAGCGCACGCGTCATGAAGTCCCAGTCGAGCATGCAGCCAGCCGGCTGCCGCGCGTGCAAGGCGGGCAGCCCGGCCTGATGGCTGAGCAGTTCGCGGACCGTGACCTCGTCCTTGCCGGCCGCGCCGAATTCAGGCCAGTACCGCGTGACGCGCGCGTCCGGATCAAGCAGGCGCAGGCCCGTGACCCTGGCCAGGCAGGCGGCCAGCACGCCCTTCCCGACCGAAAACACGTTGACCAGCGTGTCGCGTGTCCACGGCTCGCGGCGCTCGGGGTCCAGAAGACCGCCCCACAACTCCGCGACCACGGTCGTGCCGACGGCGACGGACACGGCCCCGCCGAGCTCGCCTCGTTCCGCGAAATTGGCCGCGAACTCATCGGACACAGCGCTGAACGCCGGATCACACCAGCCGCCGATCACGTCTTCCCGCATGGCCGGAGCCGTCCTTCCGGATAATCTCGCCGGGCGTAGTCTGCCCGGATGGCACCGGTACACGACGTTGCGATAGTAGGGGCCGGCCTGCTCGGCCTTGCCGCCGCCCGCGCGGTCGCCGCGCAGGGCCGGGACTTCGTCATCCTCGAGCAGGCCGCGATCGGCCACGACCAGGGCGGCTCGAAGGGCAGCTGCCGGGTCTTCCGGCTCGGCTACCCGGAGCCGGAGTACGTGGCCGCGGCGCGGCAGGCGCGTGAGCTGTGGCACGCGCTCGAGGCGGAAACCGGCCGCCAGATCCTGCTGCCGACACCGCACGTCACCTTCGGCCCGCAGTTCCATGCCGTCCACGACGCCATGCGCCAGGCCGGCGCGGGCTGCGAGTTGCTCAGCGCCGCCGAGGTGGCCGAGCGCTTCCCTGAGATCCGGGTGGAAGGCCCGGCACTGCTGGAGACCGAGTCGTGCGTCACCGCCGCCGACGAGGCGCTGGCCGCGCTGGCGTCCGCCGCCGGCCTCGTGGATCCGGCGGACCCCGCGGGGCACTCGGGCCCGTCCGGCGCGCGCCTGCGCACCGGCATCAAGGTGACCGGCGTCGAGGATGACGGGAGGCAGGTCACGCTGCAGACCAGCGCTGGCCCCGTGACGGCGCGGGTTGCGATCCTGGCCGCGGGCGCATGGACCGCGCCCCTGCTCGCCGGGCGGGTGCAGATCGCCACACAGGCACGGCTCGAGCAAGTCGCCTACCTCGCGCCCGCAGGCGCGCCGCCACCCGCCAGCACGCGGCCACCCGCCGGGCCAGCAACGTCAACACCAGCGCGGCCGACGCCGATCTTCATCTGCTACGGCGACCCATCACCCTACGGGCTGCCGGTTCCCGGCTCGAGCCTGTACAAAATCGCGATTCATCACAGCGGCGAACCCGTTGACCCCGACGCGCAGACCGCCGATCCCGACCGGGAATTGGTGGCCCGGCTGACCGACGTGGCCGCGCGGTATCTGCCCGGTTACGTGCCCGAGCCGGTCGCGACGGAGCGCTGCATCTACGACAACACCCCCGACGAGGACTTCATCGTCGACCGGGTCGGGAATGTAGTGATCGGCTGCGGCACGTCGGGACACGGGTTCAAGTTCGGCCCGCTGTTTGGCGAGTGGCTGGCCGCGCTGGCGTTCGGCAGTGGCCCGCGGCCCAGCCAGCGGTTTAGCCTGGCCCGGTTCTAGCCGGGTTCCGGTGCCGTCCCGGCCGGCGCGGCCAGTTCTACAGCGGCCCCGGCGCCGGGACGGTGAGCGTCAGCGTGACCTCGCCGCCAGGACCCGACCCCTGCCGGATGACCGCCCGGTAACGGGCGGGCTGGCTGCGCAGCAGTCGCAGCACCGCGCCGAGGTCGCTGACCCGGTGCCTGCCCGACCCGCGCACGAGGCCGGTGATCGTGACCGCGCGAAGCTCCGCCGGCCAGGCGAGGCCAGGATCAGCGTCGCCGAAGCCGGTCACGTAGACCGGGTGCGCCGCCACCAGCTTGTCAAGCAGGAACAGAAGCCGCGGGTCGACCAGGCCGCTACCGAGTTGCGCGCGAGCCGCTCCGGCCAGATGCAGCCGGTGATTGCGAGCCAGGCTGCGGCCGCCCTTCGCGTCGGCGGCGATCGCGGCGCGCACTGCGGCCCGGTACGCGGCCGGCGTGCTGCCGGCCACGCGCACCTGCACCAATTCCGGGTTCGCGCCGAAGCTCGCGACCACGCGCGGCGCCCCGCCGGGCAGCTGGCGGCCGAGGTACGCACGCGCCGCGGCGGTCTCGATGATCAGGTCGGACGTGCCAGGCCTGCTGGCTACGGGCAGCGTGCTGCCTGCCGGAAGTGTCACGAGCTGAGCCGCCTGATATCCGGCCGTCCGCAAGGCGGTGCACATTGCCGCGTCGCAGGTCACGATCGTTCCCGCCGCCACCTGAGCCACGATCCAGGCGGCCGCCGCCTGCTCGTTGGCCGCCAGCGTGGCCTGCGCCGGACTAACCGCCGGCGGCGCCGGCGCGTGACGGGGCTGGTGCACCGCGGGCGGCGCCGACCGTGACCTCGCAACCGCGACCGCGACGCCGCCGCCGACGCCGCCGGCGACGATGAGCACGACCGCCGTCGCCGCCGTCCACCGCAGCGCGCCGATGGGCGCGTCGTCTGCCACTCGCAGCACGCGGCGCCGCAGCCACAGGCGCAGCGTGGTCGCGATCACCCTCGCCAGCGACGGCTCCGGGCCCGGCGGCCTGCGCACGGAGCCAGCCGAGCCAGCCGGGCCACCAACGTCATCCGGCCGGGCCGGCACGTCCAGTCCCGGTCCAGGTTGCGGCGAACGGTCACCCGACACCATGTAACTCCCACTAGCCGTGCGCGACTCAGGCCAACACGGCCCAATCGGGGTGGTTCAGCACATCGGATCCTGCTGGTTCAGCCGGATTCGAGAGATTGTAACCAAGAATGGCTCGCTGCCGCCGGGCGTGCGGCGACCTGCGTCAGGTCGTTGCGCGGTCCGCTGCCAGGCGGCGATAAAGCGTGCAGGCAACTCGCAGCGCATCTTCCTGCGTTGGGAACGAGGTCGCCCTTGCCACCGCCGCCCGCTCAAGCCGGTCCGCCACGGCTGGATCGTCGAGCACGGTCTGCACGGCGGTGGCGAGCTGGTCAGCGTCTTCCGGCGGCACCAAAATCGCGCCGTCCTCACCGGTTACGCTCGCCGTCCCGCCCGATCTGGTGGCGACCACGGCGCGGCCGGCGCGCAGCGCCTCCTGGAGTATCAGCGCCCGCGCCTCCCACCGGCTCGGCAGCACGAACACGTCAGCGCTGGCCAGCAACGCGGGGACGTCATCGCGCTCCCCGAGCAGCAGCACGTCCGCGCCCTGCTGGCGCGCCTGTGCCGCCAGTTCGGCCGCGAGCGGGCCCGAGCCCGCAATCACCGTCCGCGGAACCGGTGTCCGGTCCCGCCAGCGGGCGGCCGCGGCAATCAGGACGTCGAATCCCTTCTGCGGCGCCAGCCGGCCGGCAGCGAGCACGACCGGCCTGCCGTCCGCGCCCATGTCGGCGCGCGCCTTCTCCACCTCGGCCGCCGACGGCGGATTCGCCGGCGCGGCGGGCACGTCGAACTGCTGCACCCCGGCCGCGCCCAGCCGGCGCATGCGCGCGACCA
>JASHUG010000381.1 GCA_030040155.1 Streptosporangiaceae bacterium | reverse complement strand
TCAGCCCCCTTGTAACGGAAGTCGCCTGGCGCAAGTATCCGCAGGTAGAAGGCCTCGGACTCGCGGTGCATGCCGTGCCAGTCCCAGGCTGGCCGCAAGAAGTCGGCGGTCCCGTCCGGCGCCAGCCGGTACACACCTGACCGGGGCGCGGCGGTCAGCAGTTCCACCGTCGGCGCAGTCTCCTTCAGGACGATCTGGCTCCATACGTCGACCGACGCCTCGCGCGACCATCGTTCGTTGATGTCGTCGACGTCGATCTCGTAGTCCAGGTCGAGGTACTCGAGCAGGTGGAACAGGAACAGGGGCATGTCCGCGTACGCGCCTGCGGTCACATTCGTCATCGAGCTGATGCCGCTGATCCGGGGGTTGAGCTCGCCCAGGTAGAGCTCGCCGGATCCCGTGTCGACCAGGTAGTCGACCTCGAAGAAGCCGACGTAGCCCTGGCCTGCCAGCTCATCGCCGAGACGGCGGGTGAGTTCCCTGGCCCGCTGTTTCTGGTCCGGGGTGAGCGTGGCCGGGTAGTCGTTCCCGGCCCAGCCGCCCCGGTAGGGGGTGAGCTCGGGATGGCCGGTGATGTCATTCATGAGCGGGCCCACGATGGTCCCGTGCCGGGTGAGCACGGCCTCCACCGCGACGGCCCGGTGCTCGATCCGCCGCATCACCTTGAGTTCCATGGACTGCAGCGGCTCGGCGGCCACACTGGCGGCCCACGCCGCCTCGTTCCCTATGAAGAAGGTCGTTTTGCCGGAGTCACCGTAGGGCGTCTGCACGACCAGGTCCGTGCCGAGGCTCTCGCGGGCAGCCAGCGCGACCAGGTCGGCGTAGGTCGCGGCCCGGCCGAGGACGTTCGGTACGCTCGGGACGCCCGCGGCGTTGCCGAGCTGGGTAGTGACGATCTTGGAGTCCAGGCGGTGGCGGAGGCCGGCCGGCGGATGGGCGACGCGCAGGCCGAGGCGGGCGGCGAGTTCCTCGGTCTCGCGGTCGAACATGACGAACGTGACCAGGCCGTCCGGCCCCTCTGCGCGCATCATGTCCGCGACCTCGCGATGGCGCAGCAGGTAGTTGCAGATGTCCTCGATCGAGGTGAACTCCGGCGCCCGGCGGTCGGAGGGCACGAAGATGCTGGGATGACTGCCGTCGAAGGAGTCGTAGAAACACACGTACCGGAAGTTGCGCACCCACCGGTCGATGCCGAGCAGGTTGAACGCTGTCGGCGACACGAAGTAAATGGGCCGGCGGTTCGTCCGGAAGAACTCTCTTAATTCCGAGACTCCCCTGAGCCTGGCTGGCGGCATGGTCACGAGGCCTCCCGACCGGGCGATGGGTGCGGGCGTCCTGCTCTCGCGCCATCCCGGTATCAGGTGGCTACCCGCGCGAGCGCCCGGTTACGCGTTATAGCCCGGCCTCGATCGAGCTCACCGGCGCAGTCGTGCAGACGCTGGCCGGAGCGTTACCCGTGATCTTGCAGATGGCCGCCGTGAAGACGTTGGCCGAGCCGACCGCGCCCTTGGCCACGGGCGAGGACGGCCGGTGCAGGTCGCTGGCGATCTCGCTCCAGGTGAGCCCGGCCAGGACGCCTGGGTTGTAGGTGACGGTCGCGAGGAAGCGGTTGCCGATGTCGATGAACGGGAACGTGTCGCCCGGCGGGTCGTATTTGGCCCACAGGGCGGCCTGCGCGGCGGTCGGCGGCTGGAGCGGGTTCTTGTTGACGTCTTCGGTCTCCACCGGCGTGAAGACCACGTATTTGCTCGTGTACGTGGACTTGTAGAAGGTCAGCGTCGAGGTGTTCGGGTACACGTCGGAGGAGGACGAGTGGATGCCCCGCAGCGGGGAGAACGTGCCGAACCGGCTGAGCGCGACCGCCATCGCCCACCGCTCGGCGGCGCAGTACGGGCACCACTCGGCGCCGATGTAGAGCATTTCCGGCTTGCCCCCCGAGGTCAGGGCGGAGCCGGTGAGGGGGCGCAGCGACCCGGACAGCACCGACCCGGTCCCGACGGCGCTGAGCGTGCTGGGCGGCACGGTCATGATCGCCGACTGGACGCCGGCGGGCAGTGCTTCCGTGGCCGGGCCGGGAGGCGCGGAGGTCTTGCCGAGCACCCTGGACAGGACGATGCCGAGGACGATGGCGATCACTACCACCACGCTGGCGCCGACGAGCAGCGCCCGGCGGCGCGCCTCGGCCCGCCGGGCGGCCTCCTGCTGGGCAGCGATCCGCGCGCGGGCGCTCTGACCCCTGCTGCGATCGGCCTTGCCCATGCCGGGAATGTCCTTTAGTCGACTCCGTGGCGGGCCGGCCCGCCGGGTCCCGGCGATCCGGTTACCCCCCGTAGCAACATCATGGCACGGGGTCGATCTCCCGCCGTTCGGCGGTATGGGAACAGGCAGCCCAGGGAGCTGGACTGCCTGTTCCGGCGCTCACATCGAGTGAGCTGTCGTCCTCAGATCGAGGTGATCGCCTTGACGGCAGGCGAGTTGCAGACCGAGCCGGGCTGGCCGCCGGTGACCTTGCAGATCCCCGCGGTCAGGTCGTTGGCCGTGCCGAGGATCGCCTGCCCGACCGAGCTGCTCGGGTTGCTGAGATCGGAGGCGATCTCCTGCCAGGTCAGCCCGTAGTGCGAAGCGTCGACGGTCTCGGTCGTGCCGAGGACGGACGGCTGGTACTGCGCGCCGTCGTCGACGTACTGGTTGCCGATGTCGATGAACGGGAACGAGCCGTCGTACTCGCTCGAGGGCACGTACGGCGGGACGTCGTAGGTGTTCATCAGATTGTTCTCGGCGGCGGTCGGAGTCTGCAGCGTCGCCTTGTCCTCCGTGGTCGTCTCGACGGGCACGAAGGTGAGGTACTTACTGGTGTAGGTGGACTGGTAGAAGCTGAGCGTCATCGTGTTCGAGTAGATGTCGTCGCTGTCGGAATGGATGAGGTGCAGGCCGGTGAACGTGCCGAAGCGGCTCAGGGCCACCGCCATTGCCCACCGCTCAGCGGCGCAGAAGGGGCAGTACTCGGCCCCGACGTAAAGAAACTCAGGTTTGCCGCCATCGGTCAGCAGCGGCACCTTCTTCTTCGCCAGCTGCAACGGCGTGATCTCGCCGCTCGGACCGGCACCGACCTGGTTGAGGGCACTCGGCGACACATTGGCGATGTCGCTGGCGACCTGCGTTTCGAGGCTCGAGGTGGCGACCGGCGCCTTGGTGCCGCTGCTCGTGGCCTTGTTGTTCGCCTTGATCACGATCAGGACGACGACGATGGCGATCACGGCCAGGACGCTGGTGCCAGCGATGAAGATCCGCCGCCTGGCCTCGGCCTTCCTGGCGGCAGCCTGTTGTGCAGCGATCCGCTCCCTGGCGTTCTGCTGCCGATTACGTTCACCCTTGCCCATCGAGCGAGCCTTTCAGATATCCATGTATCCGGCCGTCAAGCATCACGGTCGGCATCGAGTCTTACCCGGCGAAGCAAAGCTTTTGACCACGAAAAGGATAGGCGCACGACGTGCGCGCCGGCGCACTACTGGCGGGCCGCCTCATCGGCTTGCCCGTCCGCGGCTTGCCCATGCTGCCCGCCTTGCCGTCGATGAGACTTGGCCTTGCCTCGCTGCCAGGCACCTGATGCTGCCAACTTCGCCGGTCCGCGCAGGACTGATCAGGATGCTCCGCCCCGAGGCGGCGCAGGCCCCGAACAATGCTAAGACCAGGCTGGCAGTGCAGTTGCCGGTCTCATAGAACCCAAGCTGGCTGAACGCTGGCTGAACGGCGACTCTTGGCGCCCTTAGCAGCGCCCTACCACCCGCCCCAGGCCGGCGGGACGGGCCGGCACCAAGGTCAAGAGGTGTCCAGCTTTATTGCACCGCGCAACCAAGGCTAGCTATCGTCTGTGGAATGGTGGCCCTCACTCACAATCGCGGCGCGCGGCTAGGCGCGCTGCTCGCCCTGACCTGCCTGGGGTTTGCCGCGGCTGGCTGCGGCAGCTCCTCACCGTCCAGCACCTCCCCGAGCAAGCCCACGGTGACTGGAACCGCGAACGTCGCGTACGCGTCCTCGCTTCAGTACCTCAACACGAACGTGGTCAGCCCCGCCTTCACAAAGGCCACGGGCTATAAGTACGTCGGCACGAGCGGAGCCGCCGGCACCCTGTCGTCGGAGATCGCGGCCAACGAACTACCGGCCGCGAACGTGTTCGAGAGCGTGGGCTCAGACAACATCACCCCCCTCGAGCCGAAATTCACCAAGTGGTACGTCCAGTACGCAGGCAACAAGATGGTGGTGGCCTACAACCCGAACGGCAAGTACGCTCCGGAGTTCGAGGCGATCGCCAGCGGCAAGAAGCCGCTGTCGGACCTCTTCACGCTGCTGGAGACGCCCGGGCTGAAGCTGGGCAGGACCGACCCGAACATTGACCCCCAGGGCCGGTACTTCATCGAGATGCTCGAACTCGCGCAGATGTACTACCACCTGCCCGCCGATACCGTCACGAAGATCGTCGGCAGCCCGCTCGCATCCTCCACGTCGTCGCAGATCTACGCCGAGTCCTCGCTCGACTCGGTGCTGGAGGCCGGCGAGCTCGATGCCGCCAGCGCCTACTACACGCAGGCGATCGAGTTGCACCTGCACTACATCGCCCTGCCGGCGATGATCAACCTCGGGACCGCAGCGGACGCTGCGTACTACTCCAAGGCCACGATCAAGACCACGAACGGGACCGTCCACTCGGGCGAGCCGCTCGTGCTGGACATAACGATCATCGGCAAGGCAACCCCGGCCGCGATCGCGTTCGTCAAGTACACGCTGTCGAGCACGGGTATCGCCCAGTACAAGCAGGGCGGCTTCACGTTGCTCACGCCGACGGGCTACGGGAGCGGGATTCCTTCGGCAATCAGCAGTGAGCTGGGCAGCTAGCCCAGCCGCAGCCGCTGGCGGCGCTGTCCGGGGATCGGAGCCTCCCGGGCAGCCCGCCGGGCCGGGCCGGGCCCGGGCGCTGCCACAGACCCTCCGCTCGGCGTCTGGCGTCGCGAGCGTGTTTGCGGCCCTGGTGGTGTGGGTCGCCCTGCTGGGACCGGTCATCACGCTGCTCACGCACATTTCCGGCAGCGCGATCAAGACCGCGCTGACCGCGCCAGGGGCGCTGCAGCCACTCGTCACCTCGCTCGAGTCGGGTGCCGTCACGCTGGCCGTCCTCGGCCTGGTGTGCACCCCGCTGGCCTGGAAGCTGGCGCGCGGCTCGCTGCCGCTGCCGCGGATCTGGGAGGCGGGCATTCTGTGCAGCCTGCTGCTTCCGCCGCTGGTCATCGGGCTGTTGCTGATCTTCATGGTCGGCCCCTACACGCCAATCGGACAGCTCATCGGGCACCTGAACCTGTCGGCGACCAACACGTTCCTGGCCCTGGTCATCGCCGAGGTGTATGAGTCGGCGCCGTACTACGTGCTCGGTGCGATGGCGGCTTTCAGCGCCGTTGATCCCCGCATGGAGCAGCAGGCAGCCCTCCTCGGAGACCGGCCGTTCCGGGTGTTCCGGCGGGTCACCTTCCCGCTGGCCGCGCCGGGCCTGGCCATGGCCCTCGCGGTAGCCTGGGCCAGGGCGATGGGAGCCTTCGGGGCTGTCATCGTGATCGCCTACCATCCGTACGGGCTGCCGCTGCAGATCTGGACGACGCTGCAGCTCACCGGGCTGCAGACCGCGTTGCCCTATGCACTCGTCCTGCTGGTGGTGGCCCTGCCGTTGCCGCTGGCCGCCTACATCTGGAGCGCCCGTGCTCGAGGTCGACGTCGAGGTTGACCGCCGCGAGTTCACGCTGCGCGCGGTCATCGCTGTGTCGCCGGGGGAGCGGCTCGCCCTGTTCGGCCCGTCCGGGGCCGGCAAGACGACGCTACTGGAGACCGTCGCCGGGCTGGTGTCGCCGCGCCGGGGCCGGGTGACCCTGGACGGGCGGGTGCTGACCAGCGCGGAGCGGCCGCATGTTGCCGTGCCTCCGTGGCGCAGGCAGGTGGGCCTGCTGCGTCAGGACCCCGGTCTTTTCCCGCACCTGTCTGTTCGCGACAACCTCACATATGCCCGCAGCGCCGACCGGTCAGGAGCCGAGCTGACGAGCCTCGCGGACGTGCTCGGCATCGGGGCGTTGCTGAAGGCGATGCCGGCGCGGCTGTCCGGCGGCCAGCAGCACCGGGTGGCGCTCGGCCGGCTGCTGCTCGCGCATTGCCGGGCCCTGCTACTCGACGAGCCGTACTCCGGGCTCGACGCCGCGCTGCGCCGGTCGCTGACGGCGCTGGTCGTGCGGATGGTGACCGAGCGCGACGTGCCGGCGGTGCTGGTGGCGCACGAGTTGCCCGACGCACAGGCCTTCGCGACCCGGATGGCCGTCCTGGACGATGGCGCCGTGCTACAGGTCGGAGGCCCGGATGAGGTTGTCCTGCGCCCGGCCTCCAGGCGGGTCGCCGAGCTCGTCGGCTACCTGGGGTTCGTGCCCGCGTCCGGGGATCGAGCCGGCTGGGTGGCCGGCGTTCACCCCGACCGGGTGCGGCTGGGGGCGGCCCCCGGCGCTGGCGTGGTGATCGGCGGC
Organism: Streptosporangiaceae bacterium; assembly: GCA_030040155.1. Lineage (GTDB taxonomy): Bacteria > Actinomycetota > Actinomycetes > Streptosporangiales > Streptosporangiaceae > JAJYUU01. The sequence goes on along the minus strand of JASHUG010000381.1, from coordinate 4,148 downwards.
GCGATGACGCAGTGCCGGCCCTCGGGCGCAGCCTGGGAGGTCGAGGTGGAGGTGGCCGGGGCAGCCGTCACGTGCAGGCTGCCCGACCGGCCCGTCGCCGACGGCGGCGAACTCGTCCTGACCGCGATCGACCCGCCGTTGTTCGGGCCCGACGGATTCGCCGTTCAGCCCGAGGCTGGGTGGCCGTCGTCGTCGTTGCCGCCGCCGTCGTCGTCGCCGTCGGAGTCGGCGAGGGAGCGTGCGCCACAATGACCGGCAGGCGGGAAGCGCAGGCAGGGACAAACGGAAGTGCGGGGAGTGGCGGCGGCACCGGGGCCCGGCTGCGGCTGGCGCGGCAGGCTCGCGGATTCTCTCAGCTGCAGCTGGCCGGCATGGCCGGAGTGTCCCGGCAGGCGGTCTCCGCGGTGGAGTCCGGCCTGTCCGATCCCTCCCTGCGGGTTGCGGTCGCGCTGAGCCGGGCGCTCGGGCTGACCGTGGAGGAGCTGTTCGGCCCGGCCATCGCGGAGCCCGTCGTGCCGGCCAGGCCGCTCGCGCCGCTCGGGCCGGCCGGAGCCAGGGTCTCGCTAGCCCCGGTCGGTGAGACGCTGGTCGCCCTGCCGCTGGCGGGCGCGACCGTTACCAGGGCAGGCTTCTCCCCGGCCGGGGGGCGCGCGGTGGCCGCCGATGAGGTCAGGCCGCTCGGCCCGCCGCGCCCGACGCTGGTCGTGGCCGGGTGCGACCCCGCCTTGCCGTTGCTGGAGTTGCCGCTTGGCCTGCTCGATCCCCCCGTTGCCTTTGTGTGGTGGCCGTGCGCCAGCCGGGATGCTCTGGCCCTGGCGGCCGACGGCCTGGTGCATGTCGCCGGGGCGCATCTGCGGGGCCGCTCCGGCGACTACAACACCGGCGCGGCAACGGAACTGCTGACCGGCGGCGCCGACGTCATCGGGTTTTGTTCTTGGCGCGAGGGCATCGTCTTGCGCCGGGAACTGGCCGGCTCGGTGACTGGCGCGCAGGACCTGGTCGGTTCCGGCCTGCGGCTGGTCAACCGCGAACCTGGTGCCGAAGCCCGCCGGGTGCTCGACCGCGAGCTGGCCAGGCACGGCATCAGCCACGAGATGGTCAACGGGTACCACACCAGGGCGACCGGGCATCTTCAGGTCGCGGCCGCGATCGCGTCCGGGCTGGCCGATGTCGGTATCGCGAGCGAGCCGGCTGCGCTGGCCTACGACCTGGCGTTCGTGCCCCTCACCGAGGAGCGGTTCGACCTGGTCGTGCCTGCTGCCCAGGCCGGGTCGCGTGAAGTTCAGGGCCTGATGCGGGCGCTGTCCTCGCCCTGGCTGCTCGACCAGCTGGCCAGCCTGCCCGGATACTCCCACGCCCAGTGCGGCGAGCGGCTCGCTACCCTTCCCCCAGCCCAGGCCGGGCCGTAGTGTGCGCTCCATGTACGAAAACGATCCCGCCGACATCGCCGAGGTCGGCTGGGAGAAGTTCGTCACCGGCATCTGGGAGTCGATCTTCGTCGGCTACCAGACCGGTCGCGGCGTCAGGACCCTGGGCCGCCGCTGGAGCGACCTGCTGCAAGCCGGGATGGACTGCTCGCAGGAACTGGCCGACGAACTGGTTCGGCTGGAGATCGTGCAGCGTGAGGATCGAGTGACCCTGCGCAGGCGGGATCCGCTCGAGCTGCTTGCCGCCATGGACGACATCCTGGCCGACATGGGAGACGACCTGGCCGACGTGGATACCGTCCGGCCCGGCGAGCGGGCTGCGCTGACTACCGGGCTCGCCCGGCTCCGCAGCTTCCTGCGGGAGAGCATGGAGGATGCCCGCTAGCCCGACTTACGCACCACCCGTTAGCCGGACTTGCGCGCTACCAGCAGCGTCGTGACATAAGGAACCGCCATCTGCCCGTCTGGGAACTGGCGGGCCATGATGTCGGCGACCTGGCGCAGGACGAACTCCCTGGCGTCCGGCACGAGATCGATCAGGTACGACTTGCTGCGCTCGTCAGTGATCCACTGCGTGGTGGTCACGGCCCTGGTCCACGGGACGACGACCGGGGCGGCGGGCTCCAGCCGCCCGACGCCGGTGACCGCGGGGTCCGTCCAGTCCGGCGCCAGCAGCTCATCGCTCAGGTACCGCCAGGTGTAGCCCGGGCAGGCGGCTGTGATCACGTCCTCGTAGCGGTCGAACCAGTCCTGACCGGCGGCCGCGGCCCGGCTCCACCAGGCGGCCCAGTACCCGCCAGGCCGCAGCACCCTGGCGACCTCGGCCTGCGCGGCCGGCTTGGCGAACCAGTGCCAGGACTGGGCGAACGTGGTCAGGTCGGCACACGCGGCCCTGAGCGGCATCCGGTTCCCGTCCGCGAGCACACACGGCGACTGCGGGTCACGGGCGCGTGCGAACCGCAGCATCTGCTCGCCGATGTCAAGCAGGACGACTCGCGCGTCGCGCTCGGCTAGCTGGCGGCCCGAGATGCCGGTCCCGGCGCCCCAGTCCAGCAGCAGGCGGCCCGCCAGCGGTCCGGCGACGGTCTCAAGCTGGTCGAACAGCGCAGCCGGGTAGGACGGCCGGGCCGCGTCGTATTCGCACGCCGCCGCGTCGAACACTGACCGGGCGGCGACGCTGTCATCGGGAGGCATGCATGACATCCTGGCCGGCCCGGCTACGCCGAGAATGAACGCACTCGCTGCCATCGTCCTGGCTTCGGCAACATGGGGCCATGAGACTACTCGTACTCGGCGGAACTCACCATGTCGGCCGCGCCGTGGTCCTCGAGGCGCTGGCCCGCGGCGACGAGGTCACGACGCTCACCCGCGGAGTCAGCGGTCCGTCAGCGCCGGGAGCCGTCGCTTTGCACGCCGACCGGACCGAGCCGGCGGCGCTGCGGGCCGCGCTCGGCGACGCCACCTGGGACGCGATCATCGACACCTGGAGCGGAGCGCCGCGGGTAGTGCTCGACTCCGCGAGCCTGCTGTCTGACCGGGCCGGTCACTACGGCTACGTGTCGACTCGCTCCGTCTACCAGTGGCCGCCACCGGTCGGGCTGGACGAGTCGGGGGCCGTCGTCGACGGTGACGCTCGCAGCGATGCCGGCGACGACTATCCGACTGCCAAGCGCGGTGGCGAACTGGCGGCGGAGCACGGGTTCGGAGCGGACCGCACCGTCCTGGCCAGGGCGGGGCTGATCCTCGGGCCGTACGAGCTTGTCGGCCGGATGCCCTGGTGGCTACGGCGGATCGAACGTGGCGGCGACGTCCTCGCCCCAGGGCCGGCCGACATGAAACTGCAGTACATCGACTGCCGTGACCTCGCGCGGTGGCTCCTGCACGCAGCCGACGCCGGAATCTCAGGCGTCTTCAACACCGTCAGCCAGCCCGGCCACGCCACGATGGCCAGCCTGCTCGAGGCCGCGGTCGCCGCGACCGGGTCTGACGCGCGGCTGGTCTGGGCATCGCCTGAGGTGATCATCGCGGCCGGTATCGAGCCGTGGATCGAGTTGCCCGTCTGGCTGCCGCCTGACGGGGAGGCGGCGGGCATGCACAGCGGCAATGTCAATGCCGCCTACGCTGCCGGCCTGACGTGCCGGCCGGTGCAGGAGACGGTGGCCGATACGTGGGCTTGGCTCCAGGAGGAGGGTGATCCGCCGGTCCCGGCTGGCCGTCCTGCCCACGGCCTGGATCCCGATCGGGAACGTGCGGTCCTGGCCAGCCTGGCGCGCGAGTAGCCCAGGGCGCTGCATCCCGGCCAGCCGGCGGCGGAACTGGAGCTGCCGTCGGCTGGCCAGGGCCGGCCTGGGGTTCAGTGCCCGAAGACCGGGATGACCTGCGCCCGGGCGATCGTGTGGAACCGCAGGTTAAAGCCGGCCACCGCGGCCGAGACGTCGGAGTCCACGCCGAGGTGGTCGGTGTCCAGCGCGTGCACAGCAAAGACGTACCGGTGCGGCGGGTCGCCCTGGGGCGGCGCGGCCCCGCCAAAATCCTTCGTGCCGTAGTCGTTGCGAACGGAGAACGCGCCACCGGGCAGGCCGGGCCCGCCCGCGCTGCCCGCCCCGGCGGGCAACTCGGTCACCGAGGCCGGGATGTCCAGGACGATCCAGTGCCAGAACCCCGACCCGGTCGGTGCATCCGGGTCGTAGCACGTCACCGCGAAACCCTTGGTCTCGGCCG
>JASHUG010000380.1 GCA_030040155.1 Streptosporangiaceae bacterium | reverse complement strand
CCGTTACTCTCGGTGATCGCCACGTCATGGCCGGGCTGGCAGGTCCCGAACTCCAGGTGGTGCATCGCACTCCCGGTGCGGGCCGACCCGTACAGCGTGACCGAATGATAGGCACACGCCGACTTGGACAGGGGCGCGATGAAGGCAGACACGCCCGCCAGCCGCACGATATGCGGCGTCTGCATTGCATGCGATGGGGTCAGGCTCACGGTGACACGGCCGGGGTAGGCCACGTAGCCGTAGGCGATGCCTGGATCGCCCGCATCCACTAGCTCTGCCTCCAGGAGGTTGGGGAAGCCGGCACACATGCCGTACCACCTCCCTGACAGCACCAGCCCGCCCTCCTCAAGCGCGGCCGGCTCGAGCAGCCGCTTCTTGACCCAGACGCTCCAGGGATGGCCGACTACCGTACCCGAAGCCACTTCCCTGTAGGCGCCGGTGTAATCGGCTGCGCGCCCGCCGGAGGTAGCCGCGACCACGCGCGGGCCGCATTGCGACATCCGGGCGACGAGTCCGCTGCGCGACTTTGCGGCCGACACGCCTGTACCGCCGCCAGCCGCCCGGCCCGTCCCGTGCCCAAGGACCGGGGTCACGGCGAGACCGGCGATGACGACAACCGCGGCGGCCGCGGCGGCAGGCGCGACCCAGCGCCGCCAGGTGCTGTGCACGCGGACAGAAGATCCGCTCACAAGATCAGATAGCGGCCGCAGGTCCTCGTCGCCGACCGTGCGGCCCATGGCGTCGAGTGCATCGGTCAGCCGATCCTCGGTCCGGCTCATCAGTCCTCCTCAAGCTTGCGGGCGAGTGCGGCGATGCCGCGGGCTGCGGCAGACTTGACCGTTCCCTGGCTGATCCCGAGCGTCCTGGCAATCTCTGCCTCCGACAGCCCGACGTAGTAGCGCAGCACAAGCACCTCACGCCGGCGCCGAGGCAGTGCAGCCAGCGCCGCCAGCACTTGCCGCCGTTCCTCGGCGCGGATCACGTCAGCCTCCGCGGACAGGTGGTCCAGCCCGAAGTCGACGTCGCGCAGCGCGCCAAACCGCTGCGCCAGTACCTGCCGCCGGAGCACCGACCGACACCGGTTGAGTACCGCAGCTCGCAGGTACGGCAGCGCGGCGTCGGGCTGCACGAGCTTGGCGGACCGTTTCTGGACGGCCGCGAAGACGTCCTGGACCACATCCTCCGCGGTCTCGCGGTTCCTGAGCATCACGGTCGCGAGCCGTACCAGGTCACCGTGGTGCCTGCGGAACAGCTCGGCGAGCGCCGCCGCGCTCATGGCCGCACCCTGGCTTGGCTGGTCGGTAAGGTGCGGCATGGCTCGCGTATCGCTCACATCTGTATGCACGCTCAGCGTGCGAAAAGGTTGCCCGTCCCGCGCAGCGGGCTGCGGCCGAACTAGCCTGCCTCTGGCTGCGGCATCAGCGACAGAGCCAGCTCCTCGACCGCCAGCAGCGGAGCAACGTTCAGCTCCAGCCGCTCGCGGCACTTCATGATGGCCTCGATCCGCTGCACGGTCCCGCCCGCGTCAGACGCCGCCGCTATCTCCCTCAGTTCGTCGGCGCGAGCGGCGTTGGCCAGCTCCACGTCCGCGCCCAACTGCAGCGCCAGGACGTCCCGGTAGTAGCCGGCCAAGTCGAGCAGCGCCCGGTCAAGCGAGTCGCGCTTCACCCTGGTGGCGCGGGACTTCTGCCGGGCCTCGAGATCGCTCATCGCGCCCGCGCCGCCGCGGATCGCGGTGGCAACGCCCTTGCCCGACGAACCCTCACCGAACGCGCGCCGCAGCGCCTCCCGCTCCGGCGCGTCGAGTTCCTCGGTCACCGCGGTCGCCTCCGACTCGGCCGCCCTGACGAGCGCGGCCGCCGCCCTGAAGGCCTGCCCCATGCTGCCGACCTGAGTCGGAACCCGCAGCACGTCCGCGCGCCGTCCGGCCGCGGCCGGATCGGTCGCCAGCCGGCGGGCCCGGCCGATGTGGCCCTGGGACGCGCGGGCCGCCGTCAGCGCCATCTCCGGCGGTACGCCCTCGCGCTCCAGCATCGCGGCAACCGCGTCGGTCCTCGGCGTCCGCAGCGTGACCAGCCGGCACCGGGACCTGATCGTCGTCGGCAGGTCGTCCGCGTACGGTGCGCACAGTAGCCAGATCGTTCGCGGCGCAGGCTCCTCGATGGCCTTAAGCAGCGCGTTCGCAGCCTGCTCGGTCGCCCGGTCGGCATCCTCGAACAGCACGATGCGCCACCGGCCGAGCACCGGCGCGGTAGCAGCCTTCAGCACTAGGTCCCTGGTCTGTTTCACGCCATAGGACAGGCCGTCCGGCCGTACCAGCAGCACGTCGGCGTGCGTGCCCGCAGCCACCTGATGACAGGACGGGCACGTGCCGCAGCCCTGAAACTCGCACAGCAGCGCGGCCGCGAACGCCCGCGCAGCCACCGACCGGCCGGAACCAGGCGGTCCGGTGAACAACCACGCGTGCATGGCGCCTGACCCTGCGTCGGCGGCAGCGACCGCACGCCGCAGCTGATCGACGACGATCTCCTGCCCGGTCAGCTCGCCGAATACCACGCCTGCGGTCACTCGCGCACCGCCGGGAAGCTGCCGGTGTTCTCCTCGGCGGTCAGCGGCACCGGGTCGGGCAGCATCAAGCGGACCCGCGCCTGAATCTCGCGGCTGATGTCGAACTCGGACTTGGTGGCGTCGAGTACCAGGTACCTGGCCGGCGCGGCCTCCGCGAGGGCGAGGAAGCCGGCCCTGACCCGCTGGTGGAAGTCGGGCGGCTCGGCCTCAAGCCGGTCGGCCGAGCTACGCCGCCGCCCGAGCCCGGCGGCAGGCGGCAGGTCAAGCACGATCGTCAGGTCAGGAGTCAGGTCGCCGGTCGCCCACTTGTTAATCTCGGCGATCTCCGACACCTGCAGCAGCCGCCCGGCGCCCTGGTAGGCCAGCGAGGAGTCGACGTAGCGGTCGGTGACGACGACGGCCCCGCGTTCCAGCGCCGGCATGATCAGCGCGTGCACGTGCTCGGCCCGGTCGGCCGCGTACATGAGCGCCTCGGCCCTGGGATCCAGTCCCGCGTGCGCGGTATCGAGCAACAGGGCGCGCAGCCGCATTCCGATCTTGGTGGCGCCCGGTTCGTGCGTGGCGACCACGTCGTAGCCCTGGTCACGCAGCCAGATGGCCAGCAGCCTGGCCTGCGTCGACTTGCCGGCTCCCTCGCCGCCCTCGAGCGCGAGGAACAAGCCGGGCCGGCGGCGCGGCTGATGCACCTCAACGGCGCCGTTCGGCGCAACGTGCCGCCGGTTGGCCCGGAAAACGCGAGCTAGGTCGGCGCGCAATGGCACCCCCTTGCGATCGTCCATCTGCCGGTAAGCAAGACGGCCCAGCAGCAGCGCGAAGACCGCGGCCAGCAGCAGGACCAGGTTGTAACCGACGTTGCCATAGTAGAAGCCGGCGAACCGGAAGTTGGCCGCGCCGCTCGAGCTGATCAGCGCGTTGAACGCGCCCGCGAGTACGGGCGCGATGGCGATGACGGCAAACAGGATCACCCGGATCCCTGACTGCAGGAACGCGAACGTGCGGCCCCTCGTCGCGTCATCGACCTCCAGGCCGATGATCG
>JASHUG010000379.1 GCA_030040155.1 Streptosporangiaceae bacterium | reverse complement strand
AGCACCTTGGCGCACGTGTACTTGCAGGCGGCGATCTGGGTCCTGGACTGCTGGGTGCTCGAGTTATCGATTGTCCACGCGGTCCACAGCACCAGCAGGCGGAGCATGTTGAGCTCGGCGTAGGAGTCGGCGATCGCCTCCTGGACCATCTGATGCTCGGCGACCGCCTTGCCGTGCGACTCACGGCTGAGCGCGCGCTCGCACATCATGTCGAAGGCCAGCTTGACCTGAGCCACGGTGCGCATGGCGTGGTGAATGCGGCCGCCGCCGAGCCGCCGCTGCGCCAGCACCCTGGCCCCGTCCTCGGGGCCGAGCAGGTTGCCAACTGGCACCCGCACATCGGTGTAGCGGATGTGGTTGTGCAACTGGGGGTAACTCATGATCTCCACACCCGGCGAGTCCCGCGGCACGACGTACATGCCGTTCACGCACATGACGAAGATGATGTCGGCGTGCGACCCGGCGCTGGTGAACCATTTCTCGCCGTTGATGACCCACTCGTCGCCGTCCCTGACCGCCCTGGTCTTGAACATGGTCGGGTCGGATCCGCCCTGCGGCTCGGTCATGGAGTACGCGGAGAAGATCTCCTGGCTCATCAGGGGGTAGAGCCACTTCTGTTTCTGCTCGGCTGTGCCGTAGGCCGCGAGCATCTCCATGTTCCCCGTGTCGGGCGCGGCGGTGCCGAACACGACCGGCGCCGAGCGGTACCGGCCGAGGATCTCGTTCAGCAGCGCCAGCTTCAGCTGGCCGAAGCCCGGCCCGCCGAGGTCCTTGTCCAGGAAAAGAGCCCACAGGCCCCGGTCCTTGACCTGCTGCTTCAAGGGATCAGCCAGGGCCTTCGCCTTGGGGTTACGCGAGTATGCGGCCCCAGGGAAGACCAGGTCAAGCGGTTCAACCTCGTTCCGGCAGAACTCGGCCACCCAGTCGAGCTGCTCCTGGAATTCGGGCTCAGTCGAGAAGTCCCACGCCATGCAACGTCCTCTCGGCAGTCGAGCCACGGTAAGGTCTGTCGCCCGGACCAGCGCCGGCCGGGCGGGACCGACCGGGCTCGGACGCACCTCGTTCCTGTCCTAGAACCTGATTCTAAAAGCCGGCCGCGCGCCCAGGATAGAGCCGACGGCTAGCCCTCCAGGCGGGCCAGGTACAGGCTGGTGCCGACCAGGGTGAGCGCAGCCGGCGCGGGACCCGGTAGCAGGGTGTAGGCACGCGCAACCCGCGCCGTGCCGGAGACCGAGCCCGTTCGAGGGTTCAGCACGCTCACGGTCGCGTATTTGCAGTCCGTCAGCGCCTTGCATGGCTCCCTGAGGACCAGGAGGCCGGCGCCAGTTCCGGCGATGTCGCGAAACGCGCTGGAGATCTGCCGGGAGTTAAGCGCGGCCAGGGTCGACGCGCTGAAGCTGTCAATGTAGGTGCGGCCGTTACCATGCACGGACAGCAGGTCCAGCCTGCCCGCCGCCAGGGCCGACGGGACGCCGATGTTGACGTCGGCGTGCTTGCGGATCGAGCCGCTGGACGGGGCCCGGACGATGTACCCGTTGGCGCCGTTGGCGCGGACAATCTGGAAGTACAGCCCGGTGCTGCCGGCTGCCACGTCGGCCGGATAGGCGTTGCTCTTGCTGATGACCTTGACCTTGGTCGATGAAGTGCTGATCTCGCTCACGGTCGCGAACTGGAAGCCGCTCTGGTCGTTGGCCCAGTCGGTCCACGACCACAGCGTGCCGCCCGAGGCGAGCAGGCCTGCCGATGTGATCGGCTTGCGCGGACTCGACAGCGTCCAGGTATGGCCGGCGTAGGCGTCGGTTTTCCTGCTGAACTCGTAAACGGTCAGGCCGGTCTGCACGAAGAAGTCGGTGTTGTTGGCTGCGAGCGCGTTGACGGCCGTGCTCAGGGCAGTTGCCGGAACGGGTGCGGCGTTGCCGTTGACCACGTAAACGGTGCCACCGGCCGAGTAGTAAACCGCGCCATTCGGCGCCTCGGCAAATGCGCTCAGCGCGTTCGCGTGCGTCAGCCTTATGGTGTGCACGACCCGCAGGCCCGACCCGCTGGCGGCGGCCGCCGTCTGCCCTGATGTGACGATTGCCAGGCCAGCGACGGCCGCGATCACAGGCGCCATCCAGCTATTGCGCAACAACTACGTGCCTCCTCGGCATTGGTCAGCAGATGGTGTGCAGCGAGATCCTATGGAGCCGGGCAGGCCGACCGCCAGAGCTCAGGCGGCGCGTGCGCTACGCCGGATCTCCCGCCGCCGGCGGCCGGGCATGCCGATCGGGCTGATCCAGAGCGCGGCCGCCATGGCGCCGCCGATAAGAAGTACCAGGAGCAGGTCTTCAAGCCATACGAGCGAGCCGTGCGGTGCGAAGACGGCGTGATACCCGCCCGGGTAGATTGCGGGGACGCTGCTGCCCGGCCCAGCGCCGGCCGGGAGTGTGCCTTCATACGCGACGCCTGACGTTACCTGGCCGCCGCGAGCCACGAACGTGCCCGTCCACGTGCAGCCATCCCGGTAACACTGCTGGGAATCGACGGTGAACGTGCCCACCGCGCCTTGCCCGCGGGCCGCCTGGATCGCCGGGCCCAACGCGAACGCGATGGCTACCACGGCCATGACCAGAGCGGCTCCGGCCACGGCGAGTCCTATATGCCGGGTTCGTAGGCCGCGGTGGCGGACGATTTTGTCCCGCAGCCGGACTTGCGAGCGGAGCGTTCGCCGCTCCTGCCTGGATAGCCCTTCGCCGGACGCCAGCCTGGCGCGGGCCAGGCGAGCCTGTCGCCAGCTCAGCGGGCTTGGCTTGGCCGACGATGATCGACGCTGATCATGTGCGGGCATCCCAAACACCCCCGTCTGCCCGCAATCCTACGCTCGGTGCCGCGCCCGCGGCGCAATCGCTCGTGGCCGTGTTTCGCGCGACGGAGGGCGCTCGACCCGGGCGCCGCCCCGGCGCGGCGCCCGGAGACCGTGGCGTAGGGCACGGGGATTGCCTCGCGCAGCGCGCAGGCCCACCACGTGCCGTCGGCGGACGCGGATGCGGCCGGCCGAAGTGCGCGGCACTGCTCTGCCCCGCAATTCGGCTCGGGCACTCCAGCGCGTAACGGTGCTGGCAGCGCGGCCAGCGGTGTTGAAGTGCGGCGCGCCGGCTGCAACCGCTGCTGGCGCGAGGGCCGGCCGGGCGGCCGCGACGCCTCGATGCTGGCGTTCGGCTCGAACCGCTTGCAGGCTGCTGAGCGCGATGCCGGCCAAAATCGCCGCGCCGCCGGAGAGCTGAGCCGGGCCCAGCGGGTCGCCAAACAAGACGATGCCCGTGACGGCACCTACGAGTGGCTCCAGGTTGAGGAACGCACCAGCCACGTCGGCAGAGACGTGGCTCTGCCCGAACGCAAACAGCGTCGTCGGTCCGACTGTCCCCGCGGCGATTAGCCCGATTGTCGCCACCAGTGCAGCCGGGCTGGCCTGGCCGACATGCAGCCCCTCTGACGTCAGCGCCAGCGGCAGAGTCAGCACGGCCGCGGCCAGCAACTGCATCGCGGTCACCGCCAGCGGGTCGCGACCGCGCAGCAGCCGCGCCTGCGAGACGGTGAACCCAGCCGATCCCAGCTGCGCCAGCAGCACGAGGCCGTCACCACCGAGTGACGCGCCGCCTCCCCGGCCGGAGGCAATTATGGCTACCCCGGCCAGCGACAGGCCGAACCCGGCCCAGGCGACCGGCCGGGCAACGCCCTGGCGGGATGCGGCCGCGAGAATTGCGATCAGCACGGGCGTCGCGCCGATGAGCAGGGCCGCGTGAGAGACGCTTGTGCGTTCGACCCCGACGTTCTGCAAGACCACCGAGGCGCCGAAGCCGAGCCCGCCGCTGACCAAGATGGCTGGGCTAGCCGCGCCGCGGAGCCGGCCCCGACAGATGATCATCAGGATCGCGGCCGCTAGCGCGAATCGGGTGAACGCTAGCCACGCCGGTGGTAGCCAGCCGAGGGCAAGCTTCGACAGGGGCACTGTGGTGCCCCAGAGGATGCCTGCAGTGATCAGGGCGGGGAAGACCAGGCGGCGGTTGTCAGTCATGCCTCCATTTCACCTGATGGCTTCGCTTAGTTTTGCGATCATGATACTTTGCCAACTATAATTTTGTACCATGGCAGTTGATCTAAATGAAGTTGACCTACGGTTGCTAAGCGAGCTACAGGCAGACGCCGACAGGACCAACCTCGAGCTGGCCCGCCTCGTTGGCCTCTCCCCCGCCGCCACCCTGCACCGCGTTCGCAGGCTCAAGGAGTCTGGTGTCATCCGCGTCATCAGCGCGCAGCTCGACGCTGCCGCCGCGGGCTTCACGCTGCAGATGTACGTCACCGCCACCCTGGCCCGGCACGATCCGCGGACGACGAAGACGTTCGAGGATCACGTCCGGGCACTGCCGCAAATCATCGCGGCAGACAACGTCACCGGCGAGATGGACTACCTGCTGACGGTCGTTGCCCGTGACGTGACCGAGCTGCGGGACGTGCTGGCCGCGCTTGCGGCCCGAGGCGGTCAGCGGCTGGTGACCTACCTCAGACTCGATGAGGTCAAACCGCCATCACGATTGCCGCTGCTGCCTGCGATCCCGCCGCCAGTCACTCGTAAGAGATCATGACCGGCTGCGGCCAGTGCCGCATCGTCTGACGCGGATCAAGCATCGGGTGGTCCTTCACGAAGAAGTTCTTCCATCCGAAGAACACACCGCGCGGAGCAGCACCGACAACGGCGTCCCAGGTCTGCTGCTTGGCCGACGGAGTCCCCTGGCCATCCATGTGGATCACGATCGCCAGGTCGCTGTTGCGTGTGTCGAGCCGGGACTCGTCCTGGATCATCGACAGCTGAAACTGATGCAGGACAAGCACCTTTTGCGGCAGGTGATACCGCGCCGTCAGCGCCGCCAGCCAGCTGATCACGCTGTTGACCTGGGTCACGTTCACGCTTCCGATCTGGTGCAGGGGAACCTGCCCCGGCTGGAGCTTCCACTCAGGATCGAGGGCCAGCCCCACGTCGGGCAGCTTGAGCAGCGATCGGTAGAGCTTCGCCTGGCTGAGCAGGCTCGCGCGGCCTGCCTGCAGGTCGAGGATCACGTACAGGCCGGCCCTGTTCGCGTCCCGCACCCACGGACGGAGGCTCGCCACGCTGTTCTCCCTGGAGTACAAGCCATTGCTGCCGGCCGATCCCTCCGCAATCGTCGCGAGGATCTCGAAGGCAGGCACGACCGGGACGCGGCTCAACGGCCGGTACGTCGCCGCGAGCGCGCGAATCCGGGCGATGCTGGCGGGCAAGCTCTGTTCGCCGAGTGCCCCGAGCGCGGGCGTGCCGGGGCTCCCGTAAAGACATACGAGCCGGTGTCCGGGGAAGAGGATCTGGCCGCCACCGGGCAGTTGGATGCCGGTTTCCGCGACGGCGACCTTGGCCGCCAGGGCCCTGGCCGTACCGAAGGCCGCACCAATCGCCAGAACCTGGTCTGGCCTGGACTTGGCGAGGGACCTGATCGACACCGAGTCGGCCCGCGGATCGAAGGCCCGGACCGGAATGACCTGCACCCCGGCTGACCCGGCCGTCGCGATGGCGGCCACGGTGGCTGCGCTACGAGGACCAGCCGGCACGAGCAGCGCGACATGCCGCAGCGGCGCTGGCCGGCTCTCGGCTGGCAGGCCGGACATGCTGGTGACGACCCTGGTCCCGTTCAGCTCCGCCCTCAGGACATCCCCGTCGACGCCAGCGGCGAGCACGACATGAGGATGCAGCGCCTTGATCTCTGCCACCGTGGCGATGCTTAGCGGAACTCCCCGATTCTGGCTGTCCGAGCTGAGCAGCATCGGTGCGGACTCCCGCCGGGCGTCCGTCGACGCCGCCGCCAGCGCCGAGGAACTGCCGTCGCCATCAGCTACAACTACTACCGCCGAGGAGGTGAACAAACGCTGTGCCACGCTGGCGGCCATCGCTACAGGCGAGCCGCCGACAACCGAGACCGGCGCGCCCGGCACGTGCAGGGCAGCTCCCGTGACCGGGCCGGCCTGAGGCGCGCTGGCGTCGATGGCGACATAGGATTCGCCGGCGACGGCGATGGCGGTGCTCGCCACCAGCACCACGCTCACGCGGCGCAGCAGCCGTATGCGAGCCGGTCCCCCGCGTCGGCCTGTCTCCAGTACCTGAGCACCATTCGCCACTTCGGCAGTCCATTCGCTGACTTGGCATCCGCCGTCATTCCGGATTTCGGCCTCCGCAGAGGATACGCGTGCGCGCCAGAACGAAGGCGAAGCCGCGCGGGCAGCAATTAAAGGGCCCTTGTGATCCACCGTTTTGGCTCGCTACTGGCCGGAAGCCATGGACTTACGCCCGGCCATCCGCCACGCCCGGCCGCCAGTGCGATCATTGCCAAATGCCGCTCTATGCATTTGAAGATCGTGCGCCTACCATCAGCTGGTCTGCCTGGATAGCGCCGACCGCGACGCTCGTGGGCGATGTCCACGTCGAGGACAACGCCTCGGTCTGGTATGGCGCCGTGCTACGCGGCGACTTCGGCCGCATCATCGTCCGGCGCGGCGCCAACGTGCAGGACGGATCGGTCCTGCACGCCGGCAGTGATCCGGAGACGGTCATCGGCGAGGGCGCCACCGTCGGTCACCTGTGCGTGGTGCACGGCGCAGTCATCGGCACCGAGGCCCTCATCGGCAACGGCGCCACGGTCCTGGACGGGGCGGTTATCGGCATCCGGGCCATGGTCGCGGCGGGCTGCACGGTTCCGCCTGGCATGACGATCGGGGACGGCATGCTGGCCGTCGGCGTCCCGGCGCGGATCACCGGCCCGCTCACCGACGCTGCCCAGGAGTGGGTCGCCACTAACCCTGAGATCTACCGCCAGCTCGCTCGCCGTCACGCAACCGGAACCCGGCCGGTCTGAGGAATGCCCGTCAGGCTGGGCCTGCCAGGCCAGGCGGGGCCACCGCACCCCATCGATGGGGCGAGCCGCTGTCGGGCCGGCGTCCCGAATCTGGTTCGCTTCTACGCATGAACACACCGCGCCCAGCTGACCCGGTCGACCTGGAGGACCAGCAGGAGACGCAAGTCCCGCCGTCCTGGTTCACCACCTCGCTGGCAGCTACGGTCGAGACGGCCAGCGTGGAGGTCGGCGGAATTCCAATCGACTACCGGGCCTGGGGTGAGCAGGCGGCGAGCGGCCTGGTCCTAGTCCACGGCGGGGCTGCGCACGCGCGCTGGTGGGACCACATCGGCCCGTTGCTGTCTGCCGACCGGCGCGTCGTGGCGCTCGACCTGTCGGGACATGGTGACAGCGGGCGGAGAGAGAAGTACACCCTCGACCAGTGGGCGCGCGAGGTACTGGAGGTGGCTGAACACGCTGGTATCGCAACGCCGCCGGTGGTGATCGGGCACAGTATGGGGGGTTTCGTTGCACTGCGGGCCGCCGGGGTCTATGGCTCCGCGTTGGCAGGCATCGTCGTGATCGACTCGCCGGTGCACGACATGACGCCGGAGGACCGCGCCGCGAGGGATGCGCGCGCTTTCGGCCCGCTCGTGGTGTACCCCAGCCGCGAAGCTGCCATCGCCCGGTTCCACCCGATACCCGACCAGCCGACCCTGCCATACGTTCGCGCCCACATCGCGGCGACCTCGATCCGCCCGGTTCACGGCGGCTGGAGCTGGAAGTTCGATCCGGCGATCTTTGGCCGACCGGAGGCCACCCCGGCCCTGCTGCATCAGCTCGACTGCCGGGTCGCGATTTTTCACGCAGAGCACGGAATCGTCCCGCCGCATACGACCGAGCTCATGTACGACCGCCTCGGCCGCCGCGCACCGGTGATCGAAATCCCGGCCGCCGGCCACCATGTCATGCTTGATCACCCCATCGCGCTCGTGACCGGAATCCGGACGTTGCTGTCGGACTGGGATCACTCCCTCCCTGCGCAGCCTTAGCTCGGCGCCTTGGCCCAGGCCAGCGGGTCCGATGGCTAGCCGTGCCGGGATTAGCCGTTTATACCCGGAACGGGCGTGGTTCCAGCTCGGTCAGCATCGCAAGCGCGAGCGGGGGCCACATGCCCGGTAAGTCCGGCGGCGCCGAGCGGGCGAGGCTCGTAACTTCTCGGCCGTGATCATGACAAGACGGGCCGGCAGGGGGAATTAGTCGGACTGGCCTTCTGCGCGCCGGCAGGATCTCGGGTCCCTGACCAGCGGACCGAAGGCCGGCACAGGGGGAGTTTCGTGGGCGCGAGGGGACCTAGTGACGAAGGTAGGACTTCCAGGTAGGCCCCGCACGGGGCCGCTGAGATATGCCAGGGGTGCCCGCCGGCGGTCGCTTACCGCCCTGCGGAGATCGGCCAGCAGCCTGCGGAGATCGGTCGCCGCACTGCGCTGGCCCGACTGGCTGATCCCGTGCGTGTACCTGGTGGTCTCGGTCGGGCTGACCTGGCGCATGTGGGCCAACCCAACCGCGACGGTCCCCACCAACGGCACGTCCAATGTCTCGGCGGACATCTACATCAATTCCTGGTTCATGCGGTACACCGCGACCGCGCTGGCGCATGGGCACCTGCCCGCCCTCGTCACGACCGCGGTCAACGCCCCCCAGGGCGTCAACGCGATGTGGAACACCTCGATGCTCCTGCCGTCGGCGGTGCTCGCGCCGGTCACGCTGGCTGCAGGCCCCATCGCGAGCTTGACGGTGCTCCTGACGGTGGGCTTTGCCGGATCGGCGACCAGCCTGTATGTCGTGCTGCGCCGGTGGGGCACCGGACCGGTCGGGGCCGGCACGGGCGGCGCCCTGTACGGCTTCTCCCCTGCGCTGGCCGTCGCCGCTGAGGATCACTACCACCTGCAGTTCGCCGTGTTGCCGCCCCTGATCGTTTCCGCATTGCTGAGGCTGGCGACTGGCCGTGGACGACCCGTCCGAACCGGCATCTGGCTTGGCCTGCTTGTTGCCGCCCAGATCTTCATCGCCGAGGAACTGCTGGTCGATACCGTCCTGGCGGGCGCGCTCGCACTGGCAGTGCTCGTCGCGTGCCGACCGACCATGATCCTCGGCAAGATCGCCGGCGCGGCGGCCGGAGTGGGCATCGCGGGCGCCGTTGTCCTTCTGCTGGCGGGTCACGCGCTCTTGGTGCAGTTCCGCGGGCCGCTCGCCGAAACCGGCAGCCCCTGGCACCTGGGCCGGTACGGCAACCCGCCGGCCGAATTCGTGACCGCACCCTACGCTGTCTTCTTTCACGGCAACTTCAAGCAGTTCCTGGCATCGAACAAGCAGTTCAACGTTGAGTCCTATGCCTACCTAGGCTGGCCTCTGCTCGGCCTGATCGCCGCGGCAACGATCTTCTTCTGGCGGGATCTGCGGGTCAGGGTCGCCGCCCTGACCTTCATCCTGGTTGAGCTGTTCAGCCTGGGCGCCCACGCGGTCAGCCTGGGCGACTGGCGCATTCCCGGCACGGCCTTGCCCTGGCACTGGATGCGCCACGTCCCGCTGGTCAGCCAGGCACTGCCCCAGCGGCTGTCGATCCTGGCCGATGGCGCTGCTGCCGCCGTCCTGGCGTTCGGCCTGGACCGGGCTCTGGCGTCGAAGGCCGGCGCTCCTGGCTGGCGCAGGCCGGTGATCGCAGCAGCCGCCGGACTCGCCCTCCTGCCCGTGATCCCCAGGCCAGTACCCGGAGCGGTCGCCAGTTCGTCGCCCACCGGCTTTCGCACCGCGGTCGCCGCGCTTGGCCTTCGGTCTGGTGCCCCGGTGCTCGTGCTGCCGCCGGAGAAAGGGCTGGCCATGGAGTGGCAAGCGACGTCAGGTGCACCGATCTCCCTGGTGGGGGGCTACTGCATCGTGCCGGACAGCAGCGGCCACGCCGTGGAGTGCGATACCTACAAGGTGCTCAGCCCGGATGAGCACCTCACGCTGATACGCATGGACCTGCTCGCGCAGCACAAACACGGTCATTTCGACCCACCCGCGGCGGCCATGGCCGCGACGATCACCGCTCTGCGGCCCGCCGCGGTCCTCGCCGCGTCCAGCGGCCAGTCGCTGCTCGGACGCTACCTCGTCACGTTCTTTGGCCCGCCGACGGTGCGCAGTGGCCAGATGATGGGCTGGCGGATCAAGGGCATCTGCGGCGGCCATCGCAGTGGCCTGCACGGCCCTGGCGGCCCGGGCCCCCTGTGCGCGCATCCGTAGCTAGCGGTCAGCCGGCCCGGCCGGGCCGGCGCAGGCAGATGACTGGCGGAGGCATATAACCGGCGACTGCGGAAAGGGGGAATAGACAGCTGCTGCAGCCGCCGGTTCCGTCTGCACGCGTCGGCCGGGATCGGAGCCGCCGACCGCTGGCACCTGTCGGCCCGCCGAGACTGCCGATGACCGGCACACCCGCCAACCACGCCGAGATTGCCCATCACATCCGCACCAGCCGATCGCGCGCAGGTCGACGGCGGCGCTCGCCGGGCACACCGAGCCGGTTGGCTATATTCTATTTTTCATATCGTATAAGTTGGTATCGAGGAGCAGCCATGGCACTGCCGGACTTCTTCGTGGCAGGCGTGCCGAAGGCAGGGACCACCGCTCTCCATGCCGCACTCGCCCGGCATCCGTCGCTGTATCTCTCGCCGGTGAAGGAACCCAAGTTCTTCCTGACCGGCGGGCAACCTCCGCCGACCCAGGGCGGACCTGGCGACGCCCGGACCTACCGCGAGCACATTTGGCGCAGATCGGACTACGAGGAGCTGTTCAGCGCGGCTCCGGCCGGCACGCTGCGCGGCGAGTCGACTCCCTTCTACCTGTACAGCGAGGCAGCGCAGCAGCTAATCCGGGCTCTCATTCCCGAGGCCAAGCTGATCATCGTGGTCCGCGACCCGATCGAGCGCGCGCACTCCAACTGGACCCATCTGTGGTCGGCCGGCCTGGACCCGATCGACGACTTCGTGCGGGCGTGCGCGGCCGAGGATCGCAGGATCGCGGACGGCTGGGCCGACTTCTGGCACTACCTCAGGCTCGGCCTCTACGGCAGCCAGCTGGAACACCTGTATTCGGTCTTTCCGCGCGAGCAGGTGCTGGTGTTTCGCTATCGGTCGCTGATTGCCGATCCGGCCGGGACCCTGAACGTCGTGTGCCGCTTTCTGGATGTCCAGGAGGACGTGCTGACCGACCTGCCGCGCGAGAACGTGACGGCCCACCCGAACCCGACCAGCCGGCACCGTTCGATGGGCCGCCTGTTGCGGGCAGGCTCGGCCGTCACGAGCAGGCTGCCCGGGCACGCCGGGTCATCGGTCGTCGACATGCTTGAGCGCCGGCTGCAGGCGGACGCCCAGCCCCGTCAGCCGCTGACGTGGGATCAGCGCCAGGCGCTGATCCCCCATTTCGAGGCCGACATCCGGCTCCTGGAGTCGGTCACCGGCGAGGACTTCAGCGACTGGCTGGCCCCCCGCGGGGATTCTGGCGGCCTGGTCGGCCTGCGGCCCACCGGCCAGCGCCAGGCCCGTAACGGCCGCCCCCGCGAATATTGAGGCAGCCCGCGAACGCGGCGCCCGCCGCGCCACGGTAAGGGCGACCGCGCCGAGCCTACCGGAGCTCGGTGCGCAGCTCGTGCGCGCCGTCGGCGCGCGTCAGCTCGTAGTAAAGCCGCTCCCGCCCGTCGGGAAGCTCCAGGACGCTGACATACCGCAAGCCGTTCCCGGCGTGCGGAGACTGCGCGGCCGGCTGCGAGCCGAACGCTGTCAGCGCATCGGGAGAGGGTCCGAACGCGACGCCGGTGCGTTCCTCGAAGTTCTCTGCCGCGCTGGCCCGGCCGTCGTAAAGGGCCATCACGCCATCGGGCGTGAACCGCACGGCCGTGACCCGGACGCCGCGCGCATCCCACTCACCCGGCCGCGGCGAGAGCGCGGGGCCGTGCCACATCCACTCCAGCCCGTCCGCGCTCACGGCGTACTCGGTCCACATGCGGTCGGTGTCCTCGGGTTCGGTCAGCGGGTGCACACACGCCCACAGGTGCCACTTGCCGCCCCGCCAGGCGAACACCGGGTCCTTGACGGCGCGCGTCTGGTCGCCGGGAAGGACGGCGGAGCGGCGCCCGGGGTCGAACGCGTCGGGAGCCGGGGCCTCCATCAGCTCGACCCGCCAGTGTTTGGTCCCAGTGGTCGCGCAGCTCAGGTACAGCCGCCACGTGCCGTCCTCGGTCAGCACGAGTGCCGGCCGCTCAAGCGACTCGGCGTCCATCTCGTCCCTGGTGATCGTTTGGAGAGTCTCGAAGTGCTCGCCGTCGGCCGACCGCGCGATCACCACGCAGCAGCCGCGGCCCTCGCCGACCGGCCGCCTCAGCCGATAGGCGAGCACTACTCCGTGACCATCGGCCACAGCCGTCGGCCCGCCTGCCCAGTTGCCAGGACCGGCTCCCAGCGGATTGATCACGGGAGCTGAACGGGCCGGGTCCGGGGCGAGCCCGCCTGGCAGGACAGGGAGGTCTTCGCTGGTCACAAGCTGAACAATAGACGAATCGGGCGCCTGGTTTGTCCGGCTACGTGCCCTGGGGGCAGTATCGTCTTTCCCGATCGACATAGTAGCTATAGTCTATCGTGGCCGGCCGGGTGCGGCAGCCGCAAGCCGCGTCCGAGTGGCGCGCGTGAGCCGATCATCGCGACGATTAGGTCTGTGGGCCTGCCCGCCGGGCCACGGAAATCTAGTCCGTGGGCCCGCCGGCCGGGCCACGGAAATCGACCGAGGAATGGAGACGGCAGTGAGCCTCCGCAGCGTCGCAGTCGTGGTCGGAAACCCAAAGCCCCGATCCCGCACCTATCAGGCCGCGCACATTGTGGCTGAGCGACTGGCTGGGCGCCCCGCCGATCTCGACATAGACCTCACCGATCTGGGCGCCGCCCTGCTGGACTGGTCCGATCCCGGCGTGGCCTCGCTCATCGCAGCCGTCCAGGCCAGCGATCTCGTGGTCGTTGCGAGCCCGACCTACAAGGCCAGCTACACCGGCCTGCTCAAGCTGTTCCTCGACCGGTTCGCCGGCGGATCGCTGTCGGGCGTGACGGCCGTGCCACTGATGCTCGGCGGCCACTGGAAGCACGCGCTCGCGGCTGACATGCTGCTCAAGCCGGTCCTCGTCGAACTCGGCGCGACCTGCCCGACGGCCGGCCTGTTCCTGCTCGAGACGGAGTTCGCCGACGGCCCGGTGCTCGACGGCTGGCTCGAGCGGGCCCGCACTCAGGTTGCCGACAGCACATCGGCCCGCGCCACGGCCGACCCGGCAGATCGGGCCTGACGGCATCCTGTCGCGGGCGTCGCGCGCTGGCCGGCTGACCAGGGCATCGACATCGTCAGGAGTGCCGCCAAATTGCCGCAATCCGACATTCGCAAATCGCCGTTACCGCCTGCTGATCTTTCCCGCCAAGGTAGGTAATATTGGAGTCGGACCAACGGCAATCGGATTGGCCCCGGTTGCCTGCATCAGTCAGCATGCGACCGTGACCCCGGGCACTTAGACGAGGGTCGGGAGGCGAACTCACGTTGCTGCAGAAAACGATCGGCATAATCGTGGCGATCCTGATCGTCGTGTGGATAGTCTCCAACCCTGCTGCGGCTGGTAACACTGTCCACGGCTGGATCGGCGGTATCATCACGTTCTTCCACCACCTGGCATAGCCGGCCTGTCTCCGCCGCATCGCGGCAGGTCGGGGGCGAGCTAGCGGGGGAACACAGCAGCCAGGTTCTCGGCTGTCAAAGTCAGGAAAATCCCGTCCCCTTCAACCGTGACTTCGTCATCGCAGGCCAGGCCACCAGGTGAGGCCCGAGCGCGCGCGGGGTAAAGACCCGGCGGGGGTAACTCCGACCTAGAAAGCCGGGAAGGGGTATCGCGGTGCCGACAGCAAGCGCCGGCCTGACGAAGGCATCGGACCCGATCAGCGAGTTCTTCGCGGTGCTCGCCGAGTCGGGTCACCTGGCGACGTTCGAGGGCCAGTCGGCGACGCTGCGGTTCGACGTGGCCGACGGCGCCGAAGTCGAGCGCTGGCACCTGGCGGTGTCCAACGGAGACGTCACCGTGACGAGGGAAGATGGCGCAGCCGATGCGATCGTGCGGGCTGACCGGCCACACTTCGAGGCCATCGTGACGGGCAGGCTCAACGCCCAGGCGGCCATGCTGCGCGGCCTGCTCGTCTGCGAGGGCAGCATGGCCGCGTGCATCATGTTCCAGCGGTGCCTGCCCGGCCCGCCCGGTTCAACTGGCCGGGTCGCGCCGATTACCGGCGCGACCGTGATGAGTCAGCGGAGGCCGGAATGAGTGACGCACTGGTCCAGATTCTCGAGGGAAATACCTTCGTCGTCAGCGACGACTGCGGCGACATCGAAGCTTCGCTGACCGATCCCACCGGCCTGTTCTCCTTCGACACCCGGTTCTTGTCCCGCTGGGTGCTGACGGTCAACGGGAAGCGACTGACCGCGCTGTCAACCGACGACCTCCAGTACTTCGAGACCAGGTTTTTCCTCGTGCCCGGCACCGGCACCGTCTACGTCGACTCCAAGTTGTCGGTGATCCGCCAGCGGGAGGTCGCCGACGGATTCCACGAGGAGCTTCGCGTCCTCAACCACGAGAACGAGCCGGTGACCCTCGAGATCCGGATCGATGCTGCCAGCGACTTCGCCGACCTCTTCGAGGTGAAGGACGCGCTCAAGAAGAAGGGCCGCTACCGCGCACAGGCAGTAGACGGCACCCTCGTCCTCGGTTATCAGCGGGAGACCTATGGGCGCGAAACCCGCATCTCGTCGACCGCCGAGGCCGTCATCGATGAGAACGGGCTGGCCTTCGGCATTACCGTGCCGCCCCATGGCGAGTGGCGGACCGACCTCGATGTCGTCGTCATGTCTGGGTCCTACGACGGATCGACGCCCTCTCTGGTAGCCGGGCGACTCCAGGTCCGCCGGGACATGGCCCGCGGGCTCGAGAAATGGCTCCGACGGGCGCCCCGGCTGGAATGCGACTGGGAGCCGCTGGAGTCGATCTACCGCCGCTGCCTGACCGACCTGGCGGCGCTCCGCTTCTCCACGCTGACCATGCCGGGCCGGTCACTGCCGGCCGCCGGGCTGCCATGGTTCATGACCATCTTTGGCCGCGACAGCATCTTCACCAGCCTGCAGTCGCTGCCGTTCACCTCAGAACTCGCGGCGACAACCCTGCTGGCACTGGCCGAGCGCCAAGGCACCCGCATTGACGACTTCCGGGACGAGGATCCGGGCCGCATCCCGCACGAGATGCGCTACGGCGAGCTGACTGCGTTCGAGGAGCGACCGCATTCGCCCTACTACGGCACCGCTGACGCGACTCCGCTCTATGTCGTCCTGCTTGACGAGTACGAGCGTTGGACCGGAGACGCGAAGCTGGTCAGGGACCTGGAGCATGCCGCCAGGGCCGCGCTCAACTGGATCGACGAGTACGCCGATCTGCAGGGCAACGGCTACGTGTCGTATCAGCGGCGGAACGAGAAGACCGGGCTGGAGAACCAGTGCTGGAAAGACTCCTGGGACTCGATCTCCTACCGCGACGGCGACCTGCCCGGCTTCCCGCGGGCGACCTGCGAGCTCCAGGGCTACGCCTACGACGCCAAGGTCAGGGGTGCCCGGCTGGCGCGGCAGGTATGGAAGGATCCGGCGCTCGCCGACCGGCTGGAGAAGGAGGCCGCCGACCTGAAGCGCAGGTTCAACCGTGATTTCTGGGTCGAGGAAGGCGAGTACTTCGCGGTCGCCCTCGACATAGACGGCCGGCAAGTGGACTCACTCACCTCCAACAATGGGCACCTGTTGTGGAGCGGGATCGTTGACAAGACCAAGGCCCGAGCGCTCGCCCGGCACCTGCTCGGTCCGCGGCTGTTTTCCGGCTGGGGAGTGCGCACGCTCGCCGAGGGCGAGGCTCGCTACAACCCCATCGGCTATCACGTGGGCACGGTGTGGCCGTTCGACAACTCCTTCATCGCCTGGGGCCTGCGCCGGTACGGGTTCAAGGAGGAGGCCGCACGCATCGTCGCCGGCATCCTGCAGGCGGCGGAGGTCTTCGACGGCCGGTTGCCCGAAGCCTTCGGTGGCTACCAGCGGGCATCGACGATGTACCCGGTCCGCTACCCGACGGCCTGTAGCCCGCAGGCATGGTCGACGGGCGCGCCGCTGCTCCTGCTGCGGGTGGCTCTTGGCCTGGAGCCGCACGGCGACAACCTCGTGGTCGACCCGGCCATGCCGAAGTGGCTCGGCAACCTCCAGCTGCTCGACGTGCCCGGTCGCTGGAAGCAGGTCGATGCCTTCGGGCGCGGCCGGGTTGATACCGATCGCAGCCGCTGACCGGTGAACACCTAACCTCCCGCGTGCTCGCCCGGACGGGGCCATGAGAACGTAGAGCCATGACCGAGCGCAAGCCGCTGGGGATGACCTTCACCTCGTGGATTGACCAGCAAGTTCAGGAGGCGGCCGAACGCGGCGCCTTCGACGACCTGCCGGGGTCAGGCAAGCCGATTCCGAACCACGGCGATGAGGACGCCGCGATGGCCTGGATCAGGGAGAAGGTGCGCAAGGAAGGCATTCCGGCGGAACACCTCCTGCCCACTCCGCTGAAGCTCAGGAAGGAGTCGGCGCAGCTCGCCGACACCGTGCAGGACCTGCGGTCTGAGGCGGCGGTCCGCAGCGCGGTAGCCGACCTCAACGAGCGGATCATGAAGTGGCGGCGGATCCCGATCGGGCCGCCCATCTTCGTGCCGCTGGTCGATGAAGACGCGATGGTCGCCCGCTGGCGCGAGGGACAGGCAACTGCAGCACCGCCCGACGAGGCGCCCGAGCCGCGCGATCGGTCCGAGCCGGCCGAGCGGGCCGACCGGCCGGCCGCGGTCCGCTGGTGGCGTCGCCGTGGCCGCGACCGACGCTAAACCCGCAGGACGCGCTGCGGCGGGCGCCCGCCCTCCTGGAAGGCGACGAGAGTCTCGCCGCAGATCCGACCGCGGCGGCCGACCTGGGCACCTGACGCGCCGATCGCGCGCCGCATCGCCCGGTCCCGCGGTTCAGCCGGGCGATGCGGCATCGACCGCGTCCCGGACGGCGTTGACCAGGCCCTCCATCGGGAACTTGCCGTCGATGCGCCGGCCGTTCACGTAGAACTTCGGAGTCTGGTTCACGCCGTTCCTGATGCCCTCGTCGATGTCGCGGGAAATCCGCTCGGTGTAGACGTTGCCCACGACCTCGTTGCGGAACCGGGCCACGTCAAGCCCGAGCCGGTCGGCGTAGCCAAGCAGCGAGTCCAGGTCGAGGTCGGCGGAGTCCTGCAGCAGCAGCTCGTACATCTCCCAGAACTTCCCCTGCGCCGCCGCGGCTTCGGCCGCCTCGGCAGCCTGCTCGGCGTGCGGGTGGACCTGGGTGATGGGAAAGTTGCGGAACACGAACCGGATCTTGCCGGGATAGCGATCAAGCAGCCGGTGCACGTCACGGAATGCTCCGCGGCAGAACGGGCACTCGTAGTCGCCGTACTCCACCAGCGTCACCGGCGCATCAGCCGGGCCGAGTACGTGATCGTCGGCCGTCACCTCGGGCGCCGAGAAGTTCTCCACCGCGTTTCTCCTTCATCTGGTCATGCTGAGCGAGACCAGGCTAGTGAGTAACGAGCGGGGAACGAGGGGTGCCCCGGCCAGCCGCAGGCAATAAGGCCAAACGGAGTTCGTTTCGAAGGCAGATAGCCATCTATGCCTTATGTGCACCATTTACCTGCCCGGACTCGGCTTCGAGAATAAAAACGTGGTCAGAACGGACTCGATACCCCGCACGCCCGCACGGGAGCCCGGGACGACTGGCCGCATCGCGGGGACCTTGAATCGCCTGCCCCCGGCCTCGTTCTTCCTGACCAGCGCGGTGTTCCACTACCTCGGGCCGTCCCTGGCAGTGCTGCTGTTTGCGCACGTAGCGGTCCTGGGCGTCGCCTGGCTCAGGATCGCGGCCGCGGCGCTGACGTTCGCCATCTGGCGACGGCCCTGGCGCCTGCTGGCCAAAGCAGATGCGTCCGCGCTGCGGGTGTTCTTGCTGCTCGGCGTCGTGCTGGCCACCATGAACTCGCTGTTTTACCTAGCCATTGACCGGCTGCCGCTGGCCACTGTGGGCGCGATTGAGTTCCTGGGCACCGTCGTCCTCGCCGCCGCCGGTGCGCGCACGCGCCGGAATCTATTCGCGCTTACGCTGGCAATCACCGGCGTGTTCCTGCTTACGAGCGTCCGGCTGGTCAGCCAGCCGCTCGGGTTCGTCTTCGCCTTCGGCAACTGCGCCGGGTTCATGCTCTACGTGATACTCGGCCACCGGATCGCAAACCGCCCGGTCCAGGGGACATCGACGATGAGCGGGATCGACCAGCTTGGCCTGGCGATGTTGATCGCATGCGTGGTCGCGACGCCGGTCGGCATCGTTCCCGCCGCCCCGGCGTTCGCCCATCCGTCCTGGCTGGTCTGGGGCATCGGCGTCGGAGTCTGCTCTTCGGTCATCCCGTACGTCACCGATCATCTCGCGATGGCCCGCCTCAGCCGGGCCACGTTCGCGCTGATGCTGGCCTTGCTGCCGGCCGCGGCAACCGTGATCGGCCTGGTAGTTCTGCGTCAGGTCCCGACGATGCGGGACCTGGCCGGGATCGCATTGGTCATAGTGGCGGTCGCCCTGCAGCAGGACCGCCGGCCAGATCGCCTTACGTGACCGACCCAGGCGGCGGGATCGTTCCTGGCCCCTTCGTGTTGCAGGCCAGCGCACTCGGATCGGTTTCGATCAGCGGCTTGGCCAGTTTCGGCGGCTTCGCGAACGCGGCCTGCGTGAGGTCCAGCATGTCCAGCATGTTGTGAGCGTTGGCGTCGCGGTGTGTCATCGCGCGCAGGTTCCACTTGGCCTCGACGAGAGCGCAGATGCTTGAGTGATCGAACACTTGATGCGAGACGTAGTTCTCCCGCGCCCACGGCGAGATGATCCCGCACGGCACCCGGAAGCCGTACTGCTTGAATCCGTTGTACTTGGGATTGCCATTCGGCCCGATGTCGTCCGGCGCGACCGCCGCGGGGGGGACGACATGATCGAAGTAGCCGCCATGCTCGTCGAAGGTCCAGATCAGCAGCGTGTTCTTCCAGCCGGGCCCGCTCATGACCGCGTCGATAACCTGCGCCGCGAACTGCTCGCCGTACACGATGTTCTGCGGGTCCTCCTCCGAGGTCTTGCCGTAGTTCGGCTCGACCAGGCTGAAGCCAGGCAGCGTCCCGCTCTTCGCGGCGTCGAAGAAGTCGTCGATCACGTGCAGGTGATCGCCGTATCTGACCAGATCTTCAGGGAACAGGCCCATCGTCGCCGTCGGCAGGAACGAGTCAAGCAGCGAGTAGTAGTCCGAGAACGACACGCCCGCCTTGTCCAGACGGCCGAAGATGGTTCCGTTCGCCGGGTAATCAAGCGGATCGGGCACTCCGTCGTTGATCATGCCAAGCGAAGTCGCCGCCAGCAGGTAGCGCCGGTTCGGGAACGTCTGGCCGAGCACCGAGCAGAAGTACCGGTCGGCGATCGGGAACGTCGAGGCCATCGAGTAGTAAAAGGGCAGGTCGGCCTTCTCCCAGTAGCCCATCGCCACCGGCCCGCTATCTGACTTGACGAAACCGTTCATGTGCCCACCCGCAAGTTGCGTGTGGCTATCGACCCAGGTCTGGCTCGGCTTGCCAGAAAGCTGGCAGGTAGTCGGCATGCGGAACGCATGCTGGATCTTGCCGTTGGCATAGGGGTTGCTCGCGGTTGGCTTGCCGTCGGCACCCAGCGTGAAGCCGTCTGCGCCCGGCCGGCCCAGCATCCCGAGGTGATTGTCGTAGGAGTGGTTCTCCATCATCAGCACGACGATGTGCTGGATCTCAGGAATCGTGTCGGTGCCCTCGGCAAGATCGGGATACGGCAGCGAGCCCGGGGCACGCACTGGCGCGCTGTGATCGGCCGGGCCGTCGACCGGTGCAGCGGCAGCTCGCCACGCACCAGCGCTTGCCACGGCGCCAGCCGCCAGCGATGCCCCAAGCAGCGCCCTCCGACTCGGGCCGCGCGGCCCGGGATGGCGCGCTGACCACCCCGCCCGACTGCCATCGCCAGTTACGCCGACGCGCCGCTCGTCCATGATCGCCCCTCCGTCGAAGCAAATGCCGCATCGAGCGTCCCAGGGTCGCCGGAATGGCGCAAGCTCGCTCGCAACGGGCCAATCCGGTGCGACCAGCCAGAGCGGGATCGCTCAGTTGCGGGAAGCCTCCGTGTCCTCGCAGCCGGAGGTCACCCGCCCTGGCGCTATCGGGCCCCCGGCGGCAGGGTTCCCCGCCCGCACTGCCGCCGGGGGCCGCTCGGTAAGAGGCACGGTCGCCACTACCAAGTCATTGGCGGCGCTGCTGTCCCGCTGGTCTCGACTGGATGGAGCCCGCACGACCGGCGCGAGTGGCGCCACGGGCAGACGGTCGACAGCCATCCGGAAGTGGTGATCGTTGATGCAGCTCAGTGCGACGTGATCGATGGGCCCGTCGGTACTTTCCAGGCGGAATCTCGCCCGGATCTCGGCAGGCAGCCCGCATTGCGGGCACGGTGTCAGCTGCAGCACGAGCCCGTCCTGCGGCGCAACCTCATCGGCCAGGCAGCCAGGCTCAGCGAGTCGCTCGTCGGACTCGGCCAGGCCAAGCGACTCGACTCCGATCGGACACAGGTCCGCGGCCGGCGCCGTTCCGAAACCCGACGCGGCAACGGCGGTCCGCCAGTCGATCCAGAGGGGGACGCCACGGGCAGCCGCCAAGACCAGCACGGCGAGCGGAATGTCCAGCCAAGACCAGAAACCCATCGTGACCCCATTCGTCGGCCGGCGGCGCTGGCCGCTAAGGCGCTCCGGACTGCGGAGCAGAAGCAGACTGTTCTGATACATGCCTTCTTGCGCAATTCCGCAGCTGCCAATTGGCCCGCAGGTGTGGCTTCTGCGGCGGTACAGCCGCGAATTAACCCGCTCCCCGGTGTATCTGCGGAGCCAACGTCTGCTCTGCAGGTCATGAGGGAGTACTCCCGCGTTGCCTGACAAGTTAGGGTCCTGCACCCGAGCGGCCGAAGCATCCCGGCATTATGGGAACTGCGTACTTAGCAGGAATACGATGCTGAAACGTCGGCCGGCCTGGAAAGGACACGCCATGCGCGACGACCCGTCGGTCATTGCCCTGGTGGACAGGGTATGCGGCGGAGATCAAGAGGCGTGGAACGAGCTCATCGAGCGGTACGCCCCGCTCGTGTGGTCAATCTGCATCCGCTATCAGCTTGAGCGCCAGGACATCGACGATGTCGGCCAGAGCGTCTGGCTGCTGCTCGTCGAGAACATCGCAGGTCTCCGCGAGCGCGCCGCGCTCCCCGGCTGGCTAGCGACCACGACCAAGCACGAATGCCTGCGCGTCGTGCGCGACGTTCGTCGGCGCGACCGTCAAGCCTGGCCGGCCGAAGACCAGATGCCGCCAGATCTCTCACCCACCGCGATCGAGCAGGACATCATCGAGGCCGAGCTGAACGCCGCGCTGCGCGCGGCGTTCGCGGAACTGTCCCCAAGCTGCCACGAGCTGCTGTCTCTGCTGATCAGCGACCCGCCCCCTGCGTATGCCGAGATCGGTCTGAAGCTGGGCATGCCGGTCGGGTCGATCGGGCCGACGCGCGCCCGGTGCCTCGAACGGCTGCGCCGCTCACCGCACCTCACTGCGGTCCTCGACAACCAGCCGGGAAGCGTGACACTCAAGGAAACGCGGAGGTGAGCACCATGGAAGACGAAGAGCTTGTCCTCGCCCTGCGGCAGGCTGTCCGCGCCAGGGAGGCCGTGCCGGCCGATTTCGTGGTCACCGCCAAGAACACGTTTGCCTGGCACAACATCGATGCCGAGCTGGCGCAGCTGACCTACGACTCCACCCGCGATCTCGACCCGGCGCCGGGCACCAGGACCGAGACCGCGTCCATCCGCGCCCTGACTTTCACCTCCGCGCACCTCACGATCGAGCTCGAAGTCACGCTCGACTCCGTGATCGGGCAAGTCGTCCCCGGCCAGGAGGCCACGATCAAGGTCCAGCCGAAGGCTGGCGCCGAGACGGCTGTGACCGCCGACAACATCGGCCTCTTCGCGATTCAGCCGATCCCGTCCGGCTCGTTCCGGCTGCACTGCCGGACCGACACCGGCGTCGAGGCCCTGACCGGATGGATCTCGCTCTGACTGCTCAGGCTGGTCAGCCGGCGCCAAGCGCCAGCAGCGACACCGCGGCAGCCCGTTCGGCTGGTTCTCCGGTGGCGTCACGCCGGACGCTGTACATCGCTTCAGCCAGGCCACGGCCAGCCCGCAGATGCTCGTGCAGTTGCACCATGAGCGGCACGACCGCACGGTCATTGAGCTGAACGACGCCCGCCACGATCCCGGCGGTGCCGAGCGGCAGCAGGCTGGCGACCAGGCCGAGGAGTTCGTCAGCTCCGACTGGAGCCAGGACGCCCGAGTCGCAGCTCGACAAGACGAGCCGGTATGGCGCGCGCCCAAGCTGCTCGAAGTCGTAGACGGTCAGCGGACCGTCGTGCATGCGCAGCGAGGAGAACAGCGGGCTGTCGGAGCGGAAGCTGCCGTGCGCGGCAATATGACCAAGCCAGGCTCCGTCCAGCGCGGACAGCACGTTCCGCGCGCTTGCCTGCACGCCCGACAGTACCGTCACGTCGTCGTAGAGCTTGGCTACCAGCGGTACCTCGGCCCCGTCGGTTGTGAGGCCGGGCCCGCATGCGAGCGCGACGTGGCGCCTGGCAGGCGGTAGTGCCGTCCGCGCCCGCAGCCATGCGGCCGCCGAGGGCACCACGCTGAATACGCGACGCCGGAGCGCTGGCAGCAGCGCCCACGGGATCCCGTGCAGCTTGCCCGGCGGTACCACGACAACCGGTCCGTCACCCAGGTACGCGGCAGCCGAGCCTAGCAGCGCTGTCTCAAGCCGAGGTCCAGCCGCGGCCAGGATCGCCAGCGTGCTATCTGGATCGCTATGCGGCCGATCACGGGCGAGGCGCCGCAACGCAAAGCCGGCGTACTCGGCCGCGCGAACGGCATCTGCCGTGGCTCCCGCGCGGAACTGCCGGACCCGGCCAGCACTGCAGACCAGTACGTGCAGCACGCCGTCGAGGTCGACCAGCTCGATCAGCCGGGCGCCATCGAGCTGGTCGAGCAGCTCCGCGGTGTGAAGTCCGCCGTTGACAGCCGACCCTGTGCCCCGAGCTAGCAACGACCGGGCGCGCACCACGCCTTCCAGTCGTACCTGCTCCCGCTGGAGCGCGGCGGTTGGCGCGCCCCGCTCGCGCGCTTCGTCTAGTCGCACCGCGACGGTGCGCAGCATGGCGAGATCAGCATTCAGCTCCGGGTCGGCCGACGGGCGCACGGCTGGCACGCTTGCCGAAGTAGCGCGCCAGCGTTCGGCCCAGCCAAGAAACAGCCTCGGGCTTCCGGCCTTGGCCGCGTAGCGCAGGGCGATGGTGGCCAGCTCAGTCCCGTGCGCGGTCGCTTGTGCCCGCAGCTCCGACGCGCCCAGCGTCCACCGGTGCTCGTCCAGTACCTCGAGCCCGCGGCGGCAGGCGGCCAGCATTCGCCTGGGCTCCTCGGACGCCTCGGCCAGCAATGCCACCCCAAGCCAGCCGCTGGTCCTGGAGATAGCCGGACCGCGTCGCCGAGTCCTGGCGACCGCGAGCAGATGCCGCTCAGCGTCAGCTCGGCGCCCCAGTTCAAGGGCGATGCGCCCTGCCAGCAAGTGCGCCCGCGCAGCCTCGTCGGGCCGAAGCTGATCACGAACCACCGCATCATTCGCCGCTGAAAGCAACCGACCTGACACGCCACCGACGGCGTAGCGCGCCTCGACCAGCACCAGCCGCGCCTGGGCGAGATCCTTGTCGCGCCGCTGGGAGCGGAACAGCCGGCACGCAGCCTGAACTCTCTCAACCGCGAGCGTGGGCTCGCCGCCGGCAAGCGCGCACTCAGCCGCGGTCAGGAGGAGCTCGGCCTTCTTCGTGGACCAGCCGTTGGCCTGCTCGAAATCCTGAAGAGCTGCATCGGCTTCCGACAGCGCCTCGCCGGTGAGGCCTGCGGCCAGCAGGACAGCGCAGCGGGCACGGCTCAGTTCCGGCCGCGGGATATTCAGCGGGCGATACCGGATATCCGCTTCGTCGAAGAACGACAACGCGGCGGGCAGGTCCCCGGACCGGAACGCGGCGATACCACGGTTCAGGAGCGCATGGATAGACCCACGCTCATCGTTGGTCTCCGCAAGTAGCCGCCCGGCTGCCGCGAAGTCGGCGTCCGCTCGGCCGGGCAATCCGGCGCCCATGTAGACCAGTCCGCGAACGTTCAGCACTCGGGCCGTCCACACGAGATCACCCGCCTGTTTCAGCGGGTTTTCGGCGCGGCGCAGATCCTCGAGTGCCGCCTCGTAACGGCCCAGCATCCATAGCACGGCCGCTCGCCTGTACAGCGCCCGCCCTAGCGGCCCACCGTCGACGAGCTGAATAGCACGGTCAAGAACCTTCAGCCCGTGGGCTGTCCGGCCGGCGTGCACAAATGCCACACCGAGCGAGGCCAGGACGTCGGCGGCACGTTCAGCTGAGCCCGAGCGCGTGGCGAGGCGCAGCGCGGCGTGCAGCTCGCTAACTCCGTCGCTGATGTCGCCGGTGTCGCGCAGCACGATGCCCACGGCCTGGTGCGCAATCGACGCCACATAGGGGTCGGGCCTGGTAGCAAGCAGGCTGCGCGCCCTCGCGATGGCCTCCCGCGGGCGCGCGACTGCCAGCAGCAGCAAATCCTCTTCGCTGTAAGGCTTCGCCTCGGCAGGCGTAGCCGTTCGCTCCACACTGTTAGCGTAGACCCGCAAATTACAACTAGCTGTCCTATAGCTAGCGAATGTACGTTCTACTTTTGTGCCTTAAACGGGTCTTTAGTTCCTGTAACTTAAAGTAACATAATTGCCGCAGAAAGTGACAGGCAGGTCGGAGAACACAAATTTTGCAAAAAGGTTCCGGCGTGCGGTATCAAGCCGTCAGGCGTTTGCTCCATAGGAGTACCGGCGGCGGGCGCGTGGGCCCCCGCCGCCGGCCCGGCCGGTGCCGCTCAGGCCCGGCGGACGCGCATTCCATGTCGTTCAGCAACGGAGGGACAACGTGACCGAGCCTGGCGATTTGCGGAACGGTCTGCGCCCCAAGATCGCCGACGAGATCGAGCACATCGTTGACGCTTTCCTGCACCATCCTGACGGCGGCAAGGCGATCACGGTCGTCCCCGCGAATGGCGGCGTCGACCACATGTACGCCGAGGGCGAGATCCTGGTGCGTGAGGAGTACCTCGATCGGGTCCTTGAGGTCATTGGACACCCGAACCGGCAGGACATCGAGCGAAGCCAGCCCGAGCGGATCCGGCGGGTGATCGCCGGGCATGTCCTGCTGACTCTGAGTGAGCCCCACCCCAGCGTCGCCGAAGCGCTTGATCTCGTCGATCAGCGCCTCGGCAGGGGAATCGCCACGCCGAATCACGTGATGACCGTGAGCGGCGACGGGGATCTGACGTACTGCCCAGCGACCGAGCCTGAAGAGGCCTACCACGACATCGAGCCATTTCCGTCGGTTTCCGCTGACGGTCTTGGAAGCGGTGTCCTGGTCTACCTTGCCGACACAGGGCTTCTCAGGGACGCCGCCGATGGCCATCCGTGGCTGGAGGGTGTGCAGGTGCGTGATCCGGCCAAGGATTTCGACCCGCCAGCGCCTCTGCAGGGAAACCCGCCGGTCATTCCTCCCTACACCGGCCACGGTACGTTCGTCGCCGGCGTGCTCCGGTGCATGGCTCCGGCCGCGGACATCATCGTGACCAATGCCTTCTCCATAGCCGGCAGCACCCTGGAAGCAGACCTCGTGCCGGGGCTGGAGTCAGCGTTCCGGCATGGCGTCGATATCTTCCACCTGACAATCGCCTGCCCATCGAGGAACGATCTTCCACTCATCGCCTTCGGCGACTGGCTTCGCCGCCTGAGCAACTCCAAAGGGGC
This sequence comes from Streptosporangiaceae bacterium, assembly GCA_030040155.1. Classification (GTDB taxonomy): domain Bacteria; phylum Actinomycetota; class Actinomycetes; order Streptosporangiales; family Streptosporangiaceae; genus JAJYUU01. The sequence goes on along the minus strand of JASHUG010000379.1, from coordinate 27,690 downwards.
AGTGTGCGTAGCCGCCGCCGGGAACAGCAGTCGACGTCGACCGACATGGCCTGCTGCGTTCCCCGAGGTGATCTCGGTCGGCGCGCTCGGCAGTGACTGGCGCGGCCGCGCGTCGTTCAGCAACTACGGTCCCTGGGTGGACGTCTACGCGCCGGGGCGCGACCTCATTAATGCCTACGCGACCGGTACTTACACCTGCCACGTCAGCCCTTATGACGGGCAGGTCCGTAACTTCTACGGAATGGCCAAGTGGAGCGGCACGTCGTTCGCTACCCCAATCGTGTCCGGCCTGATCGCCGCCCGCATATCACGCACCGGCGAGAACGCCAGGCAAGCCGCCGCAGCGCTCCTGGCCGAAGCCCGCGCCAACGCCATCCCCGGCGTCGGCCCGGTACTCCTGCCCCATGGCTAACTAGAGGTCGAAGCGGTAGAGCCTCGGCTTGCAGATTGACGAGATCAATGCGCAGCCGGTCATCAGGAAGGACTCGGTGCCGGGGATGCGGACCACTCCGCCGAAACTGCCCTCGGCGATCTCGCCAGCCGGCTCGCTGGTCCAGGCGTTGCCGGTCAGGATCGCGAATGGGCCGAACCAGTAGCCGCCCTCCCCGTCCGGAACGATGTTGCTCGTGTCGGCGCCGAGTTCGGCGGGCGGAGTCAGCGTGCGCCAACGCTGACCGTTCCAGTGCGCTGCGTAGAACCCGGAATCAGTCTGCCAGCCAACCCAGACGTTGGCCGGGGAAAAGACCGTGACCGTCGGCGCGTCCGCGCTGGGCAGGCGCACGGCAGGCATGCCGGCATTCCGCCATCTGCTGCCGTTCCAGCGGTAAGCAACCGCACGCTGGACCTTACCCGCCTGCTCGGTGCCCGCGATCCAGACATTGGTCGCCGTTGACGCGGATATCGACCACGCCACCACATCGCCATGGTCGAGGCCATAACCCTGCCACCTCGAGCCATTCCAGCGGAAGACCGTATCGGAGAGGCCGCAGCCTCGCACGAAGCTGTCGGAGCATGACCCGATTGCCCAGGCATTGCGAGGGCTGAGCGCGACGGCGGGACCCGACAGCGACGAGTCGGCGAGCAACGGAATCTTGTGCCAGTGCGAGCCGTCATAGCGGTACATCACAGTGTCGAACAGCGGGCTCGAGGTTTCGCCGAAGATCCAGACGTTGTTTGCCGCGGATGCCGACACGCCGAGAGACTCGAACCGCGGGGAGCCAGGTATCGTGACGGTCTTCCAGTTACTGCCCGCATAGTGCCGGATGAGCGGCCGGTAGACGAAGGCGCCCTTCTTGTTCCAGGCGTCGCCCACCATCCACATGTCGGTCTTGCTAACGGTGGCGATCTCCGTGAAGGCTCCGGACGTGTTCACCTGGTACACGGGATACCAGCCATCGCTGCTCGCCTGCGCCGATCCTGACGCGGCCAATCCGCCCACTGCAGCCAGCGCTGCAGCGGCCCCCGCTATCAATCGCCTCATCAGGTCCCTCCGGACGAAATGGCTCCTGCAGCTATCGACATTATTGGCGATTGGGTGCGAGGGTGACCGGCCCTCTCACATTCGAAGAGCCGTGTGTTAGCTTGTCCGGACGTGACTGAGCCGATCACAGCCGGGCAGTTCCACGCAGCAGCGGGCGTGGACGAGTGGCGCGCCCTCTATCACCTGGTCTCGGCTCACTTCCGGACCGGCTCACTTGCGAAAGGCGTCGCCCTCGTTGACGAGATCGGCCGGCTCGCCGATGCCGGGCAGGATCTCAGCGTCGATCTTCGAAACACCAGCGTCACAGTCAGCCTGAAGACCCGCGATATCGCGCTAGCCCGCCAGATCTCGGCTGCCGCGCGGGCGCTGGGCACCGTGGCGGATCCGACCGCCGTCCAGCACATCCACGTCACGATCGACGCGATCGTCCCCGCAGACGTGCTGCCATTCTGGCGTGCCCTGCTCGGTTACGGCCAGATCGGCGATGATTACCTGTTCGACCCGCTGGGGCGAGGCCTGTGCTTTGAGTTCCAGCGAATGGATGTCGAGCGCCCGCAGCGTAACCGCATGCATATCGACATCGCCGTTCCTCATGACCAGGCCGAGGCCCGGATCTCCGACGCCCTGGCGGCCGGCGGCCACCTGGTCTCCGACCGGCACGCGCCGATGTGGTGGATCCTGGCCGACCCGGAGGGTAATGAGGCATGCGTCGCCACCTGGGTTGGCCGCGAGTAGATCGGCACAGTCGCCAGAGCGGTCCACCTGAGACAGTCAGGGTCGCGCCGGGCGCGGTGCGGTGCCAAGGACTTCGGCGCGCCAGATGGCCGTCCGAGGCAGCTTGCCGGCCAGAAGCTTGTCCTCGATGACCGGTGCGCTCGCCCGGCGCCAGGCGTCTCTTTAGTGTGAACGACGCGATGGCGGCAGAAGAAACGCGGATCGACGGCCCGGCCGGCGCCCGGGAGCGGGCGGATGCCGCCTGCGCAAGGCTCGGCGAGGCTGCCGTGCCAGTGCAGGACCTGTTCCGCGATCATTGGCTCGAGCTTGTGCGGCTGGCGCTGGTGATGGTCGGCGACCTGGCTACCGCCGAGGATGTGGTTCAGGATGCGTTCGAGCAACTCCACCGCGGTCGGCACGGGCTGCGCAAGCAAGCCAGCGGCCTAGCCTACGTGCGATCCTGCGTGCTCAACGGCTGCCGGTCGGTCCGTCGCCGGGCCGCGGCCGCGCGCAAGTACAGTCCGAGGCTGGCCGAGGCTCCAGGGGCTGGCTCGCCGGATGCCATCGCGGCGGTCGACGACAGCGGCGCGGTGATTGCGGCGCTGCAGTCGCTGAGCCGCCGCCAGCGCGAGGCCGTCGTGCTCCGTTACTACGCCGACCTGGACGCGGCCGAGATAGCCGGGACGATGGGCATCACGCCAGGCGCGGTACGAACGACGCTCAGCCGGGCCCTAGCGACGCTGGCCCGCACACTCGGGGAGGACTGAACCGATGACCCAGCTCGAAGACAGGCTGCGCCGCGACCTCGGCAAGTTCGCCGACCGCGCGCGGCCCGACACCATCCGCGGACCCCGGCTGGTGCCGGTACGCAGGAGATCGCAGACCGCGCGCTGGCTGGCGCCAGCTGCCTCGGTCGTCGCGGTCATGGCCGTCGTCGCCGGCGTATCGCTGGTGGGTGCACACAATCCCGGCCGCGAGCCAAAGCTGGCATTCGCACCGCCGACGCCATCAGCGCCCGCCTCGCTGCCAGCCGGGATGCCGCCCTACTACGTCACGCTGTATCAGAGCTATACCGATCACCGCGGCATCATCACCGTGGCGGTGGTGCACAGCTCCGCCACCGGCCGCGCCCTAACCAGGATTGATGTGCCGACGCTGGCGATCGGCGGCGAGGTGGTCGGACCTACCATCAGCGGAGCCAACGACGACCGCACGTTCGTCATCACCGAGACCGGCGGACTCGGCACGGACCACAATGTGGCCTGGTTCTACCTGCTGAGGCTGGCCCCCGACGGCCGTTCGGCCCGGCTGACCAAGCTGCCGATCAGCTTGCCGGGCACCACCGAAACCGGGGACGTGGCCCTGTCGCCCGATGGCACCAGGCTCGCCATCGCAGAGATCCCATGTCAGCAGGACCGCTGTCACACCGGCCTGATCATTGTGACGCTCGCCAATCGTGCGGTGCGCACCTGGACAATGCGGCCAGCCACCTGGCTGAGCTTCGTGTCCTGGGCGGGCGACTCGACCGTCGCCTTCTTGTCGGGCCGGCAATACCGGCTTCTGAACGTGACGGGCCAGGGCGGCAACCTGCTCGCGGCACGCGCAATCGCCTCGCCTCCGGCGCCGCGGGGAGTCCTCCCCGAAGCGCTAGTGACGGCCAACGGCAGCATGGTCATTGGCAGCACCGTTACGAACATCCCGGACGGCAATCGCATCACCGTGATCGCCCGGATCGTGGAGGTGTCGGCGCGGACCGGCAAGCTGGTCCGCATCCTCAGCACCCAGATCGTGCACGGAGCCACGCCAGGCATGCAGGGTAGTGCCGAATTGCTCGACGAGGAGTGCAGAGTCCTCTCGCTTGCGCCCGCCGGGACGAACCTGCTCGCCTCATGCTTCAGCTTCGGCCGGGTATCCGACTACGGATTCGCGCCCCTGCCAGGGTTCCCCAGCCCGTCCACGTCCGGTATCTCGGGCCAGGACGCCTCGGCCTGGTGACACCGACCCGCTGACCAGCCGTCCTGGCCGCAGGGGCGCCAGGACGGCTGGTCGCCGTCCTGAGCCCGTCAGGGAGACCAGGAGCCTTGCCGCGGCCCAGCCGTGGACGTTTGCCCCCCGGCTCGGGGGGAATCGTTCCGCCACGGCCGCGGCTTGGGCCGCAGGAGGGCATCAGCCTGCCGCCCGCGAGTCCGAGCCGGACCAAGCGGCTACTCTCGGGGGGACTAGTGCGCAACACCTTCGCTATCGACATCAGCCACATTCGGCAAGAGGCCCGCCAGCACCTCATGCAGGGGCCGGTGACTCCGTCCAACACCACCGATGTCGACCGCGTCATCACGGTGCTCAACCAGGTACTCGCCAGTGAGATGGTGTGTTACCTGCGCTACACCCAGAACGCGATCATCGCTCAGGGCATCGACCGCGAACAGGTCGCCAGCCTGTTCCAGAATCACGCAGCCGAAGAACTCGGGCATTTCCAGCGCGTATCTGATCGCATCAACCAGCTCGGCGGCTCGCCCGATATGAACCCCGCCACGATGATGGAACGCGCCCACACCGAGTACTTTGCCCCCAACGACGATAACGACCTGCAGGGGATGATCCGCGAGAACCTCGTTGCTGAACGCATCGTCATCGAGGCATACACCGAGATCATCCGCTGGCTCGGGGACTCCGACATCACCTCCCGCCGGCTTATCGAAGAGATCCTCAAGGAGGAAGAAGACCACGCGGACGAGCTCACCGACTTGTTCGAAGGCTGAAACGCTAGCTTGCAGGTAGCTCGTCGCGCAGATAGCCGAGCAGCCGGGCGAAGTTAGCGATGAACGCGTCTGCTTCGCCCTCCCCCAGGTCGCTCAGGAAGCGGACGACAGGCTCGGCGAACCGGCGGCGCATCTGGGCAACTACCGGCTTGGCCGTAGCGGACAGCGAGACGATAATCCGGCGCCGGTCCTGCTGATCGTGTTCGCGCTCAACCAGGCCTGCCCTTGCCAGCTCACCCACCACCAGGCTCGCGTGCGCAATCGTCATCTCGGTCCGCTGCGCAAGCTCGGAAACGCTCTGCGGCCCTCCGATCGCCAGCGTGATCAGAGCGCCTACGTGCCGCTGGCCAAGAGCTCCCGCTCGGCGCAGCACGTCGGGGACCTCACCGCGGCGCTGATAGGCGAGCACGAGCTGCGGCAGGAGCGGCGCGAGGCGAGCGACGTACGGCTCTACTTTATTCAAGTTAACTTGACTTTCTAATCGGCTTGACTAAAGTCTACGTCATGCAGCAGCCACGGATCGTCAACCCACGTGATCGCTACCAGCCGGCCGCGCTCGTCGAGCCGAGCCCCAGCGGCTACGTCCACATCGCGGCCGAGATCGATCCGCCTCGCAGGCCAGGCCCGGCCGGGGCAAGGCCGGCGCGGAGCCGGGCGCTGGACGCGCTCAGCCCGCTCACCCGCGACCTCGCTGGTCGCGCCGAGACTCTCTCGGCCGACTTGTTCACTGTCGCAGGCTTTACGCCGCAGCCGACGCCCGAGCGCTACCGGGACGCGGTCGGCCGCTACGACGTCATCGTGCTGATCAAGACGGCAACGATCGCTGACCTGGCGCCCGTCACGGCTGATCCCTCCTTTCAGCGCTTGCTTGAGGTACTGCAGGAGCAAGCGGGCCGGCTGACGGTCACTCAAGCGCGCAACGTCCGCCGCATAGGGGACGTCCCCGCCGTCGGCCGGCTGCACCTGTTCAACCACTTCCTGACCGCGAACGACGCTGCGCTCACCGTCTGGGACTATCTGGCCGGCTGGTATCAGGAGGAGACCGGGCTGACCAACTCCGAGGTCATGGCCCCCCTCGAACCGGACAGCACTCCGTTTGCCTTCATCAACCACGCGAGCTGGAACATGAGCATGGTGAGGTTCGCGGCTCTCCAGGTGTTCCGCCCATCATTCCGGAGCTTCGTCATCGCCAACATGCGGGCCAACGAGATGAGTTCGCTTCCCTACCTCTATCACCGTTATGACGGGCAGGACCCGGCCGCGTGACTGCCCCAGCACCATCCCCGGATGGCGGCCGCGGTCCGCGCTGGAGGTCAGATCAGGGTGGCCAGATGCGGTCGGCGGTCCTGGCCACGAGCTCGAGCTTGGCCTGCTGCCCTGCGGCCGACACCGGATTGGCGACCGGAACCGACGCGAACCCGCACTGGGTGCTCAGCGCGAGTTCGGCCAGCGGCTTGAGCCGGGCGGCCTCGCTGATTCTGGCCTCGATCGCCGCGCTGTCGTCGAGCTGATCGGACTTGGTGGTGAGCAGGCCAAGAACGACGACCGTGCCCGGCCGGACATCGGCCAGCGGCTCGAACGATCCGGCCCGGTCGGAGTCGTACTCCAGCAGGAGCCGGTCGAATTCGAGCCGCGGAAACAGCAGGCCCGCGATGGCGCCGTAGCCGCCGGCTGAGTGCCACATCCCGCCCGGGCCGTTCCCGCGGCAGATGTGCAGCGCCCTGGTGACGCCGTCGACGCCGTCGAACAGCGAGCTGTCGAGCTCGGCGTCGAAGATCGTTTCGGCGTCGGGGTCGCGGCCCTGGGCCAGCATCTGGGCCCGCGTGTCCGGGTCACAGATCGAGCCGTAGTTGGGTGCGTCGAGCTGGATGTAGTCGCAGCCCAGCGCCACGAGGTCGGCGACGACACCGCGCTGGTAGTCGCGGATGTCGCTGAGGAACTCGGCGCAGTCGCGGTAAGCGCCGGTCGAGTGCTCCGCAGACCAGTACCTGCGGTGGTAGCTAGGCGCCGGCATCGTGAACTTGGTCCGGCCGCGCGCGTGCCGGGCGAGGAAGGCGTACTCGTCGGTCATGCTGCCAGTTCTGGGCGCGTCAGGGACCCGGCGGACGATGGCCGGGTAGCCGCCCGCCGGTGCGGGCCCGCGCTGGCCCGAGCCGCCTCGCCAGTTCAGCTGCCCCCGGCCCGGCGTGGCCTCGAAGCAGCCGACGAAACGCGGCGTCTGGGCCCACGACGTCCGCCGGACCTCCCCGTCGGTGATGACGTCGAGGCCTGCGTTCTCTTGCAGTCGCATGGCGTCGAGGGCGGCCGCATCCAGTGCCCTGGCCGCGTCCGCGTCGCCGGCCGGCGCGCTTGCAGCCTGCACAACCTCCGCCGACCGAAGCAGGCTGCCCACCGCCTCCGCCCGTGGATCCTCGCGCATTCTCGCTCCCGCATCTCAGCGGCCGAGGCCGGCAAACCCGGGAACGACACGGACCGGGTTCTCATGGAAGATCTTCTTCTTATCCTGCTCGGACAGGAAGCCGAGACCGCCGATCACCGGGACCAGGTCATCGCTGGTACGACCCGTTTCTGGCCGGACCGCGCGGCCAGAACCCGGGGCCTCGGTGCCGAACAGCATCCGATCGGCGCCGCGCTGCCTGATCGCGGCCTCCAGGAAGATCAGGTCGTACGCGCACGTGTCGTAGAACAGGTTGGCGCTCAGATCCTTCTGGGCCAGGTGGTGGTCGGACGGGATGAACCGGTCCAGCGCGCCGCCGCAGTGGCAGATGATCACCCGCAGGCCAGCGAAGCGATCGAACACGTCGCCGTGGCTAAGGAACTGCCCGGCCAGGTACTGCTCGGTCACGAACCCCAGCTGGTAGTTGTGCGGGACGACCCGGTACCTCGGGTCCAGTGAGTTCGTGCCGTGCACGATGATCGGGATGTCCAGTTCCTGGCACCGCTCGTACAGCGGGTACCAGTACGGCTCGTGCATACCAGGAGTCGTGCGCCGCCCGGACGGGTCCGGGGATACGTAGGCCGCCGCGAACCCGTACTCGCTCACGCACCGGTTGAGCTCGCCGATGCAGCCTGACAGGTCAGCCGCGTCGCTGAGCTGCGGGAGCTGGCAGGCACCAAGGAACCGGTCCGGAAAGAACGAGCACTGCTGGTAGATCATGTCGTTCACGTACGTGGTCCAGGCGGGCAGCAGATGCGGCTCCATCCAGCCCAGGGTCAGGAATGGCCGCGGGCCGATGAGCTGGACGTCAATCTGCCGCTCGTCCAGGTACCGAACGTGGTCCTCCGCCGCGGCCCTGAAGTCCGCTACGGTGACCTGGGCCGGCCCGGCGGCCGGCTGGCCGATCGGGCTGGGCATCGGGGTGTTCGAGCCCATCATGAGCACGGCGAGCGAGTTCGCGGCGAACGGCACCGACACGTGGCCGTGGACATCGAACACCGGGATGTCGTGGTACACAGCTATCCCTCCCGCGGCTGAAGTTCCCAGGACGCAAAGGCCATCCCCGCCCCGGTGCCCGCCGGACTGCGGTATCCGGGCACGTAGTCGACGACGGTCGCGGTCAAGGCCTCCAGCGTGCCCGCGGCCGCTATCCAGTTCAGGATCTCGGAGTTGCCCGAGCGCAGTCGCGCGCGCGAGAGCGAGCGGAGGTGGCCTGCGTCGGCGCCGGTGATCGCGGACAGTACCCCGCGATCCAGGCTCTCGTCGACGACGAAGTGGCTCAGGCCACCCGAGGCGATGACCGCGACGCGCGCGTCGTGCGGCCAGCTCTCCACTGCATGCCGCAGCGCCTGGCCGAGCGCGTGGCAGCGCGCGGCCGAGGGCACGTTCGGCGGGTAGTAGGTGTTGACGAACACCGGCACGACCGGGGTGGTAGCCGGCAGCCCGAGCCGGTACCTGGGAAAGGTAAACGCGTGCCCGAGACTGCGGTCAGCGGGCTGCTGCCGCACGAGCGTGAGGTCGAACTCGGCGGCGGTAAGTTCGGACGCGATGTGCAGGCTGAGATCCGTGGCCACCGGATGCCGCTGCGAGTCGTTGGCGTGGACCGCCCATGCGGCCGCGCGGATCCCGGCTGGCATCGCGTCCAGCGCCTGGCCACCGGGCGGCATGTCCACCAGTTCATCGCCCGCGTAGACGGCGAACGCCGGAATGCCGTCGTCGAGGAACAACTCGCGCTGATCGTCGCCGATGATGAGGGCCACGTCGGCGTGCGCCCGGCCGAGCCGCTCGGCCAGCGCCGCGATGGCCTGCTGGCAACGGGCGTACTTGGCGTCCCAGACCGCGGGATCAAGCTCGGCCGCGATGTCCGGTCCGGCCAGCGCCAGCAGCTCGTTATAGCCGTGGTACTGCGCGTCGGTGCCGAGCAGGCGCGGGTTCCGCCGGTCACGCTCGGCGTGATCGGGCCACATGTTCACGCCGGAGCTGAGCTGTGGCGTGTGCGAGCTGGCGATGCCGATCACGATGTCCGCCAAGCGCGCTCCCTTGGTCTTGGCAGCTTCAAGCTAGAAAGCCCTCCATACTGTGTCAATATCTGCGGCGCGTCGCCGGCCGAATCTGTCCCGCGCCAATTAGTCCGGCTCGTTGGCGTACGTGGTGGCGGGCTCGGTGGCGTAGCGCGCCATCACGTCCGTAATCTGGTCGGCCCGCGGCGGCGACCCGGAAACGATCATGTTACGGATGTCCCGGAAATACTGCACGTACAGGTCGGGCGTGAAGGTGTTCAGCAGTATCACGGGCTCATCGCTGGTGTTGGCGAACGTGTGCGGTGCTCCGGGCGGGATCATCACGAGCGTGCCGGCCGGTGCCTCGTAGGAATGCTCGCCGACGGTGAAGCTGGCGGTGCCGGCCGCGACGTAAAAGCCTTCGTCGTGGCGACCGTGCCTGTGCTGCGGCGGTCCCGCTGTGTGCGGTGCGATCGTGATCTCGGCAACGCCCAGCCGATGTGCGGTTGTGGTGCCGTCCTCCAGGATCCGCAATCGGGTCGGGCCCTCCAGGGCAACCTCGCCGCCATCCGGCGGGACTATCGAGATCCGCGTGATGACGTGGCCATCCTGGTCTGCGCGCCGCCGGGCCGCAGCGGTGAAGTCCGTCACGACTTCGAGCAGCTCATCTGGGGTTTCGAGCTGCGGCAGGTGACCGGCCTTGGTGATGAGCCGGAACTGGGCGCCAGGGATGCCGTCGGCGTAAGCATGACCGTGCTCAACGGGGATCATGCGGTCGGCTGCGCCCCAGACCACCGCGACTGGCATCGCGATCGCAGGCAGCCGGTCGCGCAGGCCGGGATCGGCCATCCCGGTTCCCGCATATTCCAGCAACGTCGCGCGATTGCCTGCCATGGCGGCAGCTCGCTCCGGCGGCAGCGCAGCCGGGTCGATGCGGAACGCATCCGGGTTGAAGTAGCTCAGCTCGGCGACCTGATCGAGGGTCAGCGAGAAGAAGTCGGGGACGGGCGCGCTGTCGAGCTGCAGCCCGGCCGCATCGACGAGGACGACAGAGCTGAGCCGGCAGTCGACGGCCGCGCTCTCGGCCAGCGCGAGCTCGGCCGCGATCCAGCCGCCAATCGAGTTGCCGATGACACAGACGCTGGTCAGGTTGAGCTCGCGGAGCAGAGCTGCGTAGGCGGCCGCGATCCCGGCGATGCTGGCCAGTTCCGGTGGCCGCGGCGTGCCGTCGAAGCCGGGATGGACCGGCACTACGACGCGATAGCCTGCATCGCTCATCATTGCGGCGAACCCTGCAACTGAGAACGGCCCCGCGCCGCCGTGCAGCAGCAGCACGGGCTGCCCGCTGCCGCTCTCGGTATAGGTAACTGGCACCGGCCCGATGCCGTGGACCTGGAGCTGCGCTGTCGCGGTGGTCATGGCGTGTTCCTCCCGCCGAACGTAAGAGTGGACTCTCACGAATGAGGCTAGCCCTCGTTCGACGCTTATGCAAGTTGACTCTAATAACGAGAGTTGACTTGACTGTTTGTCGGCTGCCCGGAAGAGTGGGGGGATGACAGCGGATGCCGCGACGGGACGGGTTAATCAGAAGCGGCGCACCAGGGCCGCCATCGTGGCCGCAGCCCGTGACCTCATCACCGGCAGCGCCGAAGTCACGATGCCGGCCGTCGCGCAGGCGGCGCTGGTCTCCGAGGCGACGGCGTACCGGTACTTCCCTGACCTTGTTTCGTTGCTGCGGGAGGCAGTCGACGGCACCTGGCCCAGCCCCGAGCAGGCGCTGGCCTCGGCCGAGGACAGCGCGGACGCAGTGGAGCGGATCGGGGTGGGAACCGATCGGCTGCTCCGCCACGTTCAGGCCTACCAGGGCGCCGTCCGGGCCATGATCGCCGCCTCGGTGGTTGCGCCCCGGGCTGCCGAGATCCGGCCTGGCTACCGCTTCGGGATAATTGACCATGCACTCGCCCCGCTGGAGGGCAGCCTCGGCCGGCAGCGTCCTGACGCGTTCCGTCGCTTGAAGCAGGACCTTGCCCTAGTGGTCAGCGCGGAAGCGCTGTTCACCCTCACCGACCTGTGCAAGCTCTCGCCCGACGAGGCAATTGCGAGCGCCGTCCGCTGCGCGCGGACGATCACTGCCGCGGCCGTCAGCACGTGTTCTGAAAGCCCGGGCACCTGACCCCCGCGCGTCTCATCGACCGGGCGAAGCCAGGAACTCGGCGCGAGCTCGGGGCAGGCGCTCGCTCGGGCCAGCCTTCGTTCCCCCCGGCGGAAGGCTGGCGGCGCGCACGGGATGCTTTGCAGCCAGGCGGCAACCAGGGGGTTGCCGTCACCCGGAACCGGCGGTCGCGGGGTCGGCCAATGTCACTAGGCTCACATTTAGGTCAGCAGGCCGCCAGCGAAAGGAGCACCACGTGCCGACGGTTGTACGGAATACGCCTCGGACCGATCTGGAGATCGTTGACGGCCTCGGGCGCGCCGGGGTAGCCACGGTGCACGAGGCGCAGGGGCGCACGGGGCTGCTCCGCAGCGACATCCGGCCGATCTTCCGGCCCGTCCGGGTTGCCGGCAACGCGCTGACCTGCGAAGTCGCGCCCGGCGACAACTGGTCGATCCACGTTGCGGTTGAGCAGGCGAGGCCAGGCGACCTGCTCGTGGTCGCGACCACGAGCCCGTGCGACGACGGCTACCTGGGGGACCTGCTGGCCGAGAGCCTGCGCGCGCACGGGGTCAGGGGCGTCGTCATCGATGGCGGCGTGCGGGATGTCGCGTCCCTGACCGAGATGGGCTTTCCGGTGTGGTCGAGGGCAATCTTCGCCCAGGGCACGGTGAAGGAGACGCCGGGCAACGTGCAGACGCCCGTCACCTGCGCCGGAGCGCCCGTCCGGCCTGGCGACGTGATCGTGGCCGATGACGACGGGGTCGTCGTGGTGCGGCGCGAGCAGGCCGCGACCGTCCTGCAGGCCGCGGCGGCCAGGGAGGCCAATGAGGCGGACAAGCGCAAGCGACTGGCCGACGGCGAACTTGGCCTCGACATCTACGACATGCGCAGCAGGCTCGCCGACAAGGGACTGCAGTACGTCGACTACGCGGACACGCCGTGACCCAGACCGCGATTTCCTGTTCCGCCATGCGGGGCGGGACGTCAAAGGGCCTCGTGTTCGCCGCCGATGACCTGCCCGGCGACCGGGCCGAACGCGATGCGGTGCTGCTCGCCGCCATGGGGTCTCCTGACCCGCGGGAGATCGACGGAATGGGCGGCAGTCATCCGCTGACGTCGAAGGTCGCGGTCGTGAGCCAGTCTCGGCGTGACAACGCGGACGTCGAGTACCTGTTCCTGCAGGTCTGGCCCGACCGGGCCGAGGTCTCTGACAGCCAGAACTGCGGCAACATGCTGGCCGCGGTCGGCCCGTTCGCGATAGAGCGTGGCCTGGTCGCCGCTCGCGACGGCGTGACCCAGGTGCGGATCTGGATGCAGAACACCCGCACCCTCGCGATCGCGTCGGTGCAGACGCCGGGCGGGGTGGTGCGTTATGACGGCGCGGCCAAGATCGACGGAGTGCCAGGCACCCACGCGCCGATTCCCATCGAGTTCGCCGATACCGCCGGGTCGTCGTGCGGCGCGCTGCTGCCGACCGGGCAGGTCGTGGACGTGATCGAAGGCGTGCAGGCGACGTGCATCGACAACGGCATGCCCGTCGTCTGCCTGGCGGCGTCGGACTTCGGGCTCTCCGGCCAGGAGTCACCCGGCGAGCTAGAGGGCAGTGCGTCACTGACACAGCAGGTGGAGGCGATCCGGCTGGCCGCCGGGCCGATGATGAACCTGGGCAACGTAACGAACAGCACGGTGCCGAAGATGAGCCTGCTCTCGCCGCCCGCGCATGGCGGCGCCGTGTCCACGCGAACGTTCATCCCGCACCGCGTGCACGAGGCGATCGGGGTGTTCGGCGCCGTATCGGTCGCGACGGCATGCGTGCTTCCCGGCTCCGTCGCCTACGCCATCGCGAACCTGCCCGACGTGTCCGCGGGCTCGGCTGGCGGCTCCGTCGATCTCGACGTTGAGGTCGAGCATCCCACCGGCTTCTTCACCGTCACGCTGGAGGTGCAGGGGCACGACGGTGCCATCAGCGTGCGTAAGTCGGCGCTGCTGCGCACCGCCCGGCTGCTGATGCGCGGCGAGGTCATGGTGCCGTCCTCGGTGTGGAGTCAGGGAGCATCGCTGTGATCATCGACTGCCACGGGCACTATACGACCGCTCCCCCGCAGCACAACGACTGGCGCAAGGACCAGCTCGCGGCCTTCGCTGCAGGCGGCCAGGCACCGGATTACCCGCACATCTCCGACGACGAGATCCGCGAGTCGATCGAGCAGAACCAGCTCCGGCTGCTGCGTGAGCGCGGCGCCGACATGACGATCTTCTCGCCGCGGGCGTCCGCGATGGGCCACCACGAGGGCGACGAGCAGGTCAGCGCCGAATGGTCCCGGGCGTGCAACGACCTCATCGGCCGGGTTGTCGGCCTGTTCCCCGACTCGTTCGCAGGCGTCTGCCAGCTCCCGCAGTCTCCTGGGGCGTCGGTGAAGGCGTCGGCAGCCGAGCTTGAGCGCTGCGTGCTCGAGCTGGGCTTCATCGGCTGCAACCTGAATCCGGACCCGAGTGGCGGGATGTGGACCGGGCCGCCTCTGACCGACCGGTACTGGTATCCGCTCTTCGAGAAGATGGTCGAGCTCGACGTGCCCGCGATGGTGCACGTGTCAAGCAGCCGCAATCCGAACTTCCACTTCACCGGCGCGCACTACATCAACGCCGATACCACCGCCTTCATGCAGCTCATCCAGGGCGAGCTGTTCGGCGACTTTCCTGAGCTGCGGCTGGTGATCCCGCACGGCGGCGGCGCCGTGCCGTATCACTGGGGGCGCTACCGCGGGCTCGCCGACATGCTCGGCAAGCCGCCGCTGGCCGAGCACGTGATGAAGAACGTGTTCTTCGACACGTGCGTCTACCACCAGCCCGGCATCGACCTGCTGTTCCAGGTCATCGACGTCGAGAACATCATGTTCGGGTCCGAGATGGTCGGGGCCGTACGCGGCATCGACCCGCAGACCGGCCACTACTTCGATGACACGAAGCGGTACGTCGACGCCCTCGGGCTGACCGAGGCGGACCGGGCGAAGGTCTATTCCGGCAACGCCAGGCGGGTGTACCCGCGGCTGGGCAGAGCGCTGCGGGCATGACCGCGTTGGGCTGTTGTGCTGCGCGAGAGAACGTGCAGAAAGCCGATTGCGGGCGCCAGCGGGGCGCAAGAAGGCTGGGGAGCCCACCGTGGCGCTCCCCAGCCGTTCCCTGGCTATGGCCTGGCAGACTTTGATCCGGATGCCTCGCCTGGGGCGTGGAGCGACAAGACGAAGTCGGCTGCCGGTGACTGGCTGAGCGTGGGCGCCGAGCTGGAGCAGGTGTAGGAGTTCGTGTCGATGAGCGCGACCTCGGTCTGCGCGCCGCCCGGAACCTGGAAGTTGCCAAAGCTCAGCTCGGTGCCAGCGGGCATTGCCGCCGGGATGATCGTGAAAGTCGGCGGCTTCGTCTTCGCCCCCGTCGTGACCTGGTTGAAGCCGGGCGGGGCGGGATCGGAGGAGCAGAACTGGCCGGTCGTGACGATCGCCGGGATGCCATCTTGCTGCAGGTCGCTTTGCAGGATGCTGGGTTCCACGAGCACGTTCAGGTTGAGGGTCAGCGTGGCCGTGCCGTTGGCGTACTTGACAAGGGTGAAGGCGGCGGTCCGGACTGTGCCGGTGCCGCTGGCCACAGCCGAACTGAAGACCCCGGACAGGCCCAGGGCGAGCGCCACTGCCGTGGCGGCCGTGGCCGCGGTAATGCCTGCGGCCAAGCGGCGGTGACGGCCGCCGGGCCGGTAGTTGCGTGCTAGCAGCCGCTGGCCGGCCTGCTCCGGGTACTGGATGTCGGCGGCCTCGCGGGCCAACATGCGGCGCAGTTCGTTTTCAAGTTCCTCGGTAGGCATCAGGTGTTCTCCTTCATGGTTGCGGTGCGGCGGGTTCTGGCCGCTGGCGGCGCGCCGTGGGCGAGGGCCTGGGCCAGGCGGGCCGCGGCCCGGGATGCGCTGCTGGTCACTGTCCCTTCCGGGCAGCCGAGGATCGCAGCGACCTCGGCTAGGGGCAGGTCAGCCCAGTAACGCAGCACCAGCACGGCCCGCTGCCGCGCGGGCAGCTGCCCCAGTGCCCAGCGGAACTCGGACTGGTCATCGACCTGCCGTAGGGCGCGTGCCGCGCTTTCGTCGGCAGTTTCGGCCCGGTCGTCCTGCGGCCACAGTTCGGCTCGCTGCCGGGATCGGCGGTCGGCGTCGTGCAGCACCAAGTTGATCAGGATCCGGCGGGCATAAGCGGCCGGGTGATCCATCGCTTGCACCCGGTTCCACCGCCGCGCCACCCTCAGCAGCGTTTCCTGGACCAGGTCCTCTGCGTCCGCAGCGTCGCCGGTCATCAGATAGCCGGTGCGCAATAGCGAGTCCCACGACCCGGCCGCGAAGCTCTCGAACTTGCGCTTCGCGGCCTTGTCGCTGACCCCATCCATCCGCGCCTCCCACGGCCTTGCCCTTGAACCCTCACTGATATAAGCCGCGCCGGCCCGCGGGAGACTGCGCGCAACCGGCATAAAAGTGAACCTCTGCGCCGCGTCCGGCCAGCGCGTCGCGGACACCGCCCATCACACCCCGACGCGGTGGCCGCCTTCACGTCACGGTGCCACGCCGCGCAAGATCTCAAGATGCGGCCGTCGTGCTAGGCGCCGGTCAGGTACCTGGCCAGGAACTGTTCGGCGGCCGCCGTCTCCTCCTCCGGTAGCTGCCCGTGCCGTCCGGGATAAGCGTGCAGCCGCTTGTCTGTGCTGGCGATGGCGTCGAACAACTCGAGGGCCTCGGCTCTTGGCACCCTTTCGTCTTCCAGGTTCATCACGAACAGGACCGGGCAGCTGACGCTCCCCGCGTCGGCGCAGACGCGTTCCGAACGGGAGTGCATCAGCCCGAGAACCGCGCACCGCACGCGCGGGTGAGCGGCGATGAACGGTATGCCCATCGCGGTGCCCATCGATAGGCCGAGGTAGCCCAGGGCCGTGGCGTCCAGAACGCCCTCGCCGGCCAGGAAGTCCACGCAGGCTGTCATCTCCGCGACGACCTGGTCGGGATCCGGGCGCGGAGGAAGCTCATCCAGGCCGGAGCCTGGCTTGCGGCGCTCGCCGTGCCCGGGCGCGTCCAGGGCGACCGCGGCCCAGCGGTGGCTGACCACGAACTGCCTGGCCCGGCTCACGGTGCCGCGCCAGCGTTTGTGACCACCCCGGCCGTGCGCGATGAGCACGGTCGGCCTTGGGCCGTGCTGCGGGCCCGATGGCATCCACAGCAGCCCCGGCACGTGCTCAGCTCCGACGACCAGCTCGAGCCGGTGCTCGGCCACCTCTGCCTCGTCGCGAATCAGCCGGAGTTCGGTCATCGCGCTCAGCGACTCACGCGGCGGACTAGTTCGCGGGCGCGCTCTTCTATGCCGGCTGGGTCGCCGCTGGTGAGGTGCCCGCCTACGCCCACCGCTAGGGCGCCCGCTTCCAGCCAGCGGGGCGCGTCATCGGCGGTGATGCCTCCGGTCGGGATGAACGGGACCTGGGGCATGGCGGCCGAGACCGCCCGCAGGAAGCCGATCCCGAGGGATGCCGCCGGGAAGAGCTTGACCGCATCGGCGCCGAGTTCCATCGCCGAACTGATCTCGGTCGGCGTGCAAGCTCCCGGAAATACGGCGACGCCGTAGCGATGACCCGTCCGCATCACGTCCGCGGCGACCAGCGGGGATACCAGGAACTGGGCGCCGGCCTGGATGGCGGCGAATGCCGCCGCCGCGTCCAGCACGGTACCCGCGCCCACCGTAGCGGCCGGGCAGGCCGCGCGCAGCGCCGAGATCGCGGCCGGTGCGTCCGGGGTGGTGAAGGCGACTTCGACAATCGTGACTCCGCCGCGAACCAGCGCGCGGCCCGCACCGATCGCCTCGTCGGCGGTTGCGCCTCGGATGATGCCGATGCAGCGCTGCTCGGCAACCGAGGCGCATGTCGTCCAGCGGTTCATCCGGCCAATTCTCCACGCCTGCCCGAAGCCGGATCGAAAGGGCTGCGGCTCGCGCTCCGGCCCATCAGAAGAACGTGTGGACGGCATCGATGACCCGGTAGCCATCATCGACAACCGGGATCACTCGCCACTTGTCGAAGTTCGTGCACGGATGCGAGATGCCGAGGCAGACGAGGTCACCGGGGGCGAGCGTCGCGTCGGCCGGGACACGCAGGTACCCATGCTGGTCATCGAGTGCGCTGATCCGCATCCCGTGCGGACTCGAGGCGCCGGCCGACGGCACTGCGGGCGGCCCTCCGGGCGGGCAGATCCGCAGCGGCACCGGCATGTCCTGGTCGAAGGCGACGTCATGACGGCCCGCGCCGATTATCGCGAGGCCGGGCTCGGGCCTGGACAGTACTGATGCCCACAGCTCGAACGCCGGGGTGAACGCCGGCATGAGGGCCGGGCCGTCACGCCCGGTCCGTCCGCCCGGCGACAGCCGCTGGTAGAAACCGTGATCGTGGCTGATGTAGGCGCCGCTGCGCAAGATCACCGTCGGCGCCGCGCCGGCCGGTGCCGTTAGCTCGCGGACGACAATGTCGAAGTACGCGCTTCCGCCCGCGCTCAGGATGTAATCACCCTCGCAGCCTGGAAGGGCCGACACGAGCGTGCCCAGGCGGCGCAGATCCCGGCAGAACTCGGCAATGGCGGTGAGCGTCGCCTCCGAGTCATCGTGGCCGATGCTGCCCTCGTAGCCCGCGGCACCGGCCAGGCGAAGGCCGGAGGTTGCGCTCACCGCCTTGGCGACCGTGACAGCCTCATCGACGCTGCGGCATCCGGCTCTCCCGCCGGGCCTGCCGAGCTCGACCAGGGCCCGCACCGGCCGGATGGGGTCGGCACGGCCGGCACTGCGGCGCCGACTCGATGCGGCTTGCATCGCGTCGTCGAACAAGGCGACACCGGCCAGGCTGTCGACGAAGCAATAACAGTCAAAGTCCGGATCGGCGGCCAGTTCGTCTGCCAGCCATTCGATCGCGGCCCGGTCGGTCACCTCGTTCGCGACCAGGATTCGCGGCATGCCGAAGGACCTGAAGACTTGTACCTGGGCCACGGTCGCGGCGGTCACGCCCCAGGCGCCGGCCTCAAGCTGGAGAGCCAGTAGCTGGGGCGCCATCGTCGTCTTGCCATGTGGGGCCAGCTGAACTCCGGCGGCTGCGCAATAGTCAGCCATCGACTGGATATTGCCGCGCACCGCCGATTCACGCAGGACCATGACCGGCAGGACGAAGTCGCCTCCGAACAGCGACGGCCGGGTCAGGGCCAGCCTTCCGGCGCTTACCGGCCCGGGCCGGGTGAGCCGGCCGAAGCCCTTGTCGGTCACGGCCACCGGCCGCTCGGACAGGGCGCCGACCGCGGCCTGGAGCTTGCCGGGAAGGACTGATTTCATGCCTGGCTCCTTGCACCGATTGACAACGCCCGCTCGGGATCAGCGGTTGGCTTCAAGGTTGTCCGCCCGCCGTTCCTCCATCTCCTGCCGGTACGGCAGGCCCTCGATGTCCCCGCAGGCCTGAATGCTCAGGCCGGCCGCGAGGTTTCCTTCTGACACGCAGTCGGGCATCTCCGCGCCCTGCAGCCGGGCCCAGAGGAAACCGGCGTCGAACGCGTCGCCTGCGCCAATGGGGTCCACGGTATGCACCGGCAGCGCCGCTCCGTGATAGCTCGCGCCGTTGCTGAAGCCCAGGGCACCACCGGCGCCCAGCTTCACCGCCACCGTCTCGACGCCACGGTCGGCGAGCCACTTCGCCGCCTCGCTCGGCGTTTCCCGGCCGGTCAGCAGGGTCGCCTCGGCCTGGCCGACCAGCACGATCCCGCAGCGGTCCAGCAGCGGAAGCAGCACCCGTCGCGCCTGGCCGGGATCGGGCCACAGCCTGCGCCGGATGTTGGGGTCGAACGAGACGCACACGCCGGCCTCGGCGGCCATCCTGACCGCCTCCGTCGTCGCCTCCAGAGCGCTCCGGCTCAGCGCGGGCGTTATGCCGGTCACATGCAGCACGGCCGCCGAGGTCAGGTAGCCGGGATCGAGGTCAGCCGGGCTCAGCCGGCTGCCAGCCGACCCGCTCCTGGCGTAGGCAACCTCGATCCGGCGCTCCGCGTGCGTGTCGCGGACCAGGACGCCCGTGGGGGCCGAATCGTCCACGACGGCGCGGCTGATATCCACGCGCTCGCTGCGCAAGGCATCCAGGATGCCAAGGCCAAGCGGGTCGTCCCCTACCCGCCCGAACCATCCGGCGTCGCAGCCCAGTCGCGACAGGCCGATTGCGACGTTGGACTCGGCGCCGGCGATCGACCGGATGAACCGCCTGGCCGTTCGCAGCGGCTCGCCGGGCTCGGCGCGGAATAGCGCCATTGACTCGCCAAACGTGACCACAGCAGGCAAGGTCAGCCGCCGATGGTCGCGCCAGCGATGACGCCAGTAGTGATCAAGATGCGGCCACGCTAGTGCCATGCGGCTGGGGCGTCAACGAGCGCTACCCCGGGGCCGCTCCTTCGGGTCATGCCTCCGGGCCGGCGGCCGCCGATCGCCTTTGGCGGGTGCGGTACGCCTTGATCTTGGCCCGGTTGCCGCAAACGCTCATGGAGCACCAGGAGCGGGACTGATTACGGGAGGTGTCGACGAACGCCCACTCGCATGTGCTTTCGGCGCAGACCTTGAGCCGGGGCCAGCTTCCGTCGGCGTGGCTGGCGGCAACGGCGGCGACGATGCGGCCCAGGCCGGCTTGAACGCCGCTGCCTGCTGGTTGCAGCTCAGGGGTCCCGGATCGCAGCGAGAGCAACAGCGGATAGTCCGCCATGAGCTGGTCAAGCCCGGCCGACGCCGGTGCTTCGGCACCGGCGTGGTGAGCACGCAGCGCTGCCCGCAGGCCCTCCCGGAGCGCCACCGCGGCCCGCAGGTCAGCCTCGGTGGCCGAGTGAGCCGTCGTCAGGCCGTGCTCGCGCAGCCACGACGCCAACGCGGCGGCCGAGGTCAGCTCGTCCTGTCCGGTGTCCGCCTCCAGCGTGTTCACGAAGTCTCGTACGAGCTCGCTGGGCCGGGCCGGGGCACCAGCTACCATCACGCCTCCCGTAACCAACAAAAGACGATAGGAAGTTGCGTCTTAGATCGACACTAGCATACGGTGATGAGTGGTTAGGGTAACCATCGTTCCCTCTTTGGAGGTTTTCTCGATGGCCTCGCTCGGCTGCCGCCCGACGGCGGGACCGCTCGAAGACAACGTGGCTTACGCCGGCGCCCTCCACCAGTCGCCGCCGGCGCGACGCAGGCCGATCTGGCCCTCCCGCCCACCGCGGCCGGGCCGCCCGCTCTTGGCGGCAATCTCCCTCATGACAGCGGCGGCCGTGTGGGGGGCAACGTTCCTTGTGGTCAAGGATGCGGTGACCCGGATGCCGGTGTTCGACTTCCTGGCCTGGCGGTTCGCACTGGCCGCCGGCGTGCTCGTCGCCGTCCGTCCCCGCGCGATCCGTGGTCTCGGCGCGCGCGGCCTGCGGCACGGAATGCTGCTCGGCCTTGTGCTTGGCCTGGCCTACGCCACTCAGGCGATTGGCCTGCAGCACACGCCAGCGGCCGTATCCGGGTTTCTGACCGGCCTTTTCGTCGTCTTCACCCCGGTGCTGTCCTGGCTGCTGCTGCGCCGCCGGCTCGCTCCGTCGGCCTGGCTCGCCGTGCTGCTGGCCGGCGGCGGCCTGGCCCTCATCACGCTCGGCGGCTTCGCTGTTGGTTCGGGCGAGATCCTCACCCTGGGCTGCGCGGTGCTGTTCGGACTGCAGATCGTCGGCACCGGGGAGTGGTCTGCACGGCACGACTCCTTCGCGCTGACCACCGTGCAGATGGCGACGGTGGCAGCGCTCTCGACTACCGCCGCCATCGCAACCGGCCGGTTCACTATCCCGGACAGCGGCGCCGACTGGCTCGCCATCACGATCACCGCCGTGCTGGCATCCGCCTTCGCCTACACCATCCAGGCCTGGGCCCAGACGTGGCTCTCGGCCACCCAGGCGGCGGTGATCCTCACGACCGAACCGCTGTTCGCCGCCGCCTTCGCGGTCGCGCTGGGCGGAGAGACGCTTGGGCTGTCCGCGATCGCCGGCGGAGTACTAGTGGTCGGGGCCATGTACCTGATTCAGGTCCGGACGTCGACCAGTCAGGAAGCGCGCGCGGCCCAGGTGCAGGGCCCGGTACCCGCGGTCCGCCGGTCGTGGCCTCCGCGGGACCGGCGACCCGGTTGCGTCCCCGCTCCGGCCGCCTCCGCATCTGACGATCAGACCGGCCAGGTCTCCTGGTGATACGCCATGTCCCAGAACATCCACTCGTAGCGGCTGGTCACGCGGAAGTGGCGACGCACCTGCTGGCTCTCTTGCTGGCTCAGGCCGGTGCTGAGCTTGTCGGTAACGGCGATGACCTCACGCGCGTCGCTGGCGTACTCGTCGCCGCCGTAAGTGTCGATCCAGCGCTGGTAGCGGGGGTTGGGCGAGCCACGCCCGAGTAGGTGCTTGCCCACCTCCCAGTAGATCCAGTAACACGGCAGCAAGGCGCCGACGCCTTCGGCGTAAGTTCCGTTGCCTGCCGTCGCCAGCAGGTAGCTGGTATAGGCCAGAGTGGTCGGCGCCAGCTCGGACGCACCGACTGAAGCCGGGTCAAGGTCGAGGTCGGCCATCAGCGACCGGTGCAGGCTCATTTCGGCGGTGACGATGCCCGCCGCGTGCCGGGCAAACATCTCCGTGCCGGCCGTGTCGGGTGCGCGGCTGGCCACTAGTGACAGCGCCTGCGAGTACCGGCGCAGGAACAGCACATCCTGCACTACGTAGAAGGCGAAGGACTCGGCCGGCAGCCGTCCATCGGTGAGCCCGGCCAGGAACGGGTGAGCCAGGATCGCCTCGTAGATGTCGGCCACGCCTTGCCACAGCCGGGAGGTGAAGTCGCTGCTCACAGCACCGCTCCTTCGCGGTCGGGACCTGCCGCGGCGGTTAGCAGCGCGGGGCGCAGGTAAGCATGGGCCCAGGCCGCGAGCGTGGTGGGCGTCGTGGTGAAGGTGCTGCGCTTATCCTCCGCCACGAAGTCCTCGCATGTGACCGACGACATTCCGGCCATGCCCTCAACCTGCTTGTCGCCGAGTCCCGCCGCCCGCAGTGAGGCGCGCAGAGCCTCTTGCGAGATCGTCTCGGCCCGGATCTGGCGGCCGGTCGCCTCGCTGATGACCCCGGCGACCTCCGAGAACGTCAGGTCTTGCGGGCCGTGGACGGCCTGGACCTGCCGACCCGACCAGCCCTGCGACAGCAGCCGTACGGCAGCAATCTCCCCGATGTCGCGCGGGTCTACCCACGGCTGGGCGTAGTCGAGCGGCATGGGTAGTCGCAGCACGCCTGCGCGCAGCGAATCGAGTTCCCCGAGCAAGTTGGTGAAAAAGTACCCGCACCGCAGGTGCAGCACCGTAGCCCCAGTGGCGTCCAGTTGTTCCTCGGTCCTGGCCAGCCCGTCGATCTCGCCCGCGCCGGAGCGTTTCTCCGCACCGACGCTGCTGAGCAAGACCGTGCGGCCGATGCCGTTCTCCGTCACTGCGCGGGCCGCATTGGCGCCGAGCATGCTGTACCAGGCGACCGGATCGGCGTCCGGGTCTTCCGCAGGCGGCTCGACCCAGAACAGCGCGTCCGCATCCCTGGTCGCCGCCGCGACCGCGGCAGCATCCGCCAGATCCGTTTCGATCACGTCCGCGTGCTGGCTGATGGCCGGGTCAAGCCGGCCGGGGCGACGCGCAAGTAGCGTGGGCCGTACCCCTGCCTGGATGAGCAACGCCGCGACTCGTGACCCGACACGACCCGCGGGAGTGGCGACAGCGATCTTCATGCCACGTTTCGTATCACGCGGCTCCGACAACGGGGCCAGGCCGGCTGGCGTGCGGCATGCGGTCATGGCGGATGCGGGCGCGGGCGACGTTGGCCCGGTGCCGACGCATGGCATCTTCGTAGGACGTAGCCGGATCGAGGAGGAACGAGGCGCCTTCCAGCAAATCGGGGATACGGGCCAGCAGGTGCTCGTGCTCCATGTCAGGGATCGTAGGTCCGGCGTAGTCGTACTCGTAGGCACCGGCATAGGGATAGTCGGGGTTGTCGGGGAGTACCGAGTAGAAAGGCACACCGTTGAAGAAGTACTCGGGCCAGTTGCCTCCCGAGATCGTCAGCCACGGGGTTCCGACGCAACTCGCGAGGAACGAGAACCCGCTGTGCGGCGAGACCAGCAGGTCGCAGACTTCCAGCAGCGCGACCTGGTTCCACAACCCGATGTCATAGCAGTCCACGATGTCGCCGGAGGACAGGATGCGAGCCACGGCGCCGGCGTCGTATCTCGTGGTGGTCAGGTCCGCATGCCGTCCGATCGCCCGCCTTCCGGTCAGGTAGAAGCGGGCGCCCGGAAACCGGTCGCGCAGCGCGTCGAGGATCGCGACCCAGCTCTGCGGCCCCGGGTACTGCGCGGCTGGCCCGGAACCGGCCGGCAGCAAGCAAATCTTCAGCCCGTCGCGGGCCGCGTACCGCTCGGCGAAGGCACGGCTGCGCGCAGGCACAGCCAGCGTCACGTGCGCGTGCGGGTCGTAGTGCAGTCCCTCAGGAAGCGACATCTCAGGGAAGAGAAAACCGCGGCCGCGGCGCACGAGGAGCTCGGCGTCCGTACGCGCGTAATAAGCGATCGTCGCTTCCTCCTCCCAGCCCCGCCCCGGTGGCTCGTAACCGTCGGCCCTGACGAGGTCGCCGGGCCGCTCGTCCTCGAGCCGCATGAGGTTGTTGTCGACGACGTAGTCCCATACCCGGGGCATTTCAGGTATCGACAGGTCACACGACCGCGGGTCAGCGACCGGGATCCGGTAGATCCCGGCGATCCAGGGCGCGCCTGCACACAGCTCCCACGGCGCACCGTCGGACAGGGCCACGCTGACCCGGCTTCCAGGATTGGCGTCGTGGAAGCGCCAGGCGTAGCGGATCGCCTCGACCACGTGACCGACGGGCGAATAGTAGACGTGATTCACCAGAATGCTGGTCATGCCGGCCGGGCCAGCGCCGCCATCGGCGCGCTCGGGCAGCCCGCCACCCCGTTCCACGGCTACAGGAAATACCTGAATCGACTGCAGACTCCAGTCAATTACCGGAACGTAGGGTCGCGGCTGGCCGCGCGTTCGGCTGGGATCGCGAGCGCCTGGCTAGCCTGTGCCGGCGACCGCCAGGGCGATCCCGGCAATATCGGCTGGGCGAACCCGGCAGCACCCGCCCACGATCCTGGCTCCCCGGGCTATCCACTCCTGCGGCTGATCAGCGGCGAACTGCGAGCGGCCGATCCAGGTCCGGCGCCGCGCGTCCCACTCCTCGCCGCTGTTCGGATAGGCGATCACGGGCTTGCCGGTGATCTCGCCCGCGGTGGCGATGGCCAGCGGAACATCGGCCGGGGCGCAGCAGTTGACACCCACCGCGACGATTTCTGGCACGTCCCTGGCGACCGCGAACGCATCGGCAATCGGCTGGCCCGCGCGGGTGTATTCGCCGTCAACGCTGTACGTCAGCCAGGCAGGAACGCCAAGCCCGGCGATTGCCGCCGCTAGCGCCTCTGCCTCATCGACGTCGGGCACCGTCTCCAGCGCCAGGACGTCCGGGCCTGCCGCGGCCAGCGCCTCCAGCCGCGGCCGGTGCCATCGGACCAGCGCTGCGATGCTCAGCCCGTAACGGCCGCGGTACTCCGAACCGTCGGCGAGCGTTGCGCCGTAGGGGCCGATCGAGGCCGCTATCCACCGGTTCTTCTGGTCAGCGGCCAGCTGGGCGCGAGCGGCTTGCGCGAGTTCGATGCTGCGTCGCATGAGGCTCGCGGCCTCGGAGCGGCCCGAGCCGCGCGCCGCGAACCCGTCGAATGATGCCTGATAGCTGGCGGTGGTCGCGATCACCGCACCCGCCCGGAAGAACGCCAGGTGTGCGGCAACGATCTCCCCGGGCGCATCCGCCAGCAGGCGCGCCGACCACAGGGAGTCCGACAGGTCATGCCCGCGTGCCTCAAGCTCTGTCGCCAGGCCGCCGTCGGTCACCAGCACGCCACCGTCCGGTTCCAGGAAGCTCACCGCGTCACTCTAGGCTTTCCCGCCCATCGGCGTCCCCACGGCCTCGCCGGCGGGCGTTGTGCACGTGGGAGGCTCGATGCATGGAGGACTTCGGACCGAGCGCCGCCTACACGTCTTATTCGGTAAGCAACTTCGCGGTGAGTCGTGAGTTCTATGAGGTGAAGCTCGGCTGCACTGCGGTGCGTGAGTGGGATAGGGCGGACGGGCAGGGCGTCTACTACCAGCTCGGCGCGATACCGGTCGCAGAGATCTTGGCTTCCGGCGGCGACCAGGCGCCATTGGTGCCGCCGGCCGCCGGATCATTCTCGATCGTGGTGATCGTTTCCGACGCTCACAGCGCGCACGATGCCCTCCTTGGTCGGGGTGCCAGGGTGACGACCCCGCCGGTCACCGAGCACTGGGGCACCTACTTCGGGGTGGATGACCCCGATGGCGTTCCCCTGTACTTCGTCGAGCAGGCCGCCTCGGCCTAGCGCTCCCGCGCGTCAGTCAATCCGGTCGCTGGGCGGTGCACGCCGCGATCAGCAACGCCGCATCAATCCTGGACACCGCGGTGCCCGGCTCCAGGACCTGATACAGCGACCACAGCAGTAGTGAGCTTAGCCAGGCGGTGTTGTAGCTGACCGTGACCGCCGCGACGCCTGTCCGGTCCTGAACCCCGTCCTCCGGCCAGCGCACCACCCCGTTTGGCACTGCCTGCCCCCCTCGGCACGGTCGGGCCCAGGGCGCCCGCTCAGCCGGGCTGTCCTCGACCTCGCCGTCGGCCGCGAGTCACCCCGCGGCTACCGTGAACGAAATGTACGACGTATTGCTGCTTCTTGCCTCAATCGCGCCGCCGGAGGTCTGAGTCCGCATGAACCCGTACCAGACGCTCAGGTCCGTCCTGCGCTTCCAGCCGATTGAGAAAGACCGGGTCCGCCGTCGCCTGGCCCGGACAGCGTCGGTGGAGGACCTGCGGAGAATTGCCAGGCGACGCCTTCCTGGCGGGGTCTTCGATTACATTGACGGCGCAGCCGAAGATGAGCGGACGCTGGCCGCTAACCAGGCGGCATTCGCCGCGGTAACGTTCCGGCCGCGGGTTCTCCGGGGCGTCAGTAACGTCAGCACGGCCTCGACCCTGTTCGGTCGTCCGCTCGATTACCCGCTGGTGCTCGCCCCGACCGGGTTTACTCGCATCGCCGATCCGCAGGGGGAACTCGCCGTCGCCCGGGCAGCAGAGCGAGCCGGCCTGCCGTACACGCTGTCAACGCTCAGCACCCGGTCAATCGAGGAAGTCCGGGCGGTCAGCAGCAACGGGCGACTGTGGTTCCAGGTCTACGCGTGGCGCGACCGCGGCCTCATCAAGGAGATGATCGACCGGGCGGCTTCCGCCGACTATGAGGCGCTGGTCCTGACGGTTGACACGGCCGTGCTGGGCCGCCGGGAACGAGACGTACGCCGCGGGTTCTCCCTTCCGCCGGCCATCGGCCTCGGCACGATCGTCGATGGAGCCCTCCATCCGGGGTGGACCCTCGCGTTCGCGCGCAGCGAGCCGATCCGGTTCGCGAACGTGGCGGGCCGCGAGGTCGGCGACGGGGCATCGCCGGTCACGCTGTCTGACTACATCAACACGCAGTTCGATCCCGGCCTGTCCTGGGCCGATGTCGACTGGCTGCGCTCCAACTGGAACGGGCCGATCATCATCAAGGGAGTACAGACCACCGATGACGCTCTGCTGGCCGTCGACGCCGGGGTAGACGCGATCGCGCTCTCCAATCACGGCGGCCGGCAACTCGACGGTGCTCCGGCCCCGCTCAGTCTCGTCGCCCCCGTGGCCGACGCGGTTGGCGGCCGCATCGAGATCATCTGCGACGGCGGCGTCCGGCGCGGCAGCGACATAGTCAAGGCGCTCGCCGCCGGTGCCACCGCCGCGATGGCCGGGCGCGCGTACCTGTACGGTCTCGGCGCGGCCGGTGAAGCGGGCGTGGATCAGGTGCTCGACTGGTTCCGCGCCGACATCATCAGGACGATGAACCTGCTCGGCACCCAGGCCATCCCCGACCTCAACCGCTCCTTGATCAACT
>JASHUG010000378.1 GCA_030040155.1 Streptosporangiaceae bacterium | reverse complement strand
CCTGGCTGTGGGAATCGACGTACCCGGGTGTCGGCCTCTGGCTCGGCTGGGTCATGATCGCCACCTACGTCGTGGTGTCGGCGCTGTACCCGCCGGCGTTCGCGACGTTCTTCAACGCGCTGCTGACCTACTTCCACCTGTCGGCCACGACGTGGACCGGGATCGGCGGCGGAATCTTCGCGATCCTGTTCATCGGCTACCTGAATCACAACAACATCAAGATGTCCTCGCTTGTAATCGGTGTCCTGATGGTGGGTGAGGCGACGTTCATCGGCGCGGTCGCCATCGTGATCGTCGCCAAGGGCGGCCACCTCGGGCACTTCAGCGCGACGCCGTTTGACCCGACCGCGGCGACGGCCGGCTTCTCGGGGCTGAGCCTGGCCGCGATCTTCGCGTTCCTGTCAATCGCCGGCGTGGACGCGGTGGCACCGGTCGCCGAGGAGTCGCACACGCCGCGACGGCTCATCCCGCTGGCCACGATCCTGATCACGGTGATTGCCGGGCTGTTCTGGACGCTGACCTCCTACGGGTTCGCGATCTCGGTCCCCGTCAAGACGGTAGAGGCGTACGTCAGCGCCGGGCAGATCACACCCGTGCTCCCGATCACGAAGTCCTACATCGGCGGCTGGGCGGTTCTCGTGCCGATCACCGGCTTCACCGCGGCGCTGGCCAGCTTCGGGGCGTCCCTGTATGCCGCAGGCCGCATCACGTACGCGCTGTCACGGGAAGGCTTCATCTCGCCGTACTTCAAGAGCCTGCACTCCCGGTTCCAGACACCCTGGCGGGCCGAGGCGTCGACGCTCCTGGTCGCACTGGTGCTCCTGATCGTGGTGAGCCTCTGGCAGGGCGGACCCGCCAACGCCTACGGCTACCTGGGCGAGATATTCGTGTTCTTCGTCC
Source organism: Streptosporangiaceae bacterium (assembly GCA_030040155.1). GTDB lineage: Bacteria > Actinomycetota > Actinomycetes > Streptosporangiales > Streptosporangiaceae > JAJYUU01. The sequence continues at coordinate 4,033 of JASHUG010000378.1, read as the reverse complement.
TGATCCTGTACATGTTCGTGAACCTGGCCAACCTCGTCTACCACGCCCGGTTCCGCCGGGACAGCTTCAACTGGTTCCTCAACGGCTTCATCCCCGTGGCCGGCATCGGCATCGACGGCTACATCCTGTACAAGGGCTTTTTCGTCACCGAACTGGCGCTGCCGTTCAAGACCGGAAGCAGCATCGTCTGGTTCTCGCTGGCCTGGGCCGTGATCGGAATCTTCTGGGCGGCATGGTGGAGCAAGCGCAGGCGACTGTCGTCGATCTCGCTGGCTTCGGAGGTCTGAGCGGCGATGGACGGGCCGAAGACCGCGCAGGGCCGGATCGCCGTGCCCGGCGGCGAGGTGTGGTACGAGATCGTTGGACCCGACCAGCCGGGCACGCCGCTCCTGTGCCTGCACGGCGGGCCGGGAATGCCACACGACTACCTTGAGAGCCTGGCCGACCTCGCGACCTCGCGGCCGGTGATCTTTTATGACCAGCTCGGGTGCGGGCGATCCGGCCGGCCGGCCGACGATTCGCTCTGGACAGTCGAGCGCTTTGTCGCGGAACTAGGCGTGGTCAGGGAAGCACTCGGCCTGGAGCGGATGCACCTGTTCGGCAACTCCTGGGGCGGCTGGCTGGCGCTGCAGTACACCCTGGACCGCAGGCCCAACCTGGCCAGCCTGATACTGAGCAGTTCGCCGCCGAGCGTCCCGCGCTGGATAGCCGACTGCGCGCAGCTACGAGACGCACTCGACCCCGACGTCCAGGACGTCCTGGCCCGGCACGAGGCAGCGGGCCACTTCTCCTGTCCGGAGTATCAGTGGGCGGTCACGCACTTCTACCGCAAGCATCTGTGCCGGCTCGACCCCTGGCCGGAGAGCCTTGAGCACACCTTCGACCGCATGAACGGCGACGTCTACCTCGCGATGTGGGGGCCGAGCGAGTTCGGCCCGGTGACCGGTCAGCTCAGCGGCTGGGACGTGACGGGCCGGCTGGGCGAGATCCGGGTGCCCACGCTCGTGACCGGCGGGCGCCACGATGAGGCGCGGCCCGAGCACCTGGCCGTGCTTGCGGCCGGGATCGACGGCAGCGAGCTGGCCATCTTCGAGGACAGCTCGCATATGGCGTTCATCGAGGAGCACGCGCGGTATATCGAGGTGGTCGCCGACTTCCTGGCCCGGGCCGACGCAGCCTAGAAGCTCGGCAGCGCCTCCGACTCGTCGTAGTTCGATCCCCAGTACCACTGCGTGGCCTGGGAGCCGGGGACGATGTGCGGCGAGCCGGTCGGGTCGGCGATCCACCACCGGATCTTCGACTGCATCGAGGCCGGGAGGCTGCTGACGTCCTGCTGCACCTGCGACCACTCCGAGATCGTCGTGTACACGATCGCCACGGAGCCGGGATCGTCGGCCAGGTGGCTCTGGACCCACTGCGGGACCTGCGACGGCGAGGCGCAGCCGGGCTCCACGTCGATGACCTGGGCCTCCGGGTCCGTCCCCTCGGTGTCGATCCAGAGCACCTTCTTGCGCCCGGCCACCAGGGAGACCGGCGTGGGATGGGCCCCGGTCGCGTAGGTGGCAACCTCAGCGCCGGCGGGGACAGTTTCCGGGTCGATCGAGTCGTAGAACTCGTACGGCTGGGCTGGGGTACTGGCCGGCGACGCGGACGGGGCGGGTTTAGGGCTCGGACCCGCCTTCGGCCCGGACGTGGTGCGGGAGCCGGTCGCGGCCCGCTGCTTGCCTGCGGCCCTCCCGGCTCCGCGCGCCGAGGATGGCACGGCGCCGGACCGCTGCCCAGCCGGGCTCGGCGTCGTCCGGTACCTGGTCCCGTGCCCAGACGTCACCGTCGCGGACGACGCCGCGGACACGGGAGTGCCCGGATGGCTGCTGCCCTCGCCCGCGGCGCCGGTAGTGCCGCCGGCGGGCGGGCCGCCGGTCGCGGCGAACGCGACTCCGGCCGACACGCCGGCCACGGTTACCACCGTGGTAACGGCGACGCCGATGGTCAGGCGGGAAGGCCCGCGTCGATGACGGCCAGGCGGTCGGAACAGGGGCGGGGACGAGCGATGACGACCAGGCAAGACTTCGGGCTCGGGATCGGGCGCGGCGCGCCTAACGGTGACCCAGCGCGCCGCGAGCCGAACGGGGGCACGTCGCCTGCGGCGGTGGACGCGGATGTGCCGCGGGGTCAGGGCGACGCGTTACTCGGGGCAACCATCCCACGCCTGGGTGCTATCGGACACAGATAGTGGACGACGAAAACCGACCGGCAGAGGGTGAATCACCCAAATTGCCCGTGTGATGTGCGTCACACAAGTCACATTCACCAGTTAAGTCCCATGAACCTCAAACACCACAGAAGTCGGCGCAGACCGCGCGAGCCTTGTGGGCCCTGGCCCGCCACTCCCTGCAAGTTCTCGCACTCCCTGCAACTTCTCGGCGATTTGGCGGCCGGTCTGAACGTATATGTTCCGTAGAACTTGCAGGGGGTGGTGTCGGGCGGACCCGCAGCTCATTTGGCCAGGTACGGAATGCCCTGTCCGTGCCACGATGAGGCCATGTCCGCTAAGCGGTTCACGGTCCGCGTCGCCGACGGACCTGCAGGCCACGCCCTCATCCCGGTTCCGTTCGACCCCGACGAGACCTGGGGCGCCAAGGCCGTGCATCACGTCCACGGCACTGTCAACGGCTGCCGGGTACGGGTCACGCTCGCGCCTGCCGACGCTGGGTGGGCCTTCACGCTCAATCCGTCGCGGATGAGCGCCACCGGCGTCTCAGTCGGCTCCGATGCGGTCGTGGAACTGGCGCCAGAAGGCCCGCAGCGCGGCGACCTTGCCAACGACATCGCCACGGCGCTGGCGGCCACTCCGGCCGCCGGGGCCTTCTTTGACACGCTGGCGCAGTTCTACCGCCGGGCCTATCTCCGGTACATCGATGCCACGACGCGCCGGCCAGACGTGCGCGCGACGCGGATCGACGAGGTGGTGGGCCTGCTCGCAGCGGGGATCAAGGAACGGCCGCGATCGTGAGCCCGCGCGCCCGCCCGCCCACGTGAACACGATCCCGGTGGCCACGGCGACGCCCGCCGCGGCCACGTAGAGCTCCGAGTAGGTGGCATACCGGATCGCCAGTGCGCCCAGTGCCTGAAGAGGCGCCAGGGGACCGAAGAAAGCCAGGCTGACTGCGGCGGATACCCGGCCTTGCAGTTCCGGCGGGGTGCAGCGCTGGGAGAGACTCAGCAGGGCGAGGAACAGCCAGGGCAGGGCGAAGCCGAGCACGACCGAGCCAGCCACCGCAGCCGGCAGCCACCCGGTGGCGCGCATCACGTTGCCGAGGGCGAAGTTCACCATCCCCGCGACCGCCAGCCAGCGTTCGCCGAGCAGCCCCAGCAGCTTGCCGCTGACCAGGCTGGCCACGATCGAGCCGGCGCCAAGTGCGGCTGAGAACACGCCGAGAAAGCTGGGCGGCTCCCCGATGCCCTGGACGAGGCTGTACTGGGCCGCCACCAGCACAGCCGAGAAGCTCATCACCACGGACGCGGCGACCAGCAGACGGCGCAACTGGGGCACAGCGCGGATGTGACCGAAGCCCGCGACAAGGTCCGCGCGCCAGCGTCCAGGCTGCGGCTCCGGCTTGGGCTCGGTCAGCCGGATCCGGTAGATCATTACCGCCGACACCACGAACGTCAGGGCGTCGAAGACACTGACGATTCCGCCGCCGAGCAGGGCGAATAGACCCGCGCCAAAGAGCGGGGAAAGCAGTCGTCCCGTCTCCTGGAGTCCGAGATTCCAGCCGTTCAGTTCGCGGCGCATTTCCGGTGACAGCATGACCGCGAAAAGCGCGCTTGCGGCCGGGCCGGAGAGGGTCAGGTGGATGCCGTACCAGGTCATCACGGCGAAGACGATCCAGATCGAGCCAGGCCCCCTGACAGCGAGCAGGGGGAGGATCAGCGCGGCCGAGACCAGGTTGAGCCACACCAGGAACCGGCGCCGGCGGACCCGGTCGGCCACGACTCCGGCCAGTGGCTGCACCAGGGACGGAGCATAGAC
>JASHUG010000377.1 GCA_030040155.1 Streptosporangiaceae bacterium | reverse complement strand
GGCAGTGCAATACCGGCGCAGGAGTGCGGTCAAGCCAGAGCAAGGCCGTCGGCTCGACTGGATAGGCAGCCATTCCGGCGGGCTTGGCAGATCCGACAAATCGCCGCGCATGAGTGGCTGGGGAAACCTGGTGTCGCGCCCGCGACACCACTCGCGCCCAGCCATCGCTCGACGGAGCGATATGTCCGCTTCGGCCGACGGGCAGAGGTGATATGTCCGCTTCGGCCGGGGAGCAGGAGCGATTTGTCCGCCGCGGCTGGGGCAGCAGGAGCGATTTGTCCGCCGCGGCCGACGGGCAGGAGCGATTTGTCCGCCGCGGCTGGGGCAGCAGGAGCGATTTGTCCGCCTCGGCCGGCGCTGCGTCAGGTGCCCGCTTGCGAACCTGTGATCAGGTCCTTGGGCACCGGCTGGCCGGTCTGCAGATCGTTGAACAGTTCCTTTGCCTGCTGGGTGTTCCATAGCACCGACTCCCCGGCCGGCTCCATGGCCGTCGAAGTGGCGATCGGCACCGTGGTCGTCAGCGGGTCACGCATGGCCTCGGCGACCTGGTACAGGTCGTAGAGGCTGGTCCCGTTGTCGACGGTCAGCGTGTCCACTGCGCCGGCGGCGGCTGGGAGCGCGGCGAACGGGTTCAGAATGACGCCCGCACTCGTCATCTTGTCGAGCAGGGCCTTGAGGAAGATCCGCTGATCCTGCTCACGCTGCAGGTCCTGGGTGATGAAGCTGCCCCGGTCGCGGACATAAGCGAGCGCCTGCCCGCCGTCCAGGTTCTGGCAGCCCTTCTTGAGGTTCACGCCGGAGGCCACATTGTGCAGGGCCGCGGGCAGGCACATCCGGACGCCGCCCACGTCGTTGACCACGCTGACGAAGCCGCCGAACCCGATGTCCATGAAGTGGTTGATGTACAGGCCCGTGGCGTCCTGGACCGTCTCGGCCAGCAGCTTCGGCCCGCCGAAGTCGAAGGAAGCGTTGATCTTGTTCATACCGTAGCCGGGGATATCGACGTAGGAGTCGCGCGGGATGCTGATCAGGAGCGGGCGCCCGCCCCCTGCGGGGATGTGCAGCACCATGATCGTGTCCGACCTACCGCCGCTGATCTCGCTGGAAAACCCGGTGACGTACTTGCGCTCCTGCGCGACTGTCAGTCCCTGGCGGCTGTCGGAGCCGGCGATGAGCCAGTTGGTCCCAGACCCGGGCGACGGCCGGCCTGGGTAGCTGACCAGGATGTTCTCGCGGTGGAGCTTGGAGTTGAGGTAGAAGTACGTCCCGGCCGTGCCGGCGATGATCAGCGCGACCAGGGCCGCGAGGACGGTGAGGATGCGCTTGGGACGAGTCCACTTGCGCCATCCGCCGCGGCGGGGGACGCCGTGAATCCTTGACCGCGATGGCGAGCCAGGCTCGGACTCGCTCGGCGGCTGCTCGGGCCATGCGCCCGGCGGAGCGGTGGAAGAGCCTGCATCCGCGCTGTACTGCCTGACCTGATACTGACCGGCGGCCGTGCTCTCTGAGTTGCCCGCCGGGATGCTGACCGTATTGTCAGCCGCGCCGGGCTCTTTGCTGGCTTCCCGCCCGTCGCGGAACCAGTCGTCCGGCCACTCGCCCATGGTGGTTCCTGCCCATCGCTGTCTGTGTCTGCATCGTCTCTACCTGCTAGACGGGCTGGCAGCCAAATCGGCTGCGTCGGAAAGCGTCAATTACCGGGGCCTGCGGGCAATATTCCTGCCGCCGATAGCTGTTTCGTACCCGTTATCGATGGTAGAGGGCGCGACGGACGGAACGGGCCATGTCCTCGCGGCTGCGCTACGTGTCGGCGCGGCCGGCCCACCAGATCGTCGCCACCCCGCGGCCGGAAGATCCCAGGTCAACGGGGTGGTCCGGATCAATGCCAGCGTCCTGGAGTGCGCGAGCGACGTCGCGGGCTCGATCGGGAGGCAGGCAGAGCCGTCGCCTGGTCACGTCCACCAGTTCGGCAAAGTTTTGGTAATCAGGACCGCTTGGCCGGTGCCACAACTCGCAGCCAGCCTCGATGCCAAGCGCCGTCAGGATTGCCAGGAGGTCCGCGGAGGTCGGCCCGTCAGGCCGGCGCAGACCGTGGAACTTGAGCCACAGAGCGTTGAGAGAGGTCAACGGGTGCGTCGTCGTCATCTCGACGACCACGAGCCGCCGTGCGGCGGTGGTCAGTGCGGCCAGGAACGGCTCGATGTTCTGGACGTTGTAGGTCACGTGATGGCAGGTCACGACGTCGGCCTGGCCGGCCTCACCAGCGACCTCCGGCCACGGGCCCTGGACTAGCGTCGCTCGCATGCCGGCCCGTTCCGCCCGCGTGCTGAGCAGCTCGAGCATCTCGGCCTCGGTGTCTACGGCCGTCAGTTCCGTGCACCGGGGGAGCAGTGGCAGGCAGGCTGAGCCTGCTCCCGAGCCGATGTCGAGCACGCTGCCCGGCGGATCAAGCGCCGCCCGGGCACGCTGGTAAGACGGCCCGGCCGGTGCGGCGGCCAGCCTGTCGGCCCGCCGGGCGAAGACCTGCCGCGGCAGTACCCAGGGCGACTCCGACACGGCGGCGGTGATGTGCTCCGGGATTGCCCAGTCCTCAAGGTCTTCCCGCCACCGGCGGAGCAACTCGTCGGCGAGACGCGCCTCGTTCCCCGCAGTGCTCATCAGGCCAAAACGCTACGCCATCCGGCGCGCGGACTGCGCCGGCTGCGACTAGCGGGGACAGTCAACCGCAGAGATAAGCCGGGCGTCGGCGAGCCATTGGGATGCTTAGTGCGATATACAATGCCAAACACGCCGAGAATGGTAGGCACTGACTGCATAAATAGGCCTGCCTGCGAGTGGCCAGGGTCTCGCGGGCAGGCTTCGAACTGGTTTCGGCCAATCGCCACCGGATCCGATTCCGGGCCTCAGAGCGCGAGCTCGGACTCGATTCGCTTGAGGCTATGGCGAGCCATTGCCAGGTTGGACTTTGATCGGTCAAGCACGAGATACAGGAAGAGTCCCTGCTCGCTGTCTGAGCTCTTCAGCGGCCGGATGACGTGATATTGCCTGGCCAGCGTGATCAGGATGTCCTCGATGGCGTCGTCGCTGCCAAGTGAGGCCAGGCTGCGTAGCTTGGCCCGGACTACCTCCGTCTCGCCAGCTGCGGCCACTTCCATGTCGAGGTGCTTGCCGCCGCCGACCGAGCCCAACGACATGCCGCTGTCCCGGTCGACTAACGCGACGCCAATGGCGCCATCTACGGTCATGGCCTCCTTGAGTCCAGTCTCAATGTTCACCTGCGGCGCCTCCTGGCATGATCTATTACGTGTTTATAAACCGTAGCCAGGTATGGTCATGCGTACTCGTTAAATGATCGGAAAATGGCTAACGCTAGGTAATCGACGATTACTAGCTGTAGATAGATTTCACAAACTGTGCCTCCTGGACGCCGTTTGTACGGCATTCGCCGTACTGGTTGCGGCGTGCGGACGCGCAAAGTAGCCTTGTAACCGAACGATTACTCTTCGTAATCGCGAGCAGGGTGGCGTCGGCCCAGGCGACAGCGTGAGCACCAGCCGGGCCGCAGAAGTTCCCGTAGATGATCTGTACCAAGGAATGATCTCGGCAGGCTATGTCAGATGATCGGGCTGGGCCCAGGGTCGCCGCGGTGCTGGAAGGCGTTGCCTTGCAGAACGCTTGTGGTGCCTTAGAAGTTGAAGGCCATCCCGGCGGGGTGATCTATCTCGACGAGGGCCAGATTACGTACGCGCGGTCGGATTGGACCCCGGACCTCGCGGCGAGGCTGCTTGGCACGCTGCGATCGGCGGTGGGCCTGCGTGAGCTCGTGGCCGGGGCTGGCCAGCCGCCTGGCAATCTGGGCGCGTCGCTGGTAGAGCGGGGTTACGTCAGCGCAGACGAGCTGACCGCGGTGCTGCATTCGGTGATCGTGGACGCCGTCATCGCCCTCACCGTTCCGCTCGCAGATGAGGCTTCCGTGTCACGAATGCGCCTCGTCTCTGGCCGTGTTCACTGGGCCGGCGCGTTCGCCCGGCTGGCGATCAGCGCAGTCCGAGCCGAGGCGATGAGCCGGGCCGAACGTATGGTGGCGTGCTCGGTGCCGCGCACCGCGCCCCTGGAATTGCGCGATCTGGCTCAGGGATCGGCCGTGCTCACCGGCAGGCAGTGGGCGCTCGCCTCCGCGATGACTGGCCAATCCTGCGCGAAAGACCTGGCGTGGGCTGCCGGGCTCTCGATGTACGAGACGGTAGGCTACGTCGGTGATCTTGTGGAGGCGGGACTATGCGCCGTCCGCCGGCCAGACGTACCGGCTGCTAATGGGCGGACGAGCCTGGCCTCATTCGATCTCGGCGCGGTGAGCGAGTTGCCCGCCTCGCGCATTCGGCCGGTGCCGAGTCGGCCGCAGGCGCCGGAGCCATTCGCCGGATCCTCGCCCGAGGCGCGGTCGATGCCGCGGCGCAAACCGGGCGAGTTCGTTGCGGTCGCGCGCGCAGCGACGGCTGCGCTAGCGCGTGAGACGCCGAGCGCCCGCGTCGATCCGAGCAGGCCGCACGATGCAAGCGCCGTCCGCGACGTCAGCGCCGTGCGCGACGTCAGCGCCGTGCGCGACGTCAGCGCCGTGCGCGAGGTCAGCGCCGTGCGCGAGGTCAGCGCCGTGCGCGAGGTCAGCGCCACAGGTGACATGGTCGGTCCGGCTGAGGTGGCCCCGCTTGTTGTCCACTCCGAATTCACGCCCGTCCCGGTTGACTCTCTCCGCCGTGTCCTTGACGGGTTGAGGAGACTCAGCTAACCGGCGCGCGGAGTCAGTCGTAGCGGCCGCTCGGGCGCCGTCGCGGCAACGGCGGAACTGAGTCCTGGACGGATCTCCTTGAACTCACTACGCCAGCCGCCAGGGTGGTGCGAGTCGCCAATGCTCGTGTGGTAGCCGCGAGGGCCGCGATCTCAGTTGACTCCAGATCGGGTACGTCGTGCGCGACGAGGAAACCGTCGCTGGTAGCGACCACAATTCCGTAGACCCCGGCCACGTTGGCCCCGATCAGCTCCAGTTCGGCCAGAGGCCGATCCGCAAGCGGGGCTGTCGTCTCCGGTGCCGACATCAGCGGCCACCGCCGGCCTGGTGGAGCAGATCGCTCAGCTTCGGCATCCCGTCGTCACCCTTCTGATCTGACACCGCGCGGAGGAAGGAGAGCGTCCCTGAGCAGGGCTCAAGCAGGCCAAACGTCTCGCGCTGCGTCTGGTCGTGGTCTCGGGCCGCGTCGTCAGCGACTGACAGCAAGTCCATGGCGATGAGCCGGTAGACCTCGGTTGTCGTCCCGAACACACTGCGGCCGAGCGCCCGGGCCAGAGTCCGCGAGGTTGTCGCGGTACCGGCCCGAATGAGCAGTGCCCATTGCAAGGCCGACACTTGGACTCGAGTGCAGTTCAGCCTCGGACTTCGAGACACAGCTGTGTCGGCGGTGACTACGGACGCCATCTGGCGGACCAGATGCAGCCTCCTGGCGATCTCGGCTTCGAGCGAGTCGACGGACAGGCTGATCGGTTCTGCCTCGCCATGCGCCTTGCCGGTGCGGAATCTGCCGATGGCTGACTGGCTCAGCACAAGGTCGAGCACGGCGTCGATGGCCGGCTCGATGTGAAGCAGCTGAGCCAGCAGGCCGCTCACTGACTTCTTCGCGCTCGCGATTGCGGCCGGGCCAGCGGCGGGCCGGCCGTTTGGCGACGGGTCGCTGGGCGACGTGCTGCCCGCCGCCAGTGCTTGCGGTACCGCAGCCGCGAGGGTTTCCGGTGCCGCGCCCGCCGCGAGGGGTTCCGGCACGGCGGTCGGCGCAAGCTCGACGCCTAGCGGCGTGGTCGTGGGCACCAGATCGGGCTGCCACGACATAGTCTGCGGGAAGGTCGCCGAGAATCCGGGGGTCCGGCTCGACTCGGCCCCGACAACGCGCCCAGCGCGTAAGTAGACGGCCCCGTCACTGCGTCCCGAGAACGGCAGGATCCCTGTGCTTCGTCCGGCCTCCAGCCGTCGCAGCCGGCCAGCGAGCGACTCGGCGTAGTCGGTCGCCGGCCTGGCCGGCTTAGCTCCGTCCGCAGCCGGGCCGGCGGAGAACTGAGCGAACTCGCTCATGCGGCGAAACTCGCACAGAAGTTGCGAATGGTATGCCGCGCCAGAGCGAGATTCGCTCGGCCACGATCAAGGATCACGAGCAATATCACCGTCTGAGTGGGCGTCAGCTGGAGCGTGCGAATTAGCTGGAAATGGTTGCTAAAGGTCACCATGACGTCCTCGAGCTCGTCGCTGACTGCCATTGCGCCAGTCAGATGCGAGAGGACGCCGGCTATGTCGGTGGCACCGGCTGCGGCCGTGGCCAGGCTCAGGTCGCAGACGTCCTGGGCCGAGGCCAGAACCATCCCGGTGGAGGCGTCGATCAGTCCTGCCAGCCGAAAGCCGTCGATCATGGTAACCGGATCGAGGAGCGTGTCGGTCGCAGGCGGCAGCACAGGCCATCTCCTTCTCGCAATGGCACGACTGGGCCGGGCGCGAAGCACGCTGCCACAGGACACGGCGTCGTACGGAGTCATCGTAGGACTGGTATTGGTTGCGCTCTCGGCACAGCGACAATTACGAGCTAATAGCAGACCGATTGACCGTTATTTGCTAAGGCGCTCCGCCGACCGGCCGAACAGCAGCACTGGCGCCTCCCTGTCGCTCGGCGTGCCGCCCAGCGGCGTGCCCATTACCGCTGTACGCGGTCCTGGACTAAAGCCGCCGGCGCGGCCGCGCAACCGCAGCTTTCCCTGATGACGAGCCTGGTCGGCAGCAGCTCGACCTGATGCGGCAGGGCTGGATCGGCAATTCGCTCGAGCAGCCTTGAGCACGCACGTTCGCCCAGCAGGCGCATCGGCTGGCTGACCGTCGTAAGCGACGGCGTCACCAGGGCTCCCGAGTAGATGTCGTCGAATCCGACCACCGCGATGTCGGTGGGCACCGCAACCCCGTTCGCCTGCAGTTCGCGCATGGCGCCGATTGCCATCTGGTCGTTGGCGCAGACGACCGCGTCTGGCCGGTCGCGCCGGGGCGTCGCCAGGATCTCCTGAGCAGCGAGCTTTCCGCCGCTGCTGGCGAACCGGCCCTCAAAGTAGCCGCACGCGGTCACGCCGGGATGCCTGGCCAGCTCCTCGTCGAACGCGTTGCGCCGGGCGCGCGCGTCCGGCGCCTCATCCGGGCCGGCGACGTAGTACAGCCGGGTCGCGTTGTGCACCTCGACCAGATGGCAGACCAGCGCCCTGGTGCCGGTGCGGTTGTCGGCGTCGACCACGTCGACGTTCGGCTCGTCGGGCGAGCCGGCGACCAGCACGATCGGCAGCCTCCTCGCCAGCGTGGCTAGCTCCGGCGAGCTGACGATGCCCTCGGAAATCAGCAGCCCGTCGACCTTGCCGGACATCGACTGCAGGCGCGCGTAAGCGGTGTCGTCTCTGACCATGAACGAGATCAGCAACGACCAGCCGATGTCGCCGACCGGCGACTCGACGCCGCGCAGTACCTCCTCGAGGAAGAGCAGGCTGGTCTGCTCAATGTCGGAACCCGGCCCGCGACTTTCCACCGCGATCAGGCCGACGATCTGCTTGCGCTTCCTGGACAGGCTCTGCGCGGCTCCATCGGGAACGTAGCCGAGCGCCTCGATGATGTCGAGGACACGTTGCCTGGTCGAAGCCTTGACCCGGTCGTGCCCGTGCAGAACGCGCGATACCGTGGCCGTGGAGACATCAGCCTCCCTTGCGACGTCATAGAGCGTCACTGCCGCGGCGGGGAGTTGCCCAGCGGGCCGACCTTCGTCCGTCGGAATCACCTGGCCAGGTCACGAATCCGGATCGCGGTGCCGCTGACGCAAAACACCGCGACCTCCACCATCCAAGCATCACGCAGATGTCATCGCTTACACAAATTCGTGTAACCGCTTACACTAAGGAGGCGCTGGCAAGGTGTCCAGCGTCTCCGGGCACTGGAACATGGAGGGGCCGATGACCACCGACGCGCTCAGCACAGCGGCACCGCAACGACGCTTCCCCGATGGCTTCCTGTGGGGCGTCGCGACGGCCGCTTACCAGATCGAGGGCGGGGCGCGCGAGGGCGGCCGCGGCCTGTCAATCTGGGATACCTTCAGCCACACGCCAGGGAAGGTGCGACGCGGCGACACCGGGGACATCGCCTGCGACGCCTACAACCGGCTGGAGTCCGACCTTGACTTGCTCGCCAGCCTCGGAGTCCGGGCCTACCGCTTCTCGATCTCCTGGCCGCGGATCCAGCCCGTCGGCAGCGGCGGCGTGAACGACGAGGGCCTCGACTACTACAAGCGCCTGGTTGCTGGGCTGAAGGAACGCGGCATCGAGCCGGTACCGACGCTGTACCACTGGGATCTGCCCCAGCCGCTTGAGGACGCGGGCGGCTGGCCCCGGCGGGAAACCGCGGAGCGGTTTGCGGAGTACGCGGCCATCGTCGCGCGCGGACTCGGCGACGGCGTGTCCCGCTGGATAACCGTGAACGAGCCGCTCGTGGTCGCCAACCACGGATACCGCATCGGCGTCCACGCACCCGGCCGGGCCGACGAGGCCGCCGCCGCGGCGGCCACGCACCACGTGCTGCTCGGACATGGGCTGGCGGTCCAGGCGATGCGTGCCGAGCTGGCGGCGGACTCGCAGGTCGGGGTCACGCTCAACATGACGGTGGTACGGCCAACTTCCGAGGAGGCGAAGGCGGTCGCCGAGGAGATCGAGGCCGAGGCGAACAGGGTGTTCCTCGACCCGATCCTCATCGGGGCTTATCCCGCCGACACGGTGCGCGCCCGACTGCTTCCGCCGCAGGAACTGATCGCCCAGGGTGACATGGCCATCATCAGCGCGCCGATCGACTTCCTCGGCGTCAACTACTACTCACCCGGCACTGTCGGCCTGCGCGCTGAGGACGACGAGCTGCGCCGCGGCGAGTCCCGCATCGCCAACCACCCAGGTGCCGTCACGGTTACCAGGCGTGGCATCTCGCGCACGGCGATGGGCTGGCCCATCGATGCAAGCGGGCTTTACGACCTGCTGGTGCAGCTGCATGGGCGCGCACCCGACCTACCGCTGTACATCACCGAGAACGGGATGGCGGCTGAGGACTACGTCGACCCCGAGGGCGGCGTCAACGACTACGAAAGGATCTCCTACCTGCGTGACCACCTCGACGCGTCCGCCCGCGCCATCGAGACCGGGGTCGACCTGCGCGGATACTTCTGCTGGTCGTTCCTCGACAACTTCGAGTGGGCCGAGGGCTACCAGAAGCGCTTCGGGCTGGTCTATGTCGACTACTGGACCCAGCGCCGGATCCCCAAAGCGAGCGCGGGCTTCTACCGGCAGGTGATCGGGGCCAACGCGGTGCCAGTGCCGGTCGGCTGACCCTGCTAGCGGCCGAACTCAGCGAGGTCGCCGGTGGCGAACTCCAGCCCATGCCCTGGGGGCGTCTGGGCTTGCAGGCTGTCGCCGGTTACCAGCACTCCGCTGGGCCTGGCCAGCGCGCCGAGCGCGGCAAATGAGCCGGTATCGATGTCCTCGACCATGGCCGGCAGCGGCAGGCACATGGCGAGCTGACCGGAGATGTCCGGGAGCAGGTGCGGCATCAGCGGCACATCGAACATCCGGGCAAGGCGGGCAATGCGCAGGAACGGGGTTATCCCACCGACTCGGCATACGTTGGGCTGGAGGTAGTCCACCGCGCCTGCGATCAGGAAGTCGCGGAACTGCGCCTCCGTGTAGAGGCTCTCGCCCGCGGCAAGCGGAATGCTGATCGCGGCCCGCAGGCGCGCGTAGCTCTGCGTGTCCTCGGCTGGAAGGGGCTCCTCAAGCCAGAAGATGTCGAAGGCGGCTAGCTTGCCCGCGGCCCGGCGGGCGGTGGGCAGATCCCACAGCTGGTTCGCGTCGAGCATGAGGAGCCGGGACGGCCCGAGAACGCGGCGCACCGCGGCGACCCGCTCCACATCCTCGTCCAGGTTCGGCTGGCCGACCTTGATCTTGACCCGCGTGTGGCCAGCCTCGACCCACCGCTCCACCTGCTCGACGAGCTCATCCAGAGCCAGGTGCCGGTTCACTCCGCTGGCATAGACCGGCACCTCGTCACGCTGGCGCCCGATCAGCTCGACCAGGCTCTGCCCGGCCGCCTTGGCCTGCATGTCCCACAGCGCAATGTCAACGGCCGCCATTGCCAGCGTCGTGACGCCGCCGCCAGCCTCGCGCAGCCGCCACCACATCCGGTCCCACGCCGCCATCGGCGCGACCGGGCCACCGGCAGCGATCGGCCCGCAGTCGGCCTCGACCATCGCGAGGACCGCCTCTGCGCCGGCCCGCACGGTCCAGCTGAAGCCGTGCCCCAGCTGACCGTCACTCGCCTCGACCGTGCTAGCGATCAAATACTGGCTGGTCACGTCCTGACCCCAGGGCACGGGCATTTCCAGTCGGTAACCGCGGCTCGTCACCGCGGCCACGTACGTGGTCATGACGGGACGTCAGCGTTGTAGGAGGGGAGGGTGAATTCCCCGCCGAGGTAATCAAGCACCGGATCGGCAGGATCGGGCTCACCGCACGCCGCGATCACCTCGGGTGCGAACCGTTCGGCGTCATCCTGCGGCTCGTAGCCAAGTTCCCTGGCCTCGGCCAGGCTCACCCAGCCGCCCCGGCTGTTAGCCGAAACCCCGTAGGCCACGCGGAAACCAGGCCTGGGCACAGTGAGGCAGGCCTCGAACAGCCGGCCGGCATCATCGGGGGACAGCCAGGTTGACAGCGTGCGATGGTTGCGCGGCCGGTCGGTGCAGGTCAGGATCCGCAGGCAGATCGCGTCGATGCCATATCGCTCGTGGTACAGGAAGGCAAGCGCCTCGCCCGTGACCTTGGACACGCCGTAATAGGTGTCCGGCTGCGGGTAGGAGTAATCGGCGGCCGGGAAGTCCGCGGCCGGAGTGAAACCCACGGCGTGGTTGGACGAGGCAAAGACGACCCTGGGAACGCCGGCCCGGCGCGCTGCCTCGAAGACGACGTAGGTCCCGTTGATGTTGACCTCGGCGATGCGCTCCCACGCGGCCTCACCGGCCTGGCCGGCCAGGTGTATGACCGCGTCGGTCCCTGCGGACGCGCTCGTCATCGCGTCCATGTCGGTGATCGACGCCTGGATGACTTCCTCGCCTGACCCGGCCGCCAGCGGTGCCAGGTCAAGGAGCCGCAGGGTACGGCCGGGGCCGGCGAGCCGCGGACGGAGCATCGTGCCGATGTGGCCGGCCGCCCCGGTTATGAGAATTGTGGGCATGTCAGGGGGAAGTCCTCCTTCTGGCTCGGGTATATCACCGCGGCGGCCATCGGGATGTCGCCGGGCCGATCTGTAGTCTGCGGGCGTTTTCATCTCGTGCCGGATAACGCAGCTGCGATATGAATGCGTGAGATGACCGACATCGACAAGGCCGAGGTACTTGCGGCCGCCAGGGCTGGATCGGTCCTCGACGCGGACGACGCAGGCGAGCGACGGGTCGTCCAGGCAATTGTGCTGCGTCGATGCTGCCATGAACTGAGCGGGCAGGTTGACAGGCTGAGCACACGGGCATGACGCTGCGCGGCGTTCGGTCCCGCGGCTCGGTGACCGTCACCTCGGCGTTCGCCGGGTCGCTGCGCGACGACCCGAACGGCAGGGCGGAGTTCTTCGCCCTCGCCGGAATGGGTACAGGAGCAGACTGAACCTCACCGATGACCGCACAGAAGCGGAGAGCGCGATGGCCAATGACACGAGTTACGTGATAGTCGGGGCAAGCCTGGCGGGTGCCAAGGCGGCGGAGACATTCCGCGCGGAAGGGTTCGACGGCGCGCTGGTGATGATCGGCAGCGAGAACGAGCTGCCGTACGAGCGGCCGCCACTGTCCAAGGAGTACTTGCGCGGTAAGGCCGAGCGTGACTCGATCTTCGTGCACCCGCAGGACTGGTATGCGGGCGCAAACATCGACCTGCGCCTCGGAACCACAGTGACCGCATTTGACCGCGCCGCGCACCAGGTCACTCTCTCCGACGGAAGCCACGTGGGCTACACCAAGCTGCTCGTGACCACTGGGTCCTCGCCAAGGCGCCTTGACGTGCCCGGCCACGAACTTGACGGCGTGCTCTACCTGCGCACCGTCGGCGACAGCGAGCGGATCAAGGCCTCGATAGCCGACGCATCCAGGGTTGTGGTGGTCGGGGGCGGCTGGATCGGGCTAGAGGTGACGGCGGCGGCTCGCGAGGCCGGAGCTGACGTCACTGTGGTGGAGACGGAAGAGCTTCCACTGCTGAATGTGCTTGGCCGCGAGGTCGCGCAGATATTCGCTGACCTGCACCGCGAACATGGGGTCGACCTTCGCGTGCGTGCGGCCGTCGCAGAGATCACCGGAACCGGCGGGCGTGTCACCGGTGTCCGGCTCGCTGACGGTGGTCACGTCGGGGCAGATGCGGTCATCGTCGCAATCGGGATTACGCCCAACGTGCAACTCGCCGAGGCAGCGGGCCTGCAGGTCGCCAACGGCATTACGGTCGATGCTCAGCTCCAGTCCTCTGATCCCGACATCTACGCGGCCGGAGACGTTGCCAGCGCATTTCATCCGCTAATCGGCAAGCACATCCGGGTCGAGCACTGGGCCAACGCGCTGAATCAGCCGCCCGCGGCGGCCAAGGCGATGCTCGGCCAGCCGGTCAGCTACGAGCGGGTGCCTTACTTCTTTACCGACCAGTACGACCTGGGCATGGAGTATTCCGGTTATGTCGAGCCCGGTGGCTACAGCGAGGTTGTCTTCCGCGGTGACGTCGCCGGCCGGGAGTTCATCGCGTTCTGGATGGCGGATGACGGACGGGTGCTCGCCGGAATGAACGTCAACATCTGGGATGTCAACGACGCGATCCAGGCACTGGTCCGGTCGGGCCGGCCGGTAGACAAGGCTGCGCTGCGTGACCCCTCCGTTCCCCTCGAATCGCTTTCTGGCTAGCTAGCGCATGGTCGTGCCCGGCAACTAGACGGTCCGGCTGCTGGCTCAGCGATGGCGCACGGCCCGCAGTACCGTGTCCCTGGCGATAGCCGGCTGCCCGTCGAGGTCCACGACTTCCCGTCCGATGGCCTCCGCGACAACGATGTCCCAGCTGTCGCGATCGAGTCCGGCGGCGACCTCGGTCGCGCTGGGAAAGACGTGACCAGGCCCGCCGGGCCGGATGTTGGCATGAACGTCGTCGGGATGATGCCCGACCACCAGCAGGGTGCCGCCCGGCCGGACTGCCGCGGCCAGCCGCCGGTGCATCGCCCGTAGCGCTACTTCCGGCAGGTGCATGAAATGCGCCGTCACCAGGTCGAATCGATCCCGGCCCGGCTCCCAGGACAGCAGGTCTTCGCGCTGCCAGGTGATCAGGGCCGAGATCTCCGCGCCCCTGTCGGCCGCGTGGCGGGCAGCCCGGTCGAGGGCTACTGCAGACACGTCAACCGCGGTGACAGTCCAGCCGCGGGACGCGAGCCAGATAGCATCCGCTCCCTCGCCGCAGCCGGCATCGAGCGCCTCACCGGCAGCCAGGCCGGCCGTCTGCGCCACGAGTTGCGCGTTCGGCTGGCCGCTCCACAGCCTCTCGGCCGAGAGGTAGCGCTCGTCCCAGAACTCCTGGGTGAAGTGAATCTTCGGGTCACTATCGTGATCGTGGGTCACTGGCGGCTCCCTACTGTTACTAGGCGCTGGCGGTCGGCGGACGATCGCCGTCTACGTCAGCACAACTCAGGGACCGCTGGCAACTTAGGTTGCCAGTTCGGCAAACTCTGAAGTCGGGTCAGATCCCCGGACCCGGCCGGAACAGGTAGTTACGCGTCTCGGAGCTCACCTGGTCGGCGTGCCGCCAGCCGTTACGCCACGCGTACATGAGATAGCCGCGCTCGGCCAGCCAGGCCACGATGTCGCCGGGCTCGCACTGATACCGCGACGCGTGCCGCGCCTCGATCTCGACGAGAATGATCGGCCTGAACTCCTTGATCGCCCGCTCGCCGCCCCGCAGCACCTGCAACTCGGCGCCCTCGGTGTCGATCTTGATGAAGTCAAGGCTGGTCAGGCAGGCCTCGGATGACATGCAGTCCAGCGTGGAGACGGGAACGTCCACGCTGACGTGGTTGGCGAACTCGGCGTTGGACCCAAGGTCGTGGCTGCCGCCGGTCAGGAATGATCGTCCGGTCACCGGCCCGAACCGGCCGATGGGCACGCTCATCACGCCAGTGCCCGGTTCTGACCCGAGCGCGAGCGCGTGGTGCTTGACGTTCGCGGCGGTCCGGGCTGCGAGCACCTTCGACCACACCGGCCGCGCAAACGACAGCGGCTCGATGCTGTGGACCTGGCCCGCGGGCCCCGCAAGCCGCGACATCACGAGGGTGTACAACCCGGCGGCGGCGCCGACATCCACGCATACGCTGCCCGGCGCGATCAGTCCGCGCAAGCCCAGCATCTCGTCTTCCAGGTACGGCGTGCACCGGGCGAGCGCCATGACCGCGGCCGTGGTGAGTTGCGCGCGCACTGGCGTGCCTAAGCCTGCCCGCCCTGTGCCGCCGGGTTCGGCGGCCTCGAGCGGAACGTGGTGGGCATGGGACAGGCTCGCGTGCCGCAGCGTTCAGTGTCCCCGCCGACGCCCAGGCCTGTCGCTCCAGCTTGAGGTTTCATGATCCCTCGCATTCCGGCGCTGATCGTATGCGGGCTTCCTGTGCGCAGGCTGAAGGCAGGAGCGAGCCTCCTTCGGGGATCCATCCGGGGCAGCGCGTCTACAGCGGGCATGTTCCCGCTCTGCTGACTACATGCGTGGGCCACGCCAGTGCCGACCGGCACAATAAGTCAATTTACCGGACACGCACTATTTAATGCCGGGTGTCGGCTTAGATTCTGCCCAAAGGGCTCGGTGAACTAGCCGCCCAGTTCGACTGCCTGCGTGTCGCCGGCGAGCGTGGCGGGTTAGCGGAACTCAGCACCAAGACAGCGGATTAGTGCGGGAACGAGGCGTGCTCCGGCGCGGCGTCGTCAGCCCGAGGGCTCGGCTACGACGGGCTGGTTATAGGTGCGGCGGATGCTGCTGCCCAGCCGGCTCACGTCGGTCCCGTAGACGTGCAGGGAGATCGCGGTCTCGGTGCCGTTATTGCGGACGCGGTGGATATCACCAGGCGGCGCCAGGCCGGTCACATCGCCGGCGTGGCTGTCGGCGGTCCCATCCTGCTCGAGCCAGCCGTCGGAGCGCAGGCGGTACCGCTCCTCGTGCTCCGTCCCGTGCAGGACGCCGATGACGCACCAGGTCACGTGATCGTGAATCGGTGTCGCTTGGCCAGGCCGCCAGACCATCGCGACGATGGAGAACGTGCCATCGGGCTCGGCGTGGAGCAGGTGACATCGGTAGCCGAGCGGGTCACCGTAGCGCTGCTCGGGGGTCAGGATCTCCGGTCCCGGCAGATGCAGCCGGACCTGATCGCCGACGATACTGGCCGCTTCGGCCCAGCCGGCGGCGCGTCGCGTGGCCGCGCGGACGCCGCTGACCAGGTCGCCAAGCCGCGCCTCGGCACTGAAGTATTGTCTAGTTTTCATATCTGAATTATATATAAGTCGGTCAGGCTGGCAAGACTCGCGCTCGGCCGCAAGCCGTGCCCTTTAGGTGTGGGCTGCCTGTCGGTGCCAGGAGATACGGTCTGGTCCGAGGCTCAGTCGGCAGCCGCGCGGCTGGGCGCGGCACCGTCGGTTGGCTAAAGGAGATCGCGATGCTAGAGGGCACGCTCATAGCGGAGAGCTTGCGGGTGGGGACGACCCTGGAGAACCTGCGGCTAACGGTCCGCAAGATAAGCCGGTACCGGGCCCAGGGCACCACGGCCGACCAGCCGGACATCTGGACGACCGTCGGCTTCCAGGCGGATGAGGCCGACGGGGAGGAGCTGGCGCAGGCCTTTGCCAGCGTGCTGGATCAGCCCGGCTGGTACGTGGACTTTGAATCGCCGACGGAGAGCTTTGTCGTGTTCCCTGGCCGGGTCTTCCGTTACCCGCGGGGCGACAAGCTGGGCCGGGCCGAGGCTCAGGCTTACGGCCGTCAGCTCGCCATTCCCGAGCCGCAGCTCGACTGGACCGTCTGAAGCAAAGTGATGCGTCCTTCGGCTAGCGCGTCCGATGGTCAGACCGGGTCGACCACCTTGCTCATGATCCAGGCGTGCTTTCCGACCTGACGGACGCGGGTGAAGTCGAACTCGTCGAAGAGCTCGGCCGTGGCGCTGAACAGGAACCGGCTCTGGGCCACGCGGCCAGTGGTGGTCTCCGAGATGGTCTCGACCAGCCCGCCGCCGGCGGCCGCGATCTGCGCGAGGGCGCCCGCGAGCCCGGCTCGTGCGATGCCCTCGCCGCGATGCTTCTTGTCCACAAAGATGCAGGTGATCCGCCAGCGTGCCGGGGGCGGCGGGTCCTTGCGGTACTCAAGGCGGTGCCTGAGGTGGAGCTCGTCGGGGCTGCCGTACTGGCACCAGCCCTGAGCCAGCCCCTGGTCATCGAAAACCAGCGCCGCATGCGCGTCGCCCGTCTGAACGAGCTGCTCCTTCAGTCCGCGGTGATCTTTGATATCGCGGTTGTACGCCGTGTGAAACGCTACGCACCAGCAGCCTCCGTAGATCCCGTTGTTGCGTTCGACGAGGTCGGCGAACGCATCCCAGGTGGTCGGGTCGAGGGCCTGGACCTTATACGCCATTGCCTTGTCCTCCCGCGGATTTGCTCAGGATTCCGCAGCCAGTTGCGCCAGGATGCGCGCCAGCTCGGCCGGGGCGCTAATCATGGGCCAGTGACCGGACGCTATATCGACGAACGAGACGCTCTTACTCTTCGCCAGCTCGGGGATATGGCCCTGCTCGATCCACTCCCTGGCCTCGTCGGGGGAGAACTCCGGGCAGATTAGCACCACGGGGACCGCATAGCGGCGCTCGTCGGTTAGCTTCATCTCGCCGTGAACGACCCCTTCAGGAACCGGGATGGCGGCGGACTCGATTGCCTGCTTCGCCGTGTCATCCAGGTCGGCGGAGTCCGGTCCTTCGAACTCGCTCCAGCCGGGGAAGGGCACCGCGCCGTCCTGGATGGGAAAGCCGTCGAAGTATGTCTCGCCAGGGGAGGGGAACCCGCCGATGAGGGCAACTTTGCTGATCTTGGTGGGCCGGGCGTCGGCGGCGAGCCATGCCAGGCTGGAGGCGGCGGAGTGTCCCACCACCATGGGCCTCCCGGCGGTCGCGTCAACTGCCTCGAGCACGGTAGCCACCTGATCCGCGAGCGTCGCTGATGTATTGCCGTCACCCTGGCCCGGCAGCGTGACCGCCACGGCGTGGTGGCCGCGGGCCTCGAGATCGGCGGCGACGTTGTCCCATACGGACCCGTCGAGCCACAGTCCGGCGAGCAGCACGATGTCCATGTCAGTCTCCCTTCTGCAGCCGGGCGCGGATGCGCTGGCGTAATCAGCGGAAATTTCCCTTGCACAAGACCCTAGCGGCAATTCAGGACGATCAGATTCCTGATTAGCTGGTCCTGTGAAGGCAGACCTGAGCCCGACCGGGCGAGCGCTTCGGGCGCTCGAGCTGCTGCAAGTCCGGCCCGGCATCTCCGCTGCTCAGCTCGCGGAGCAGCTGGGCGTCAGCGAACGGGCCGCGCATCGCTACGTAGCGATCCTGCGCGAAGCCGAGATCCCCGTAGAGTCGACCAGGGGGCCGTGCGGCGGCTACCGGGTCGGCCGGGGCATCCGGCTGCCGCCGCTGGTATTCAGCGCCGCCGAGGCGCTCGGCTTGGTCATGGCCGTGCTCGACGGCAGCCACGCAGCCGCGGATGCCGATGATCCGGTCGGTGCAGCCCTAGGTAAGATCATCCGGGCGCTGCCGGAGAACGTCGGCCGGCCGGCCGCCACGATGCGTCGGCATGCGTCCGCCGTACCCGATCGGCGGGCCGTGCGCCCGGCCACCGAGACAACGAGCGCCCTGGTTGCCGCCGTCGCGGCCCAGACCCGGGTTCGCATCGGCTACCGCACCGAATCAGGCAACCAGTGGGCGGAGGACGCCGATCCCTGGGCGGTCGTCGTGCGGCATGGCCGCTGGTACCTGCTCTGTCACTCGCATCGCGCTAACGCGGTGCGCGCCTACCGCATCGACCGGATTCAGTCAGTCGAGGCAGGTGACGAGCACTTCCTGGCACCCGACGACGTGGATTACGTGGACCTGCTTGAGCAGCACCTGGGGGCGGGTCGGGAGTTCGACACCAAGGTCGTGTTCGATGCGCCGCATGAGGAGGTCGCCCGGTACGCCGGGCGGGCGATGGGCCGTCTTGAGCCCATTGACGAGGGCAAGCGATGCGTCCTGACGGGCAGCACCAGCAACCCGTCCATGTATGCCGGGGAGTGGCTCGCCGCCATACCGATCCCGTTCCGCGTCGAGGGTGGTCCCGAACTCCGCGTCGCCGTCGCGGACGTCGCCGAGCGGATGACGAGCGCGCTGAATGGTGCTCGTGGGTACGGCGACGCGGCCACTGACCGTCACGCCCTCGACCGGTAGGACCGGCCCCACGCCATCCCCGACGAAACCAGCTCCCGGACGTCTGGCAGCCGCTGGTGCTCGTAGCGTCGGAGAGCTCCCTCGACATCCGCGCGAGATCCGCCACGGACGCGTGCCGCCAGTGCAGCCACGTCGAGCAGGGCGTTCTGGAACCCCGCGCCGGTCATCGGACTGGCGACATGCGCAGCGTCGCCGACTAGCACGACTCGGCGGAGTGCCAGGCGCGATGGCAGATACTCGGCGACCGGGGTTCCGAAAATCTCGCCGTGGGTTACGCCCCAGGCAATGCACCTGTCCCATGGCGATGGCCAGTTGCGCCGGGCAAGCTGGGCCAGCTCTCCGGTGAGCTCAGCGGAAAGCTGGTCGCTGCTCAGGGAGCCCACGACGGTGTCTCCCTGCAGGCATCCCTTCCGGCGGAGCAGGTCGGTCCGGCTGGCGTCATACCAGGCGTAGGAGACCCTCCGGTGGCCGGGGTCGGTCCGGCCGTCTGGGCCGGGTACGCCGTAGACGACTAGCTGGGCGCCGGGGGCGCCGTGGACCTCCAGGTTCGTGCCGCGACCGTCCAGTCCTCCGGGAACCTCAGCCTCGGGTACAAGCCCGCGCCAGAGCATGTAACCGGCGTATCCCGCGGTTGGATGGTCGGGCGCCACGAAGCCCCTGGTTACGGAATAGACGCCGTCCGCTCCGACCACCATGTCGGCTGTGAGCACGCCCGCGGTGCTGTCAACGCTGACCGAGTCCGGCTCGGTCGGCTGCCGTATGCCACGCACTGTCGTCGCCTCGATGAACTCGATGCCGGCTGTGCGCTGGGTTGCTTCCAGGAGGAATTGCCGGACGAGTCCCCACGCTGCGGAATCGCGATTGCCGCGCACAACAGGGATGGCGTCGGCGTCTACGCCAGTAACCTCGCTAACAAGAAGGCGATCAACGCCCAGGCCCGCGCCGCCGGGAGGCTCTCCGGCCGCCCGCTCGACTGTCGTCACCGTCCAGCCCGCGCGGGCGAGCGCGAGGCCAGCACACAATCCCGACAGGGAGCCGCCAACCACCAGAGCATGCGATTCAGGCCCGCGCACCGCATCCCTCCCTGCTCAGTCCCGGCATGAGTGCACCCCGGGACAGCGTCTTTCAAGGTCTGTTGCCATCCGCGGCGGCTTCATAACCGCGACCAGTTCCGAGTGGCGTGGATCTTCGTGGGTGATAAAGAGGATCGCGGGGGAGTTGCGAATGCGTTCGACGCCGATGGAGTGATTACGACATGACCGTCAACAGAACCCATATCGGCCATGAGACGCGCTATGCAGTGCGGGACAACGGCACCCTGCGCTGCGTTCTGGTCTTCGATGGCGGCGAAGGCGGCAGTGGGCCGGCGGTGTGGAAGATTCTGCTTCCGGGCCCGAATGGGACCGAGGATCTGTACGGGACCAGGGATCTTCTCCGCCCTGATAGTTCTCAGCTCGAGGTTTGGCTGACGCCTCTCGTGGGCCCGGGCGCCACTGCCGAGCTGGCCGCGGCCGTCAAGGCAGATCCGCCGGCCGCGGCAGCCCGGCAGCATCGGCCAGATAGGTGACGTCGGCCCGTATGAGCCGGTCAGGGAATCCCGCCGGCCAGATGCCGGAAGAGGTGCTCCGGCTTGGGTTTGGGAGGATGCGGCGGGCCCGGCGGCACCACTCTGGTGGCCAGCAGACCGATCAGGGCAAAGCTTGCGGCCACGAACATGGCCGTCGACGTGCGATGCGCGGCACTGCCGTGCATCGCGACTAGCGCCGCGGAGACGATGGCGACGCCGAGCGCTGAGCCGCATTGCCGGGTGGCCGTGAGTAGCGCGCTAGCGGTCCCCTCAGAGCGGGCGGCCACCGGACCGTGGGTGCCGGCCAGGGTGGAGGAAACCTGGCTGAGCCGGGCCGCCAAGCCGAGGGTGAACTGGGCTACCAGCAGGCCGGCCAGCAAATCACCCAGCACCGAGGCTGCCGATCCGGCCAGGCTCAGCAGCGCGATCAACAGGGCTATGGCAAGCGCCCGACGCGCTCCAAGGGTAGGGACGAACCGTCCGGCCGGGCCCGCCAGCGCGAATGCGCCGGCCGCCTGCGGGACGAAGCACAGGCCCGTGAACACCGGGCTGAGACCCCGCCCTTCCTGGAGGTACAAGGTCACCAGAAGGACCTCGGCCGCGTTAGCCGCGCCGAACGCGATCAGGGTCAGGTTGGCCCCGGTGATGCCGCGATCCTTAAAGAGCGCCAGGTCGAGTAGCGGCGCCCGCGCCCGCCGCTCACGCACGACGAATAGGGTCAGCAAGATGATCCCGGCCGCGCCCAGCAGCACCGGCTGGGTGGCCCGCAGCGTGTCGCCTGCCCGGACTACGGCCAGTACCAGCAAGCCGACCCCGGCCGTGGCCGTCACTGAGCCCGGAACGTCCAGTTGCCCGTGGTGCGCGGGCGGGTCAGCTGGCAGCAACCGCATGGAGAGGACCAGGAGGACGATGCCGACCGGAACGTTGACGAAGAACACCAGCCGCCAGGTGATCTCGACCAGCAGACCCCCGAGGACCGCGCCCGACGCGAAGCCCGCTGACACGACCGCGCCGTAGGTGCCGAGAGCGCGGCTGCGTTCCCGCTCCCCAGGCCAGCTCGTGACCAGCAGGGAGAGCCCGGCGGGTGCCAGTACGGCGGCACCGATACCCTCGACCACCCTGGAAGCGATCAGCAGAGCCGGCTCGACCGCGAGGCCGCCGGAAATACTCGCCGCGACAAAGACGACCATGCCGATCCGGAACAGCCTGGCCCGCCCGTAGACATCCGCCAACCGTCCGCCGAGCAGCAAGAATCCGCCGAACGCG
The DNA here is from genome assembly GCA_030040155.1 of Streptosporangiaceae bacterium. Classification (GTDB taxonomy): domain Bacteria; phylum Actinomycetota; class Actinomycetes; order Streptosporangiales; family Streptosporangiaceae; genus JAJYUU01. The sequence continues at coordinate 308 of JASHUG010000377.1, read as the reverse complement.
ACCGCGTAGCCGCTGACGAGCCACTGCAAGGTCGTCGTGGCGACGTGCAAGTCCCGCTGAATGGAGGGCAGCGCCACGTTGACGATCGTGAAGTCGAGCACGGTCATGAACTGCGCCATCGCCAACGTCAGCAGCAGCGCCATCCCGGCGTGCGGTCTTCCCGCTGGAACCTGGTCACCCGGACTTGACACGGAAATGGCGGGACCTTTCGTCACAGAAGAGTGAAGCCACTCGGTGAGCCGAGCGCCTCTGCCGCCCCGCCCGTCACAGCGCTAACTTGCCAACCTTCGCAGCCGTTGAGGCTCAAT
>JASHUG010000003.1 GCA_030040155.1 Streptosporangiaceae bacterium | reverse complement strand
CGGCCGGACCCACGCCGGAACCCACATCCTGATGCTCGTCCAGGACCTGAACATCCGCATCATCGACGCCGCCACCGGCGAACGCCTCCGCCAGCTAACCCTCGACCCCGGCCGCATCTACCAGCCCACCGGCCGGCCGCACGGACCCACACCCAGAACCCCCCGCAAACCCAAACACCCCGGACCCTGACGTGGGTTCGGGGTCATTCCTATGTCCTGAGAGATCACAATGGTGGGGCCGGTGGGATTCGAACCCACACTGTCAAGAACCTAAATCTTGCGCCTCCTGCCGTTGGGCTACGACCCCTTTGCTAAGTACTTCGACGCGCGGCGAGCGGCTATCAGATCCCGAGCTCTGTACGTAGCCGTGCTACGTGCCCCTTCGCCTTGACGCCGTAATACGCACGCTCGATCTTGCCGTCCGGCCCGACCACGAAGGTCGACCTGATGACCCCGACGGACGTCTTGCCGTACATCATCTTCTCGCCATAGGCACCGTAAGCCTCGAGAACTGCGTGATCGGAGTCGCTGAGCAGCGGGAAATTCAGCCCCTCCTTTTCGCGGAACTTGGCCAGCTTGGCCGGTCCGTCGGGTGATATCCCGAGCACGGCTAGGCCGGCGGCCGACAGCGAGGCAAGACTGTCACGGAAGTCGCACGCCTGCGTCGTACAGCCGGGCGTCATAGCTGCCGGATAGAAGTAAATGATCACCCGCTGACCGCGCAGGGACGACAGGGTTACCTTGTTGCCATCGGCATCGGGCAGGGTGAAATCCGGCGCCAGATCCCCGACCTGAAGTCGTTGACCAGCCACTCTCTGGCTCCTTCCATCGCGTCGTGACTGCCCCTACCGTACAGGGGTGAGTGACATTGGCCGTGTAGCCGTCGCCTAACGCGTATCAGCGGAATACTCGACTACCGGACTTTGCCGCAAGGATGCGAATATATGACGCAGGGCCACATGACGCTGGCACGGGCTGCCAGCATTGCTGCCCGTGCATGATCAGGACGGGGTTTTGATGACCGGATCCGACTGGAACGACGACGCCCAGGGCGAGCAAGCCGCGGCAAGCGGCGAGCAGCACCTGCCGTCAGACCCAGCCGCAAACGCAGCCGCTTCCGCTTCTTGGCCGCAGGACACGCCGCCCGGCGCACCTCCGGCTAACCAGGGCCCGCCGCCCGGCGGTTACCCGGCCCCGCCCCGCGGCTACCAGGGCCCGCCCCCCGGCTACCAGGGCCCGCCCCCTGGCTATCAGAACCTGCCTCCTGGTTACCAGGCCCCGCCCCCCGGCTACCAGGCCCCGCCCCCCGGCTACCAAGCTGCAGCGGCGGGAGCCTTTCCTGGCCCTGCGAACGCGTCGGATACGGTCGAGTTCGGCGACTCGACGCCATCGTCATCGCCCCGGCCGCGGCGAAAGCTGGTGTTCGCGACCGCTGCCGGAGCTGTGGTCGCAGTGGCGGTGGCAGCGATTGCCGTCGCCGCGACCGGCGGGTTCGGCAGCTCGTCGCAGTCGCCGATACAGGTACTCACCGCGGCCGAGCACAATTCCGCCACGGTCACCTCGCTCTCGGCCACCTATTCCGAGCAGATCAGCGGACTGGCCAGCGGGTCAATCAGTGGCTCGGTCCAGGAGATCCGCAAGCCGCTGCAGATGTCGATCAGCATGACCGAGACCATTAGCGGGCAGACGATACCGTTGTCCGCGATCCTCACCGACACCACCATGTACATGAAGTTCGGCAATATGGCCGGCCTGCCATCGGACGTCGTGGGCAGGTGGATCGAGTTCCCGCTGTCCAGCCTGGCCAACGGTGCGTACTCCTCGCTGCTGCAGAGCGTGCAGAACGAGAACCCTGCGTCGCAGGCACAGGAACTGCTCGCCGCCAGGGACCTGCGAGCCGATGGCACTCAGGTCGTCGACGGCATCCAGACCACTAGGTACGTCGGCTCGTTCACGCCCGCAGCCGCGCTGAAGGTACTGACCCCGGCCGAGCGCTCGGCGCTGGGCCCGGCGATGAAGGACATCCATGGCCTGATCAATTTCAGCGTCTGGATCGACGGCAGTGACCACATCAGGAAGTTCACTGAGGACGAGGCTGTCGCGTCGGAGACAGTGAATGCGACATTCACGTTCCAGTCGTTCAATCAGCCGGTGACCGTGACCATCCCGCCCGCAAGCCAGGTAATCCACTATCCGGGAGGCAGCGGCCTGTAGGGCCGGCGAGGCCGAGCGACGGTCAGCCAAGCAGAGCGGCGATCACCGGGGCCAGAGCGCGCAGCGCCTTGCCCCGGTGGCTGATCTTGTCCTTGTCGGCCGGGTCCATCTCACCGGTGGTCAGGGTCGAGTTCTCCGGCAGGAAGATCGGATCGTAGCCAAAGCCGTTCTGCCCGCGCGGCTCGAGCACCAGCATGCCGCGCACGACCCCCTCGCTGACGTGCTCCGTGCCGCCCGGCAGCACCAGCGCGGCGGCGCAGACGAATTGTGCCCCGCGCCTCTCCTCCGGCACGTCAGAAACCTGCGCAAGCACGAGCCGGAGGTTGGCCGCATCATCGCCGTGGCGGCCCGACCAGCGTGCAGACAACACGCCGGGCATTCCGTTCAGTGCATCAACACAAAGGCCAGAGTCATCGGCCACAGCCGGGAGCGCGGTGAAGTCGGCAATGGCCCGCGCCTTCAGCAGCGCGTTCTCGGCGAAGGTCGAACCCGTCTCCTGAACCTCTGGTGCGCCAGGAAAATCAGCAAGCCCGCAGAGATCGACGTCAACGTGGCCTGCGGCCAAGATCCTTTTCAGCTCGATCAGCTTATGCTGGTTGGCCGTGGCCAGTACGAGCCGGGACTGAGACCCGGCCCGGATGCCGTCCGTCATGCCTCGAGGGCCGCGTGCTGCAACTTGGTGAGCTCGCCGCAGCCGGCGACGGCGAGGCCAAGCAGCTGGTCCAGCAGGTCCCGGCTGAACGGCTCACGCTCTGCCGTGCCTTGGACCTCCACGAAGCTGCTATCGCCAGTGCAGACGACGTTCATGTCGGTCTCGGCTGCAACATCCTCGTCGTAGCACAGGTCAAGTACCGGCTGCCCGTCAACAATTCCGACGCTGACCGCGGCCACCGAAGCGGCCAGCGGCTCGCCCTTGCACCGGCCGCGGCTCTTGAGCCACGAGACGGCGTCGGCGAGGGCTACGTAGCCGCCGGTGATCGCGGCCGTCCTGGTGCCGCCGTCGGCCTGGAGGACGTCGCAGTCGACAATGATCGTGTTCTCGCCCAGCGCCTTGGGGTTGATACAGGCGCGCAGAGAGCGGCCGACCAGCCGGGAGATTTCCTGCGTGCGCCCGCTGAGCTTGCCCCTCACCGACTCGCGGTCGGTGCGCGTATTCGTCGAGCGCGGCAGCATCGCGTACTCGGCGGTCACCCACCCCTGGCCGCTCCCTCGCCGCCAGCGCGGGAGCTCTTCCTGCACGCTGGCGGCGCAAAGCACCCTGGTCGCGCCGAACTCGACGAGCACCGAGCCCTCCGCGTGATCGAGCCAGCCTCTGGTGATCTTGACGTCGCGAAGTTGATCCGGACGTCGGCCATCTGGTCGGGACATGGCTTGCAGCTTAATGCGTGTGAGCACCGACGGCCGATGGACGCCGGCCGGCAGAACTACCAGTCCGCCCGCTCGGGCGCTCCGGCCTCGATCCAGCGGTATACCCTCGCGACGCCTGCGGGCAGCGGGGTGGTTGCGGCCCAGCCGAGATCCCGCGCCGCGCGCTCCGAGGCGAGCGCGCTCCGCAGCAACTCCCCGCGCCGCGGCGGCGCGAACAGCGGGTCTACCGGACGTCCAGCCACCTCGCTTATTACGCGCGCCAGCTCAAGCACGCTGACCTCGACCCCGGAGCCGATGTTCCAGATGCCGGGACGGCCGCGATCGGCGGCGGCAAGCAGCGCCCGGACGGCATCTCCGATATACACGTAATCCCGTGTCTGCCGCCCATCCCCGAATATGGTCGGCCGCTCCCCCGCCACGACCTGCGCGCAGAAGATCGCCACGACACCCGCCTCGCCGGCCGGGTCCTGGCGCGGTCCATACACGTTGGCGAGTCGCAGCACGGTGTGGCCGGTTCCGTGCAGGCGGTTGTACAGCATGACGTACTGCTCCGCACAGTGCTTGGCGACGCCGTACGGCGATTCAGGCAGCGGCAGCACGTCCTCGAGCGACGGTATGGGCGCGTCCCGGCCGTACAGCGCGCCGCCGGTGGAACAGAACAGAACCCTGGCGTCGATAGATCTGGCCGCCTCGAGCACGTTGATCGTCCCAACCACGTTTGCCTGGGCGTCCGCGGATGGCTGGGAAACCGAAGCGCGCACGTCGATCTGGGCCGCCAGGTGGCAAATCAGCTCGGGCACGCAATCCGCGACGATGGCCTCGACCAGGTCCGCCTCAGCGACGCTGACCTTGTGCAGCGCGACGCGCTCGTCCATGCGCCCTGGCCTCCCGGCGGACAAGTCATCGACGACGGTCACCTCGTCACCTCTGCTGACCAGGGCATCGACAAGATGCGACCCGATGAAGCCAGCACCGCCAGTGACGAGTACGCGCATGGCTGAGCAGTCTATGCGCGCCTTGGTCCGAGCGAAGACACCGCGCGGCCGGGCTCACCCTCGAACCGGCTGTTCGAAGACTCGCTCGGGCTCCCTGCGCTCGCAGTAGTAGTGATCATCTACCGGATTGGAAAGGCTCCAAGGCGGGGAACGAGGTGCCTCCGTGACATCCGTCGGCCGCCACGAGATGTCGTCCAACGCTCTCGGCCCCGGCTGATGCCGTGGCCGGCGCCTCGTGCCAACAAGATCATCGGCCGGAAGGCCCGAGCAGCTGCCGTCCACTGCCGGCCAGCGTCAGGGGTCCGTCAAAGGTGGCGGAGGCCTGCTCCAGGGTCTGCGCCGGGTCATTCCACGGCACCAGGTGCGTCAGCACCAGCTGGCCGACTCCGGCGCGCGCGGCGTGCTCGCCTGCCTGACGGGCGGTCAGGTGCAGGTCGGGCACCAGGTCCGGCCCGTCGAGGAACGAGGCCTCGCACAGCAGCACGTCCGCGCCCGCCGCCAGCCGGACCAGTTCGGGCGTGGGGCCGGTGTCGGCCGAGTACGCCAGCACCTGGCCGTCGTGCTCGATCCGGAAGCCGAACGTCTCCACCGGATGATTCATGTACGCGGTTGTCACGCGCAGCGGCCCGATTTCGAGGGTTCCCGGCGTCAGGTCGGCGAAGTCGAAGGCGTCGGTCATCCGGGTGCTGGGTTCCAGCCCCATGGCCAGGCTCAGCCGCTCGGCCGACCTGGCCGGCCCGTAGACCGGGATCTTGCTGCGGGGGCCGTCGGGGTGCATCGTCTGCGCGACGCAGTAGCAGCACATGTCGATGCAATGGTCGGCATGCAGGTGGCTCAGGCAGATCGCGTCAATCCGCTCGAGGCTCACGTACCGCTGCAGCGCCCCCAACGCCCCGTTCCCCACGTCTAGCAGCAGCCGGAAGCCGCCGGTATCAATCAGGTAACAGGACGCACAGCTTTCGGGACCTGGGAAGCTGCCCGCGCAACCCACAATCGTTGTTAGCACAGTGACCCAGGTTATCGGGCCGGGCGTTCTTAGCGGGAGGGCAGAAAACAGGCCAAAAACTGGCCCTACCCTTATGATCGCCGACACGGCATGATCCGGAAGAAGGCGCTTGCCAGCGCGGACAGCCGCGCCCCCCACTCGGAGGTGTCATGACCAACCAGCCGGTCAAGCAGCACAGCGCGACATCGCTCGCGCTGGCCGAGCCGACTGTGCACGTCCGGTGGGGCTGGGTCACAGGGCTGAGCCTCGCCAGCCTGGGCATGTGGATGGCCGGCCTCACGCCCGTACAGATCTTGCTGCCACTCCAGTTGCAGTCGGCGGACCCGCATCACAAGATCGCCGCGCTCGGGATCGTCACCGGCCTCGGTGCGGTCGCGGCCGTGATCGCCACTCCACTCGCGGGCGCGCTGTCCGACCGGACGACGCAGGCCTGGGGATTCGGCCGCCTGCGTGGCCGCCGTCACCGGTGGACGCTGTTCATGGCGATCCTGGGCGCGATCTCACTGGTCGCACTCGGCGGCCTGAAAACGGTAGCCGGAGTCGCGATCTTGTGGGTGCTCTTCAGCGCGTTCCAGAACGCCGAGTACGCCAGCCTGAGTGCGGCCATCCCCGACCACGTGCCGGTGCGGCAGCGGGCCACTGTGGCTGGCTGGGTCGGCATGCCCCAGGCTCTCGGCCTCGTCATCGGCACCGTGCTGGTTGTGGACATCTTCACCAAGATCTTCACGGGCTACGTGAGCCTGGCCATTCTGCTCGTTCTACTCGCGGTGCCGTTCGTGTTCATGACTCCCGACCACCCGCTGGAGCCCGAGCACCGCGAACCGTTCTCGCTGCGCGAGACGCTGAAGGCGTACTGGATTAGCCCGAAGGAGTACCCCGACTTCGCGTGGGCATGGATCACCCGGTTCCTCGCCTCGCTCGCGATCGCGATGGGCACGCTCTACCTGCTGTACTTCCTGGAGGGTCCGATCCACTACCGGCAGCACTTCCACTCGGCCGCCACGAACGGCCTGGAGATCCTGATCATCATCTACACGGTCTGCGTCGTCCTGACGGCAGTCGTCGGCGGGATGGTCTCCGACCGGATGGGGAAGCGCAAGATGATCGTGACCCTGTCGGGGATCCTGATGGGGCTGGCCGCCTTGCTGCTGACGTTCGTGGAGACCTGGAACGCCACGCTGGTCGCCGCGGTCCTGTTCGGCGTGGGCTTCGGCGCCTACCTGGCCGTCGACCAGGCCCTGATCACCCAGGTGCTGCCCGCGGCCAAGGACCGGGCCAAGGACCTCGGCATCATCAACATCGCGATCGTCGGCCCGGCCGCGATCGGCCCGGCGATCGCGGCGCCGATCACGTCCATCTTCGGCTACCCGGAGCTGTTCGGGGCGACAGCCATCGTGGCCGCATTCGGCTCGATCCTGGTCTGGCGGATTAAGAGTGTGCCGTAGTCCGGCCAGTCTCCGCTGGACCGGCTCGCCGGCATCTCCCGTGACTCTGCCAAGCGCAGAATAAGTTCTGACCCCTCGGCCCCGCCCCACATACTGCTGGCGATGGATAGTAGCCAGGCTTCCGGGCGTCGCCTCCAGACCGGTACGCGTCCCTCGTTGGCCAGCACAAAGCGCCGGCCACGGCGTCAGCCGGGGCCGACAGCGCTGCCTGGCGGGCTGCTGCGGCACCGCAACTTCCGGTTGCTTTGGTTCGGCGAGACCGTCAACCAGTTCGGCAACGCGATGGCGCTGGTCGTGGTGCCGCTGCTGGCCGTGGTTGTGCTGCGCGCGTCGACGTTCGAGGTCGGCCTGCTGACGGCCACTGGCTACTTGCCCTGGCTCATCATCGGGCTGCCCGCCGGAGCCTGGGTGGACCGGCTGCCGGCGAGGCGCGTGATGATCGTCTGTGACTTGGTCTGCGCCCTCCTGTACCTGAGCGTGCCCTGTGCGGCCTGGCTCGGCGTGCTCACGCTCGCCCAGCTAACGCTTGTCGTGCTGCTCGGGGGCGCCACCAACGTCATGTTCCTGACGGCGTATCAGGTCAACCTCACATCCCTCGTCGCGGCTGATCAGCTCGCCGAAGGCAACGCGAAACTCCAGGGCAGTGCCTCGGCCGCGGCCTTCGCCGGACCCGGCCTGGCGGGCGTGGCGGCCAGGTCTCTGGGGGCTGCGACGGCACTGCTGGTTAACGCAGGCAGCTTCCTGGTCTCAGCCGGATGCCTGCTGCGGATCAAGACCGATGCGGCGCCGGCGCCGCGCGAGTCACGGCCGCGGACAAGGCTCCGCACCGAAATCTCGGCCGGAATCCGGCTGGTCGCCGGCGACAACTACCTGCGCCGACTGACCATTCTGAGCGGTCTGGCGAACTTTGCCCTCGATGGGTACGCGGCGCTGGTCGTCGTGTTTCTGATCCGCGTCGTCCGCGTCAGCGAGGCCGAAGTCGGGCTGCTGATGGCGGTGCCGGGCCTTGGCGGCGTGCTCGGCGCACTGGTCGCAAGGCGCGCGGCGGAGCGGTTCGGCAGTGCCAGGGTCTTGCTGCTCGCGGCGCTCGGATTGGTGCCGTTTGTACTGCTCATACCGTTGACCGAGCGCGGGCCGCGGCTCGGGCTGTTCGTGCTAGGAACGCTGTGCGCGGTCGTAGGCATCGGCGTCTACAACGTGATCGCGGCGACATTCCGGCAGGCCTACTCCCCGCCCGGCATGCTGGGCCGGGTCACCGCGACCATGCGCGTCCTGGCCTTCGGCACGGGCCCGCTGGGCGCGCTAATCGCCGGAGCGCTCGGCGCCTGGCTCGGCGTGCGGGCAGCGCTGTGGATCATGCTCGGGGTGGCCGCTTCCTCAGGGCTGACGCTCGTGAGCCGTGACTTCTTCGGCCGGCGAAATCTGCCGGCACAGCCCGAGATACCGGGAATGGCTGGAGCTACCGCTCCGGCTGAGTGACGGCTGGCTGCGCGCCGGCCTTGACCTGCCCGCTGTCCTTGACCTGCCCGCTGTGCTTGGCCTGCCCGCTGTGCTTGGCCTGCGCGGCGCCGTTCGCGAGTCCGCGCAGCGGTCCGCGGCCGACCCGCGCCACCTGCCTGCTCTGGGCCACGAGCCGGCCTGACGAGTCCCATACCTCGGCTTCCTCGTCGAACCATCCGCCGCTGACGTGGCGGGACGTCGTCTGCACTGCCAGCGGGCCAGGGCTTGGCACCGCCCGCATATGCCAGGTCATCTCCACCGTTGGCGACCAGCCGGTTACACCCAGGCCGAACACGACTGGCGGCAGGCCATCGACTGCCATCGCCAGCAGGTAGGCGTCCGGGTCTCGGTCCTCGCGCAGCCGGAAGTAGCCGCGCATCTCGGGCCGCCCTGAGGGCTGGCCCTGACGCCACCCCGCCGTTGCCGGGTCCATCCGCATCTCGACGTGTGCGGCGTATCCCGCCGTGCCGTCGGATGCCTGCGTTCCCGGCCACTGGCCGAGGTCAACGCAATCCGCGATGTCAGGGAAGCCCGGCGGCGGACCGGTCCAGTCCAGGCCGGCGGACACGGGCCCACTGCCGTCAGCAGGCCTGGCGGTGCCGTGACGGCACGGTGCCCGTCGTCACGGTTGTGTCCAGGATGACCTTGTCGCCCTGAACCAATGCCGCGCGGGCAGTCGCGGCTGTCCCTCCTCGCTTGAGCCACGTCACCTGGACCTGGGCGGGAGCCAGTCTCGGTACCCGCAGGAAGTGAGCGCTGGTCGCCACCGGGTGCGGGTGCGGTGACTCAGTTAGCACTGCACGTAGCACAGTCGCGAGCAGCGCACCACCGTTAACCGCCGGCGGCGTGGACCCGCCCGGCGCGACGATGGCGAACCTGGCGTCAGGCTGCGCGTCGTACAGCCCGTCGGCGCGGCGGTGCACAGCCGTGGCCTCGTCAAAGATCGTCATCGGGCTGCGTCTTCCTTCCGGTTCCGGCCGGGGGCATCGCTTGCTTACTGGAGAGTAGCTTGCCTGCTTGGCCTCAGGCCCAGAGCTGTCCCTCTAGCCGCGCCTCGGCCTCAGCGAGAGTCCCGCCGTAAGCGCCGGTCGACAGATACTTCCAGCCACCGTCGGCGATGAGGAGCGCGATGTCGGCCCGCTCCCCCGCCTTCTGCGCTTTGGCCGCCATCGCCAGGCCGGCGTGCAGCACGCAGCCGGATGAGATGCCGACCAGCAGCCCCTCGACGTGCAGCAATTCCCTGGTCCGGCGCAGCGCGTCCGCGGAAGACACGGAAAACCGGGTGGTCAGTACGGTCTCGTCGTACAGTTCGGGCACGAAGCCCTCGGACAGATTGCGCAGTCCATACACCAGCTCCCCATAACGGGGCTCGGCCGCCACGATCTGCACGCCGGGCACGCGCTCGCGCAGGTACCGGCCCGTGCCCATGAGCGTCCCCGTGGTCCCGAGGCCAGCCACGAAGTGCGTGATCTCGGGTAGGTCGGCGAGCAGTTCCGGCCCGGTCGTCTCGTAGTGTGCGCGGGCGTTCGCCTCGTTGCCGTACTGGTAGAGCATCACCCATTCGGGGTGCTCGGCGGCCATTGCCTTGGCGACTCGCACCGCCTCGTTCGACCCGCCTGCGGCGGGCGAGAAGACGATGGTCGCGCCGAAGGCCTCAAGCAGCTCGCGCCGCTCGGCCGAGGTGTTCTCTGGCATCACGCAGATCAGCTGGTAGCCGCGCAGCTTGGCCACCATGGCCAGGCTGATGCCGGTGTTGCCCGAGGTGGGCTCGAGGATCGTCGAGCCTGGCGTCAGCCGACCTTCCTTCTCTGCCGCGGCAACCATA
>JASHUG010000376.1 GCA_030040155.1 Streptosporangiaceae bacterium | reverse complement strand
GATTCGCGCCTGTATGAGCAGGAGGCGCTACCCTCTTTCGGTGGCGACGCTGTTTCGTGATGGGCTCGACCTTCGCTATGAGGTCACCGGTTCGGGTGCCGCGACGGCTGACTACGTCGTCGCCGACATGGCCGGCGACGTGGTGGCCGCGGTGAATGAGGCCGGCTTCGAGCGGTTCTTTGTGCTGGGCTATTCCTTCAGTGGCGCTTTCGCGCCGTGGCTGGCGCAGCTCACCGGCCGTGTGGACGCCGTCGTGTCGGGCGGCTTCCCGATTGTCGGCAACTATGCGCCGCTCTATGCGGAGATCCAGCTTCGCGAGGACGCCGCTCGCGCCAACCCCGCCGCGTGGTCGGTCCTGACCTCCCGCTTCGATCCCCGCGCCGCGAAGGCCTTCTACCGCGAACTCTCCGGTCTGCCAGCGAACTTCCTGGTCGACGATCTTCCATGCCCCTTGTTCGCATTCTGGGGCGATGACGACGAGGAGATCGGCCAAGCGGGTGGCACGCAAGGGCTGGCCGACGGATTGCGCGCGCGCGGGCTACAACACACGTCCTTCCCTGGACTCGACCACGAGGGCATGCTGGCCCGCATCGCCGAGGCCGTGCCCGCAGTGCTGGCCTGGTTCGAGGAGCTATGACGCGATGACGACCGGCGCGCAGACGCTGGCCCGGTGGGCAGCGGACCTGCGGCCGGCCGAGGACGACCTTGCGCTCGCCGACCGCTCGCTGCTGGACACGGTCGCGGTCGCGCTGGCGGCCCGCGATCATCCGGTTGTGGCGGTGGCGTCGGGCCTGCCGGAGGCGGCGAGGTGGGCGGTGGCCAGCCACGTGCTCGACTTCGATGACCTGCACATGCCGTCGACGACGCACATCAGCGCCGTTTGCGTGCCGACCGCGCTGGCGACCGGCGGCGGCGCGCGCGGGTACCTGGCCGCGGCCGGGGTCATGGCCCGGCTCGGCACCGCGCTCGGCTCGCCGCACTACGCGGCGGGCTGGCATGCCACCTGCACCGCGGGAGCGCCAGCGAGTGCCGCCGGCGCAGCCGTCGCCATGGGTCTTGGCCCGGCCGAGGTCGCGACCGCGATGGCGCTCGCGGTGCCAGCGGCTGGCGGCACACAGCGCGCTTTTGGCACCGACGCGAAGTCGCTGCAGGTCGGGTTCGCGGTCGAGGCCGGCATCCGGGCCGCCCGGCTGGCCGCCGCCGGAGCGCGTGCCGACCCGGCCGCGCTTGACGAGTGGGCAGCCATGGTCGGCGGCGCTCTGGCTGCTCTCGACGTAGCCGGCCCGGCTGTGCCCGGCGGACTAGCCATCAAGATCTACCCGTGCTGCTACGCGATGCAGCGCCCGATCAGCGCGCTCAGCGAGGTTGCGGACGGCCTTGATCCAGCCAAGGTGAGCGCGATCCGGCTGCGCACGTCCGCGGCGGCCGTGCAGCCGCTCATTCATCATCGCCCGGCCAGCGGCCTGGAAGGCAAGTTCAGCCTGGAGTACGGGGTCGCTGCGGCGCTGCTCGACCGCTACCCGGGCTTTGCCAGCTTCACCGACTCCGCGGTCCGCCGCCCGGCTGCCGTCAGGCTGGCCGGACTCGTCGACACTCAGCTGGATCCCGGCGGCAACTGGCTGCTTGACGGCGAACTGTCCGCCGAGGTGCACACCACCGACGGCACGCTGCGGCGCGTCCGCCAGCGGTTCCCGCCGGGCTCGCCTGCCCGTCCGGCATCCGCCGACCAGCTTCGGGCGAAGCTGACCGACTGCATCCGCGGCCTCAGCACCGAGCCAGACGACTGGACCTGGGACAATGCGGCCGCCACCCTGCGCCGGCATATTCGGGCCGGGGCGTGACCAGCCGTACGGACGACGCGAGTCCGGTCCCTCCTCGTTCCCGTCATGATCGGCGAAATGGCGGGCGACTGCTGCCGTAAGAAAGGTGGTCCGCATGCTGCCGCTGTCCGGCATCACCGTCGTCACGCTCGAGCAGGCGGTGGCGGCTCCATTCGCCACCCGCCAGCTGGCCGACGTGGGCGCACGGGTGATCAAGGTCGAGCGGCCGGGCGGAGGTGACTTTGCTCGCGGCTACGACACCGCCGTGGCCGGCCAGTCCAGCTACTTCGCCTGGCTGAACCGGGGCAAGGAGTCGATCCAGCTCGACGTCAAGAGCGAGCAAGGGCGGCGGGTCATGCGTGAGCTGGTCGCGCGGGCAGACGTGTTCGTGCAGAACCTCGCGCCGGGCGCAGCCGAGCGGGCCGGCTGCGGCGCGGCCGAGCTGACCGCCCGCCATCGGCGGCTGATCTGCTGTTCGATCTCCGGGTACGGGCCCGACGGGCCGTATGCCAGCAAGAAGGCCTATGACCTGCTCGTGCAGTGCGAGGCCGGGCTGCTATCGGTTACCGGGACGCCCGAGCAGCCGTCGAAGGCAGGCATCTCGGTCGCCGACATCGCAGCCGGCATGTACGCCTACAGCGGCGTGCTGACGGCGCTGTTCGAGCGGGAACGAAGCGGCCACGGGTCAAGCTTCGACGTCGCAATGCTCGACGCACTGGGCGAATGGATGAGCCAGCCGTATTACTACCACGTCGTGGGCGGGCATCCGGTCCGGCGGACCGGAGCGCGGCACGCCTCGATCTCGCCGTACGGCCCGTACGCCGCGGCCGACGGCCAGGTCTTCATCGGCCTGCAGAACGACCGCGAGTGGGCGGTGCTCTGCGAGCGCGTGCTGCGCCGGCCCGAGCTGATCGCGGACTCGCGGTTCGCGACCAACCCCGACCGCCTGGCGCACGACGCCGACGTCACCGTCATCATCGAGCAGGCGCTCGCCGCGCTGCACTGCGACCAGGTCACCGCGCTACTGGACGAGGCCGGCATTGCCAGCGCCCGGATGCGCACGCCGGACCAGTTCGCCGCGCATCCGCAACTGGCGGCCCGTGACCGCTGGCGGGAGGTCGACTCCCCGGGCGGCAGGGTCCGCGCCCTGCTCCCGCCGGTCACCGTGCCGGGTCAGGAGGCGGCGATGGGCGCTATCCCGGCGGCCGGCCAGCACACCGCGTCGATACTCGCCGAACTCGGTCTTGCGGCGGCTGAGTAAAAGCCGGGCGGCCGATGCGCATGACCGCGCCAATACGGGCGATTATTGAATTAACGGCCGGCTCTTGCACCAGCGGTAAGCGGTCGGCGACAACTCCTGGGTAGGTGGAGGTTAGCCGTGGACATCGGCCCAGCGCTGGCTGAGGCGCGCACGAAGGCCGGAATGACCATCCAAGACGTGAGCGAGCGGACCCGCATCCGAGGCAAACTCATCAGTGACATTGAGCATGACGACTACTCGGCGTGCGGCGGGGACTTCTATACGCGCGGGCACATCCGCGCGATCGCCAAGGCGGTCGGCGCGGATCCGGTCCCGCTGATCGAGCAGTATGACGGCAACGCGGCCGCGGCGGCAGCTCCCGAATCCGCCGTTCGTGACCCTGAGCCCGCGGCCAAACCGCAGACCACATGGCCGAAGACAACAGATTCCGCTCGTCCGGCGCCGAGGCCGGAGGCCCGGCGCGGGCCGCGCCAGGGACGCTCGGTTGGCCACGGACCGCGGGCAGGCGGGGTGCAAGCGGCTGACGAGGATTCCGGGGCAGACGGGGAATCCGGGGTAAGCGAAGAGCCTGGGGTAAGCGAAGAGCCTGGGCCCGACCGGTCACCGAGAGCTGGCGCGGCTGCGGTGGTGCGGCGGCCCGCAGCCGGCGGAGAGTCGGCAGCCGGCGGCCAGCCCGCTGTTCGCGGGGAGTCCGCGGCCGACGACCAGCCCTCTGTACGCGCGGAGTCGGCAGCCGGCGGGGAGTCGGCAGCGGAGCCAGGACCGGCGCTATGGCAGCAACCCATAGCGGAGGCGCCCGGCAGCCAGCCGCTGCTGGGGGTGGCCACCGACCGGCTGCGGCAGTCGGCGGACAACGTGCGCCGGGCCAGCGCGGACGCGTATCGCCAGTCGGTTCCGCGGGTCCGGCAGGCCGGTACCGATGCCTACCGGCGCACCGTCCCGCAGGCGCGCCGCGCTGGCGAACAGGCGCGCCGCGCTGGCGAAGAGGCAGTTCGACGGGCGGCGCCGTTGGTGCGCAACGCCACGTCGAGCGCCTCCGGCCGGATTGGCCGCGTGCGGACGACCGACCGGCGGCTGAGCGTGCTGGTCGGCGCGTCCGTAGTGGTGCTGGCGGGTCTCATCATCCTGACCTACCTGCTCGTCTCCGGGTCATCGCCCGCATCGGGCCACGCCGCGTCCGGGGCCAGGCATCAGGCGCGCTCGGTGCCCGTGCGACCGTCTCGCCGGCCGGCATCCGCGCACTCGCACGCCTCCTCTCCCCACGTGGCAAGTCCGGCTTCTGGCCGCTTGCGGCCAGTCACCGCCGCCGCGTTCGGTCCAGGCGGGACCGCGCAGGGCGACAACCCGCAGCAGGCCCCGCTGGCGCTCACCGGCCAGAATGGGGGCTGGCACACCAACTGGTACGCGACAGCCGACTTCGGCAACCTGCAGTCGGGGACGGGCCTGCTGCTCTCGATGGGTGGCCCCGTGACCGTCACCCAGGCCAGGATCGAACTCGGCCCGGTTGCCGGTGGCACGCTGGAGTTGCGCGCGGGAAACCAGCCGGTCCTGGCCGACCTGCTGCCGGTGGCCCGGTCAGCGGACACGGGCGGCACGGTCACGCTCGCGCCCAGCCACCCGGTAGCCGCCCGCTACGTGCTGATCTGGTTCACGCGGCTACCTCCGGACAGCGCGGGCACGTTTCAGGCGACGATTTATCACGTGAACCTGACCGGCTACAGCTAGGCGAGCCTGTCAGCCGAGGCCGGCGATCAAGTCCATCGCCTGCCCGAGAGTGGCCAGGCGCTCGTCCAGTGCCTGGCCTGCCGGGTAGAGCCTGACGGTATCGACACCAGCGTCGCGCCAGGCGCCCAGCCGGTCTGCGACCATGTCGGTCGTGCCGATCAGAGTCGTCGCCAGCACCATCTCGTTGGTGACGAGGGCGGCGGCACCCTCGCGATCGCCGGCCTGCCAGCGGTGCAAGATCTCGCCAGTGACGTGTGACCAGCCCTGCCGACTGTAGGCGGCGTTGTAGAAGTTGGCGTCGGCGGTGCCCATGCCGCCGATGCTGAAGGCCAGTTCCCTCTTGCGGCTCGCAATGTGCGCGCGCATCGCCTCTTCGTCGTCGAAGATGGCCACCTCGGCACCCTGGCAGACGTCGATATCGGCGCGTGTCCGGCCGGCCGCGGTGAGGCCGGCGTCGAGGTGGCGGAAGTAGGCATCAGCGCCTTCCGGCACGAAGCTGGTGCCGAGCCACCCGTCGGCGGTCTCGCCAGTGAGTTCCAGCATCTTGGGTGACAACGCGGCGACGTAGAGCGGGATGTTGTCTCCCGGTGGCATCGACAGCCGCATCGGACGCGCCGCGCCGGGCAGCGGTATCCGGACCGCCGAGCCGGCGAAGCTGATCTTCTCGCCGGCGAATGCTTGCCGGATGACCTGGATGGTCTCGCGCATCCGGGTCAGTGGCCGGTCAAACGGCACGCCGTGCAGGCCCTCGATCACTTGCGGGCCCGACACCCCGAGCCCGAGCACGAACCGGCCCTGCGAGAGCTCGGCCAGGGTCAGCGCGGCCTGCGCGATGGCTACGGGGCTCCGCGTGCCCAGCTGGATGATGCCGGAGCCAAGCTGCATCCGGCTGGTGCGAGCAGCCAGGTAGCCAAGTACTGAAGGGGCATCCGAGCCCCACGCCTCGGCGACCCAGCAGACGTCGAGCCCGAGCTTCTCAGCTTCGAGCGCGAACTCCAGTGCCTGCCTGGGACTGCGGGAGACCTCGATCGAGGTAGCGGTACGCATCAGTCATGAGCTTACGATCGAGATGCAGGGCCTGCGGGTCTCGGGCGGCAGCGCGAGGCCCATCCTCCGGACGATTCAGGCGGCTCGGGATGCCAACGACGGGCACCGTTGTCTCGATGACGGGCGTGGTCGCCATGGTGCTGCTGACGGCGGGAGCCGTACTCGGCATCCTGGTCAATCGCCGGGTCCGCCTGCCTGGACTGCCCAAGTTCGCCAGCCTCAGCCTGCACCGCTATGTCTCGCTCCTCGCGCTCGCCTTCCTCGCCGTGCACATTCTCACGGCGGTACTCGCCTCCTACGCCGGGATCGGCGTCATCGCAGCATTCATCCCGTTCGCGTCGGCCGGCGACCGGCTGTGGATCGGCATTGGCGCCGTCGCCTCCGATCTCATGCTCGCGCTCGTCGCTACCAGCCTGCTGCGCAGCCACGTCGGCAGGCGAACCTGGCGGGCGCTGCACTGGCTCGCCTACGCCTGCTGGCCCGCCGCGATGGCGCACAGCATCGGGATCGGCCGCGGCATGCGGGCCGGCCGCCTGCTCGACCTCGCGATCGCGTGCATTCTCGCGGTTCTGGCCGCGGCGGCGTGGCGGCTGGTCGCCACCCTGCGCGGGCCGAGGGCCAGCCGGAACGCCCCGGTTATCCTGGCACGCCCCCCGGTGCCCGTGCCCGCGCAAGACCTGGCGAGTTCACTGCGCCTGCGCGTGGACCCGATCCACTGCACTGGCCACGGCCTGTGCGCCGAATTGCTGCCCGACCTCATCACGCTCGACCAGTGGGGGTACCCGCTGCTCGCCGAGGGCCTGGTCCCCGCGTACCTGGCCGGGCGCGCCCGCCGTGCCGTCACCGACTGCCCGGCCCTCGCGCTGCAGCTCGTCAGGGCCGACGTGGCCGATGTGACCGATGTGACCGCTGCGCCACACGGCACCTGATCGCACGCTGCAGGCTACGATGCGGCCTATGCGGTACGCCATCTCGATCCCTCAGTTCTTCGGCGACGGCGACTTCGATCCCGACGCTTACCGCTCCTACTTTGCCAGGGTGGAGCAACTCGGCTTTGACAGCGCGTGGGCACAGGAGGGGGTGTTCGGGGCGAGTCCGCAATTTGCACCGCTCGAGGCGATGACGTACGCGGCGGCATGCACCCAGCGAATGCGGCTCGGGTGTGTCGTGTTCGTGTCGACGCTGCACAGCCCGGTGCACCTGGCCAAGAGCCTCAGCACGCTGGACCAGATGAGCCGCGGCCGCCTTGACATCGGCATCGGTACCGGTGGCAAGGCCAGGCCGTTCGCCGCGTTCGGGATCAGCGCGGATCGCTACGTGGCCAGGTTCACCGAGGGCCTGGCGCTGATGAAGGCGCTCTGGACGCAGCCGAGGGTGACCTTCGACGGGGAGTTCTGGCAGCTCAGCGACGCTCCGATGGAGCCTAAGCCGTTCCAGAAGCCGTATCCGCCGGTCTGGTTCGGGGCCAACGGCGAGGCCGCGCTTCGGCGCGCGGTCCGGCTCGGCGACGGGTTCTTCGGCGCGGGCTCGGCCCCGACGCCCAGGTTCGCCGATCAGGTGCGGGTGGTGCGGGACGCGCTGGCTAGCTCCGGCCGGAACGCGGCCAGCTTCCCCATCGCCAAGCGGGTCTATATCGGGGTCGATGATGACGGCGCCCGTGCGCGCGAGCGCGTGAACGCCGCGATGGAACGCGTGTACGGACGTCGCGTCCCTGAGATCGAGGCGGCGGCCATTGCCGGAACTCCTGACGACTGCGTCAGGGAGATCCGCGCGGTCGCCGACGCCGGAGCGGAGCTGATCCTCTTCACCACGGTGTTCGAGCCGGCCGAGCAGGCCGAGCGGCTGGCGGCCGAGGTGGTCCCGCGAGTATCTGTCGCGGGCTGATCACCAGGCGCCGGCGGACGGACGAGGCCGGCGAGGGACCGGCGGGCCAGCCAATCCCAGTGCGGGACCGGCCGGCGCACCCGGCCAGACCGACCCGCCAAGGTGCTGCGCGGCGTTACTCCGCGCCGATGCTGGCGGCTGTGGATCCCATCGGCGCCATCTGGCCCAGGCCGAGCTTGCGGTGATCCCAGGACCGGACTCGCTCGGGAACGAGCTTGACCACGATGCGCTTGTTCATCATCAGTTCGAGGACGGGCCGCGCATCCTGCGCATACGGCGCTGTGTATCGCTCGTACACGCTGATGGCGGCCGCCCAGTATTCCTCGCCGTCGGCCTCCTCGATAATCGTGCCAGTGCCCTCAAGCGAGACGCCGCGCAGGGTGTCATAACTGTCGCCCGCCTCGATCATGAAGACCATCCGCGGGTCCCTGCGCAGGTTCACCGCCTTCTGGGACTTTGACTTGGTCTCGATGTAGACGGCGTCACCGATCAGGCCGTACCACATGGCGACGACGTGCGGCATCCCGCCGGGACCGATGGAGGCGACCGTAGCGGTCCGGCTGCGCTGCAGGAAGTCTGCAACCTCGGCAGGGGTCATGACGATCTTCGCGCGCTCATTCGTGCCCATGCGACTCCCGGCTGGGTGATTCGGTCGAGACGCTGGTCAACCGTACCCGCGCAGGTCAGGCCGGACTAGATCTAGGAACGCCGTAGAAGAGCGTCGTCCAGCGTCGATCACGGGTGCAGTCGTCTGACACCCTCGTCCGGCGGCAAGTCCAGCCACCGGATCCGTCGCGATCGGCCGCGGAATGCGAAGAGTCCTTGTGCGCAAGGCCGCGTCCAGAGTGCCAGGTCTCCGGTCAGCCGTGGCTGGCGACCAGAGCGGAAAGGACCGCGAGTACGAACGAGCTGGCGGCCGCCGACACGTGCAGCGTGAGCAGCCGCCCAGGAAACGGCCACGCGGCTGGCGCCTTGTGCCGGGATGCGTTGCTATTGCGGGCCTGCCACGTCAGGCCCAGAACGATCGTAACGAGCTGGATCGCGACCGCGGTCCAGGCCATTGGCCGGTAGTGGACGAACGTGAACATCGCCCAGAACGCCAGCCCGGTTATGGCCAGCGCGGGATGGGAGAATTCCAGCAACGGATGCTCACCCGGCGGCGTGGTCACCCTCGCATGCGGAACCGGCGGTGGCTTCCCGTCCGCGGTCAGCGGAACGGCGCCGATCCTGACCGGCCCGCTCCCCGCAGGCTGAGCCGCGAGCGAGGGCCGGGACGGAACCTGGGGGGCGAGTGACCCCGCGGCGGCGACTCGCCTGGCGGCCCCGCCCGCGCGCAGCAGTGCCAAGCCAGCGCCGGCAGTGGCGAACCACAACACGAGCACGACGATCGCCAAGGCCGCTCCTAGCTATCTGGCACCTGCGCTACAGGCGCCAGGCTAGCCGACTACAGGCTGTAGGTGAGTTGCCGGGGTCGCTCGCGCGCCAGCCGTTCGCCAGCGGCAATAGCCAGGCGGCCGGCGGTGATAGGCCTTCCGCCATTCGGGCGTGCGCCCCGCTGGCGCGTCCGGTTTGGCCGGCCCCGGATTCTTTGCCGGGTCGGAACGGAATCCGCACAGCGGGTCGCTC
This sequence comes from Streptosporangiaceae bacterium, assembly GCA_030040155.1. Lineage (GTDB taxonomy): Bacteria > Actinomycetota > Actinomycetes > Streptosporangiales > Streptosporangiaceae > JAJYUU01. Next base: position 6,380 of record JASHUG010000376.1, on the reverse strand, counting down.
CGTGTCCCGGGCCGCGAACGCGGGCCGGCTCTACCGAGGCCTGCTCGCGTTACGGGTGTGACCAACGAGACTACGGTGCCAATTACGCCTTGCGGTAGGGCGTGACCTGCGGCGACACCGAAACACCGTCAACGCGTCTTTGAGCTGCACTGATCACTTATAGTCATCATTCGATTCGTCCTTGTAGTATCGCCCGCATGGAGTCCATGCTGTGCCCCGTGCTCATCGACCGCAGCGCTGAGCTCGCCACGTTGACCGCTGCCCTGGAGGCGGCGGCCGATGGGCGCGGCAGCACCGTCTTCGTCACCGGCGATGCCGGCATCGGAAAGTCCAGGCTGGCCCGAGACCTCTCGATCAGGGCTGCCGCCGAGGGCTTCCACGTGCTCACCGGGCGCGGGACGGAATCGACGGTACCGGTGCCGTACCGGCCTGTCGCGGAAGCTCTCATGGGAGCCGCGCGCGACGGCGTGGACCCCGACTCCCGCGGGCTCTCACAGTACCGGGCGGCGCTCGGCGCGCTGGTGCCCGAGTGGAGCGAGCCGGGCGACAGCGGCGCCGAGATATCGCCGGTCATCCTCGGCGAGGCAGTCCTGCGGGTCCTGGCGCTGCCAGGCTGGCGTGGCGGTCTGCTCGTCCTTGAGGATCTGCACTGGGCCGATCCGGAGACGCTCGCGATCGTCGAGTATCTCGCGGACAACGTCGGATCGGCCAATGTCCTGTGCCTGATCACGCAGCGTGATGGCTCGGGGTGCGCCTCGGCGGACTTGCTCCAGGCCGCATCGGCCCGCCGGGTTGCGAGCCGAGTGGAGCTTCACCGGCTAACGCCGGGCGCGGTCGGGCAGATGGCCGCGGCCTGCCTGAACGTGACGGACGTGCCGGCCGAGATCCGCGGCCTGCTGGCGGACTGCGACGGGCTGCCCTTCGCGGTCGAGGAAATCCTCGCCGCCGCCGTCTCGTCGGGCGAGCTGGTGCGGGGTGAGCACGGCTGGCATGTCAACAACGACGTCTCTACCGGTGTGCCCGACTCGATCGTCGGCTCCGTGCGCAACCGGCTGGCGGCCTTGGGTCCGGCGGTTACGAACGTCATCGTGTCGGCGGCGATCCTCGGCCGGCAGTTCGACTGGACGTTGCTGCCGAGGGTTGCCAGCGTCTCCGATGCCAAGGTCCTGGAGGCACTGCAGCGAGCGCGGGAGGTCCAGCTCATCGAGCCGGTGGGCGCTGACTCCGGCCGGTTCAGGTTCCGGCACAGCCTGACCAGGGACGCGATCGTATCGAACTTGCTACCCCCGGAGCTTGCCGCCAGGTCTGCCGCCGCCGCGGATGCCATTGAGGAGGCACACCCCGGCTTTCCCGGAGAGTGGTGCGAGCTCGCTGCCGAGCTCTATTCTGCGGCCGGTGAGCCTGCAGCGGCAGCCAGTCTCCTGCTCATAGCGGGCCGCCGCTCGCTGCGCCAGGGCGCGATCGGCAGCGCGACAGCGGCGCTGGAAGACGCGCGCAAGCTGCTCACAGCCTCGACGCAGCCTGTTCCCGAGGTGGACATCGAGATCGACGAGGTGCTGACCGAGGCCCTAGCACTAGCCGGCGATTACGACCAGCTCGTTCCGGTAGCCGATGACCTCATCGGAAGGCTTGCGGCTTCCGGCGCGGATCCCCGGCGCCAGGCGCTCACCATCTTGAGGGTCGCCAGCACGAGGCCTGAGGATCATCTCAGCGCGGCGATTGCGCGGCTGTCGGCGGCCGAGGAGATCGCGGGCAAACTGCAAGACGTCGAGCTGGCCGGCAGGATTGACGCGGTGGCGGCCCGCTGCGCGCTTGCCGCCGGCGAACTGGACCGGGCTGAGGAGCTAGCGCGGCGCTCACTCGCGTCCGCCGAGCGAGCCGGCCTCACCGGGTGGGCGGCCGACGTTGGGTTTGCGTCGCTGGAGGTGATCGGACGGCGCGAGCGCATGCGCGACCTCGGGGCGGCGCGCGCGGCGTTCGAGCGCGCACGCCAGATCGCTGACCGGACGGAACGAGGGGTGCTCAGTATCAGGGCGCTCCACGAGCTCGGCACGATCGAGATGCTCGAGACTGGATCGGTGGACCAGCTGATGCAGGTACGCGAGCTGGCCCACCACGCCGGAGTTCTGTCGGCGGCCACGACGATCGAACTTCAGCTCGCGAACCTATGGAGCCTGGGCACCGACCTGGACCGGGCGCTCACCGCTGCCCGCCAGTGTGAGCGGTCGGCCGCCCAGCTCGGGATAGCCCGGCTGGAGGCCATGGGGCTTGTCCTGCAGGCCAACGTGCATGCGATCCGCGACGAGCGCCAGCTGGCGGAGCGGGCCATCCACCGGGCGGAGAACATCATCGATGACCCCGAGATCCTGTTCACGATCTGGGGCCAGTCGCGGGTGCTGGTCTCGCTGTTCCGCGACGATCTGCCGCGCGCAGCCAAGGCCAGCCAGACCGGCATGGCGCTCGGCCTGCAGGCCAAGATGTCACCGGCGCGGGCGCAGAACTTCTACTCGGCGCTGCAGTCGCCGGTCGTGGCGCCCCGGCGAGCCTGGGGCCTGTGGGTCTTGCTCCAGGCGGTGTGCGGCGCGGGAGGCCGGCAGGCGATCGAGCAGGCGAAGGGTTCTGACGTCGCCGTGAGCTGGAATAAGGGCTGCCTAGCGTACGCCGAGGCGGTGGTCGAGGGCCGCGAAGGCCGCCAGCAGCGAGCCTCGGTCCTCGCCCGCGAAGGCAGCGAGCATTTCGCACCGTTTGCCCCGTGGTGGAACCACCTCGCTCGCAGGCTGGTGGCTCCGGCCGCGCTGGAAAACGGCTGGGGCGAGCCGATCGCCTGGATGCGCGAGGCTGCGGCCGAGTTCGACGCGACATCGCACGACCGTCTCGCCTCGGCCTGCAGGGGAATCCTGCGCCGCGCCGGAGAGCGCGTGCCCAGATCCGGCCGCGGCAGCGCGGAGGTTCCCGTGCAGATGCGCAGGCTGGGCATTACCAGCCGCGAGATGGATGTATTCCTCCTTGTAGCACGAGGATTTTCGAACACAGAGATCGCCAGCAGGCTCTACATCTCGCCGAAAACCGTGGAGACTCACATCGCCAGCCTCGTCGCCAAGACCGGCCAGGCCGGCCGACGCGAACTGGTCGCTCACGCTGCCCGTTTTACCCAGGCGTGACCCGGCGATTTATCCCCGTAAGTCAAAGCATTACCGCAGGTCATCCTGAGGCAGCGGTTAACTCAGGTAGCGGCTCGCGGTAGCTCAGGATCTGCCCGATGCGCCAGGCGGGTAAATCGGCGAGTCTTACTGCTGGGTAACACCAACCAGCACCCGGCCCCCCAACCGGCAATCCCCCGAATGCAATCGGTTGCGGCTGGCGGAGCCCAGGCCAGACGAGGAGGACCCGTGACAGTCGACACAACTGTGGACGTAGCGGTTCATGAACATGTCCAGGCCAGCGATAACCTCACCCGATTCGAAGCCGAAGCGGTCCCGTATATGCGGCAGATGTTCCCCACAGCCCTCCGGCTAACCCGTGATCGCTGCGATGCCGAGGATCTCATCCAGGAGACCTTTGCCAGGGCCTACCTGAAGTTCCACCAGTTCACGCCCGGCACGAACCTCAGGGCATGGCTGCACCGCATCATGTTCCACACGTTCTACAGCACCTGCCGCAAGCGGCGCACGCGGCCAGCCGAGACCCTTACCGGCGATCTCATTGACGCCGTCGAGTCCCAGGCCGGACGTGAGCTACCGGGCCGCTCAGCCGAGGATGAGGCCATCGACAACCTGGCCGGCTCGCGAGTGATGCGGGCGCTCGGCGAGTTGCCGGACTGCTTCAAGACGGTGCTGTACCTCGCCGACGTGCAGGGCTATAGATACGGCGAGATCGCCGAGATCATGGGCACCCCGATCGGGACCGTGATGTCGAGGATCCACCGCGGACGGCACATGCTCAGGGCAAAGCTGCTCGGCCAGGTCAGGCCAGAGACCCAGGCAGGCTCGGGCGAGGCTGGCACGGGCCAGGCGACGCTGCGCGAAGTCGCGTCCTTGCGGGACGGCGGGCCTGCCGCCGGCACGGTCCCGGCGCCCGCGACCGAGCCGGTCATGAAGGCCGCGGCGGGCGACGGCTCGCCAGCGGCTCAGGAGCGGCTCGCGGCCTGACGAGCAGGGTGGCCAGGTTCCGGGCAAGCGCGGTTGGCAGCCTCCGAGACCAACCGACACCCGGTGAAAGCCGGCGGCGGACCAGGGCCCCGGGAGCGGGGGTGCCAGGGCGGTGAGCGCCCTGGCACCCCCGCACTTGCCGGTCCGCCGCGATGACGACCGCGGCTGCCGCCGATAGGATTTGTGCCTTGTGACGGAGAAGGCCGATAGCGAGCAGCCGACCGCATTTCACCAGCGCCCCTTTCAGCCGCCAGCGGGCTCCATGGACCTGCTGCTGGTTCGCCATGGCCAGTCGGAGGCATACGTCGACGGCTCCCCGTTCGCCCTGGTTGACGGGCAGGGCGACCCGCCGTTGTCTGAGCTTGGCGCGGAACAGGCCCGCCGGGTCTCTGTTCGGCTGGCCGGGGCCGGCATCGCTGCCATCTACGTGACGCCCCTGCGCCGCACCGCGCAGACAGCGGCGCCCCTGGCTCGGCGGCTCGGCCTGGACCTTCAGGTCGAGGCGGGTCTGCGCGAGGTCTACCTGGGCGAGTGGGAAGGCGGCGAATTCCGCAAGCGCGTAGCGGAGAACCACCCGATCAGCCAGCGGATGTTCGCCGAGCAGCGCTGGGACGTCATTCCCGGCGCCGAGTCCAGCGAGGCGCTGGCCAGCCGGGTCAAGGATGCCATCATCCGCCTGGCAGCCACCCATTCAGGCCAGCGGGTCGCGGTCTTCACCCACGGTGGCGTGATCGGGCAGGCGCTGGCCCTGGCGGCCGAGTCACGCCCGTTCGCGTTCATCGGCGCGGAGAACGCGTCGATCTCGCGGGTGGTGATCAGCGGCGATCTGTGGATCGTCCGCGGCTTCAACGACACCGCGCACGTCGCCGACCTCGACGGACAAGCACGGGCCTGACCAGCGCAGTTGCCGCCTGATCTGGGCCCGCAGCCCTGAACCTGCGGTGCCGGGCGCTATCCGAACGGCCGCTGGCCGCGCAGGCTGGCGATGTAGCGCTCAGCCGAGCGCCGGATGGCCTGCGGGCCGTCCCTGACCACGTTCCGGCCCCACCAGCCGCCGTAGATCCGGTCGAAGCGCAGGCCATCGACGCGCGCGGCGATGCCGCGGATCGTGGCTTCATCCAGCGGAATCAGGTTCGGGTAGCTCCACATGAAGCTGACCCAGTCCCGGTCTGGCACCACCGTGATCGTGTCCCCGGTCAGCAGCGCCCCGCGGCCCTCCGATCCCTCCGGCCAGTGCAGCACGGACGCCCCGTCAAAGTGGCCGCCGATCCGCATGACCGTGATGCCCGGTACTGGCTCGGCCGCCTCATCGAACAACTCGATCCGCGGCGACGGGCGCTGAATCCACTGCTCGTCGGCCCGCGGAATGAAGATTTGCGCGTCAAAGGCATCGGCAATCTCGACGTTAGCGCCGTAGAAGTGCGGGTGCGACATGGCTATCGCGTCGATGCCACCGGCCTTGTTTATCTGCTCCCGCGCCGCGTCGTCGATCAGGGAGACGCAGTCCCACAGCACGTTCCCGCTTGAGGTGCGGACCAGCAAGGCGCGCTGGCCGATGCCGAACGAGGGCTCGACACCCACGCCGGTCAGTCCCGGCTCCTCCTCGCGAAGCACGACCGCATGGTCGCCGGCTAGCTCGGCCATCGTGGTCCAGCGCTGGCCATCCCAGCCCACGTACTGGCGCTCATCCGCGCAGATCACGCACTCACCCGGGGGGTCGGCGGACTCGGCTTGCTGCACGCCGCACGTGGCGCAGATCCAGGCTGGCAAGGCTGACTCCTCCCGTGACGCCCGCAGCAGGCGCCGCAGGCTACGGAAACGAACGTACTAGTCCGCGCGATTGCGTCGTCGGGCCGGCGGCGACGGCGTCGCGCCGGCCTCAGTACGCGGGCCCGTACTGGTCTCCTGGCGCCATCGTCTCGGCCATCCGCTCGCGGTAGCGATCGGCCGCCATCCGGGCCACGAGCACCTCGCCGAGGGCAAGCGCCGCGAAGAACACGATCACGACGCCGGCGCCGTAGAAGAAGCCGAGTGCCTCAAGGAAGCGCATGGCTGGCGCGCTGAACGGGGCTCCGTGGCTGACCACGGGCGAGCCGGGGTTGATCGGCCCGCCTGGCCTGGCAAGGGCGATGACCGGCTCGCCGATGACGAGCCAGATGCCGCCAAGCACAGCCAGGCATGCGCCCGCCGCCGCCGCCCGGTCCGAGAAGACGACGAACAGGCCGCCGAGGA
>JASHUG010000375.1 GCA_030040155.1 Streptosporangiaceae bacterium | reverse complement strand
CAGGTTCGCTCGCTCGGCCGGCGCGGCAGGCGTGGGCAGCGGACAGCACGGCTGGCGCAGGACCCGAACCGGTTCCTGTCCTCAGTCCAGATCGGTGTCACGCTCGCGACATTGCTGTCCGGCGCATTCGGCGCCGCGCTGCTGGCCGACAAGCTCGCCAACCACCTCCACCACCTCGGCTTGTCAAACGATGTCGCCACACCGCTCTCGATAGTCGTGGTGACACTGGTCATTTCGTTTTTCACACTTGTCTTCGGCGAACTCGCGCCTAAGCGGCTGGCACTGCAGCGAGCCGAGCGAGTGGCGTTCGTCGCCGGACCCGTCGTAGACCGCGTGGCCACGCTGGCCAGGCCGCTGGTGTGGCTGCTCTCCAAGTGCACGAACATGGTTGTGCGCCTTCTAGGGGGCGACCCGGCGGCGGGTCGCGGTGTCATGACCGACGAGGAGCTTCGGGACCTGGTCGCCGGGCATCAGGCGCTGAGCGCGGACGAGAGGCACATCGTGGGCGAGGTCTTCGATGCTGGCAAGCGACAGATCCGCGAGGTGCTCGTGCCGCGCACCGAGGTCGAGTTCCTGCCTGCGTCAATGCCGATCAAGGAAGCGGCCGCGCTCGTCGAGCAGGCGAGGTACTCGAGGTTCCCCGTCTATCAGGAGTCCTACGACGACGTGATCGGCTTCGTGCACTCCCGCGACCTGCTGGAAAACCGGGCCGACACGGACAGCCGCCGGGTCGGCGACGTGTGCAGGCCAGTGAAGTTTCTGCCGATCAGCAAGATGGTCCTGTCCGCTTTGTCGGAAATGCGGAAAGACCGGGCGCACCTGGCCATCGTGGTGGACGAATACGGCGGGACGGCGGGCATCGTGACGCTGGAGGACCTGGTCGAGGAGCTCATCGGCGACATCCAGGATGAATATGACGAGGAGGCCACCCATCCCCGGCAGCTGCACGGCGGCGAACTGGAGGTCGACGGGCTGCTCAACCTGGACGAATTTGCCGAGCAGACCGGGCTCGAGCTGCCCGAGGGTCCGTACGAGACCGTAGCCGGATACCTGCTCGCCGCGCTGGGGCACCTGCCTGTGGACGGCGAGTCAGCCGAGGTCGGCGGCCGTCGGCTGACCGTGACGCAGCTTGACGGCCGCCGGATCTCCCGGCTGCGCGTCAGCCCGTCCCGGCCCGCCGGCGATGGCAGCGACGCGGCCGGGACGGTCGGCTAGCCCGCAGGTCAGCCAACTAGACTGCGGCTATGTCGGAAGGCGGTATCAGCCCGGGGGACGACCCCCGGAGCCCCCGCGGTATGAGCCCCCGCGGTATGAGCCCTGAGGGCGGCCCGCTGGCCGAGGCGATCCCGGCCAGCGACCTGCGGGTCTCTCCCGAGGTGACCGGTCACCTGAGCCGGCCTGGGCTTGCCTCCGGCCCCGTCCTGGTGGTCGACTACGGCGCGCAGTATGCCCAGCTGATCGCCCGCCGCGTACGCGAGTGCCAGGTCTACTCACAGATCGTGCCGAGCAGCATGACGACCGCCGAGATGCTGGCGCTCCGCCCGAGCGCGGTGATCCTCTCGGGCGGTCCATCGTCGTGCTATGCCGAAGGCGCGCCGCCCGCGCCCGCCGGCCTGCTGACATCCGGAGTGCCGGTCCTCGGCATCTGCTACGGCTTCCAGGTCATGGTCCGTGATCTCGGTGGCGAAGTTCTTCATACCGGAACGGGCGAGTACGGGGCGACCCTGCTCCACGTGGCGCACGACCCCGGCGTGCTGCTCGAGGGCTTGCCCACCACGCAGCAGGTCTGGATGTCGCACGGTGACACCTGTGCGGTCCCGCCGCCCGGATTCAAGGTCACGGCCAGCACCGCGGGCACCCCGGTCGCCGTCGCCGAGGACACCGGCCGTCGCCTGTTCGGGATGCAGTTCCATCCCGAGGTCATGCACACCGACCAGGGCTTGATCATGATCCGCCGGTTCCTCCAGGCGGCAGGCTGCCGAACCGACTGGACCATGCGCGGAGTGATCGATGAGCAGACCGAGCGCATCCGCGCGCAGGTGGGCGTCGGCCGGGCGATTTGCGGGCTGTCAGGGGGCGTCGACTCGGCCGTCGCCGCGGCGCTCGTGCAGCGGGCCATCGGATCCAGGCTAACCTGCGTCTTTGTCGACCACGGCCTGTTGCGAGCTGGGGAAGCCGACCAGGTCGAGAAGGACTTCGTTGCCGCCACCGGGGTCGAGCTCAGAGTCGTCGACGCCGCGGACGAGTTCATCAGCGCGCTGGCCGACGTCACCGACCCCGAGGCTAAGCGGAAGATCATCGGCCGGGAGTTCATCCGGGCGTTCGAGCAGGCGGCCGCCGAGATCGCGGGGGAGTATCACGAGGCGGCGGGCTACCTGGTGCAGGGCACGCTGTATCCCGACGTCGTCGAGTCCGGCGGCGGCACCGGCACGGCCAACATCAAGTCGCATCACAACGTCGGCGGACTGCCGGAGGACCTGGCGTTCGAGCTCGTGGAACCCTTGCGTGACCTGTTCAAGGACGAGGTGCGCGAGGTTGGCGCCGAGCTGGGACTGCCGGAGCAGATCGTGTGGCGCCAGCCGTTCCCCGGCCCTGGCCTGGCGATCCGGATCGTCGGCGCCGTGACGGCCGAGCGGCTGCGGATAGTGTCCGCGGCCGACGCCATCGTGCGTGCCGAGCTGTCCGCAGCCGGGATGGACCGCTCGATCTGGCAGTGCCCGGTGGTGCTCCTGGCCGACGTGCGGTCGGTCGGCGTCCAGGGCGACGGTCGCACCTACGGCTATCCCGTCGTGCTTCGCCCGGTCACCAGCGAAGACGCGATGACCGCCGACTGGGCCAGGATCCCCGAGCCGATCCTGGCCGCGATCTCGACGAGGATCACCAACGAGGTGCCGGAGATCAACCGGGTGGTGCTTGATATCACCACCAAGCCCCCCGCGACGATTGAGTGGGAGTAGGACGGTAGCGCCTAAGCCGTCACATGGTGAAGCGCAGGTTGCGGGCGGCCCGGTCGCCGAGTTCGTCGTTGCCGGTCCAGGTGACTTTTCCGGCGTCGATCTGATCCTGAGGGTCGATGCGCCCGCAGGCTAGCTGCATGAATGTCAGGAAGTCGGTGGTCAGTTCCACGTCCGGGTGCTCGACGTGGTCCACGACCTTGGCGCGACCATCTACGACCACGGACAGGTCGCGCTTCAGCGGGCCGGTCAGGTGGAAGACGATGCTCGAGCCGTCGGGCAGGCCGATTCGCTTGCCGACGATGTAGCCGAGCGAGGCTGCGACCTCGGCCAGGGCTATCTCGGCCCGCGGTCCGGTGTCGTCGGTCGGCCAGCGCAGCGGCGTGGTGATGTCGCGCTCGTGCACCCAGAAGTCGAAGATGCGGATCTCCAGGAAGCGCCCGAACGTCTTCACGCCGACAGGAGTCCAGGACGGCCGGTCGAGGTCGGCCGCGGTGAGCTTGGCCAGGTTGTCCCGCCGGGCCGCGAAGATCTCTGCTACCAGGCCGGCGAAGTCCTTGTCGCTCAGCGCCGCGACCTGGTAGTCGCCGGACACGACCCGCTCGAAGTGCGGCAGTTCATCGGTCGACGACGGCACCCAGTCAGTCATTGCCCGCTCCATCAGGGCCAGATGATTGACCACGTCGCGGGACGTCCACTCCGGGCACAGGGACTGCACCCGCCACTGCGCGTGGTCCATCCGGGCGGCCAGCGCCTCGATCGCGTCGTAGCACTGCTCGAGCGAATCCCTGGTGGTAGCCAGGTCGGTCACGGCGTCCCCCTCTGAATCGTGATCCAGTCCCTGGCCTCAAGATACGGCCGGAAGGTGGCGGCGATCCGGTCGAGGTCCTCGCGCCGCTTCGGCCGCTGCACCTCATACAGCGCCGGGAACTCCAGCCAGCCGGTCAGCAGCCGCCACAGCGCTGTCGCGTCGTCCCCGCGCGGCGGATCGATCAGCACCGGCCCGAACAGCGCCCGGTCGCCCGCGAAGACGAGGGTCGGCACGCCCCAGCCGCCAAGGCCGGTGACCCGGTCGTGATCGGCCCTGACATCCTCGTGCGTGCTCGGGTCGTCGATGGCCTGCGCGACGAGCGCCGGGTCTAGGCCGAGCTGAGCGATGAGCTCCTCGGCGACCTCGCGCCGGTGCGGCTTGCGCCCGTCGACGTGGAGGGCGGTCCCCGCGGCGAGGTACCAGCGGTCGAGCAGCACGGGATCCATCCGCCGCAGGAGCGCGCCGACCCGCATCATCGACCAGCCGTAGGACCACTCACGCTCCCACGGGTGCTTCTTGCCCTCGGCCCGGTTGATCTCCTCCAGGCTGAAAAACCGCCAGCCCACCTCGAGGCCGAGCCGATCTCTTACCTCCCGCATCCAGATCGACGCCTGATACGCCCACGGGCACATGACGTCGAAGTGGAAGTCGACCGCGCCGATCGATTCCGTCATAATGCCTGACCGCCGGGAGCGGCCGCCTCGGTGACGCATCGGACACCGAGCAGGGCTCCGATTGCTGCCGTCATCGCCGCCTCGGCCTCCGCGCGTGACAGCCCCTGCGCGTAGCGCATCAGTTCATAGGACTCGAACGAGCAGAGCACCAGCAGGGCCGGCTGTACAGCGGGCCCGACTTCGGCAAGTTCGGGGGCGAATACGTCGGTGACCTGCCGGCGCAGGTAGGACCGGTTGCGCTCGAGCATGCCGCGCAGCATGTCGCGCCGCGTCGCGGCGGCGCGCAGCGCCCGCGCGGCCGGACCGGTCTCCTCAAACATCTGGACTCGCGAGGCGACGACTGCGCGGATCTTGTCGGCCGTCGGCTCGGTCGGGCTGGTGCCGAGGCCGATCAGGGGCAAGGCCATCTGCACCGCCCGGTCGGCGGCGGCCCGGTGCAGGTCGTTCACGTCATCGAAGTACCGAAACAGCGAGCGGGCCGACAGGCCGGCCTTAGTCGCGATCTCGTCCGTGCTTGGCGTGTAGACGCCGTCGCGGAAGAGCGCGAGTAGCGCATCGATGACGGCGGCTCGATTCTGCTCGCGGCGCAGCCTGCGGCCGTCCGCCCGCGCCGCCTCGGGCGTCATCGCCACCGCAGGATCCTCGGCTCGAGCAGCAGGGCCTGGTAGTCAGAGCGTGGTCGCAGCAGCGGGAGCGGCGTGCCGGTCTCGATCGGGGTGTAGCGGGCACCGGTCCAGTTCCGCCCGTCGCCGATGACGGTGCCCTCGACGTCAAACAAGGTCGCGGGCCCTGCGGCCAGCGGGAGCGGGGTCCGACCGTGCCAGAGTTCCAGCAGTATGCGCCCGCCGGCCGCGTCCGTCGGCAGGTCCCCGGCGGGGAGCATCCCGACCACAGTCGTGCGCTCCACTGCGACCTGCTTGTACATGTGCCATTCCCTGAAGTCCCTGCGTTCCGCGAGCTCCAGGAACGAGCGCCTGGTCGGGTAGTCAACGACCGTGGCGCGATCCCAGTCACCCGAGCTTGCCACCACATCGGACACCAGCCGGAGTGTCGCGCCCACAGCCGTCAGAAGCGGAATGGGAGCGTAATCGGCCGCATCGTGGCTGCGGCCGCCGCTCAGGCGATCGGAGCCAGCCAACGGGTCGCTGCCCGGCAGGAACTTCGCCAGATTAAGCATGTAGATCCGCCCGTCGCCGTCGTAGGCGGTCGAGCGGAGTCGCAAGCCGTAGTCTCTGTCAATCAATCCGTATCTGGGCACTTACAAAAGGCTAAACATCTGGCAGTATGGGTGTCAATTGCTTGTGTCGCTGCCTGTGACACAAGAGCTGACGCCGCTGCGCGGCGGCGCTGGGCCGCTTCCGGTGCCGGAGGGGTGCACCGGGAGCGGCCCCGGCCCGCTCTACCCATGCCAGGGTGGCGTGCGCGCGAGCGGCAGGCCGCGCTGGTCAGCGCGGCGGCCGGGACAGGGCCGGAACCGGCCGGTGTGGCAACGACCGGCGTGGCACAGGAAGGGGTCGGGCTGTGGTCGCAGCCCCGAGCGAGCCGGAGTTCGGCGGTCACATCGGGCGTACCTACCACGACTCCGTCCCCTGGTGGCCGGAGCCGCCCGCCGGGCTCGGCGGGCCCAACGTCGTGATGATCGTGCTGGACGACACCGGCTTCGCGCATCTGGGCTGCTATGGCTCCGAGCTGGCGACGCCCCATATCGACGCGCTCGCCGCTGACGGCCTCCGGTACACGAGCTTTCACACCACCGCCCTCTGCTCCCCGTCCAGGGCGGCGCTGCTGACCGGGCGCAACCCGCACGCGGTCGGGATGCGCGGCATCTCGAACTGGAACACCGGCTTCCCCAACATGCGGGGCGGCATCTCGCCCCGCGCGGCCACGATCGCCTCACTTCTGCGTGAGCATGGCTACGCAACGTACGCCGCGGGCAAGTGGCACCTGGCGCCCATGCACGAGTGCAGCGCGGCCGGGCCGCACCACAACTGGCCGCTCCAGCGAGGCTTCGATCGCTTCTACGGCTTCCTCCAGGGCGAGACCGACCAGTTCTATCCGGAGTTGACCAGCGACAACGGGTTCATCGACCCGCCAGCGGGTCCGGAAGAGGGCTATCACCTGTCGCAAGACATCGTCGACCGGGCAACGGGCTGGATCAGCGACCTGCACTCCATCCGGCCGGACCGGCCGTTCTTCCTCTACGTCGCGTTCGGCGCCACCCATGCGCCGCACCAGTCACCGCTTGAGTACCGGACGCGCTGGCGCGGCCGGTTCGACGGCGGCTACGACGAGGTCAGGCGGAGGTGGTACGAGCGGCAGCTTCAGCTCGGCGTCATCCCGGCCGGGACGACGCTGGCCGACCGGAATCCTGGCGTGCCCGCGTGGGACAACCTGACGGCGAGCCAGCGCGCGTTCTCGGCGCGGTTGCAGGAGGCCTTTGCGGCGATGCTCGAGCACACCGACGCCCAGGTCGGCAGGCTGGCCGCCTTCCTGCGTGATCGCGGGCTGCTGCACAACACGCTGCTGCTGGTGCTGTCCGACAATGGTGCGTCGCGGGAGGGCGGGCCGTACGGAGTCCTGGACGAGTTCAGCTTCTTCAACGCCATACCCGAGGACATTGACAAGATCGCCGCCCGGCGGCTCGACGACATCGGCGGGCCGCGTTCCCACTCGAACTACCCGTGGGGCTGGGCGCAGGCCGGCAACGTGCCGTTGCGCTGGTACAAGCAGAACACCTACGGCGGCGGCGTGCGGGATCCGCTTATCATCCACTGGCCTGCGGGAATAGCTGACCGGGGAGCCTTCCGCCGCCAGTTCTGCCATGCCGTCGACATCGCACCCACGATCCTCGCCGTGACCGGCACGCATCTCCCCGCTCACGTGGCTGGCGTGCCCCAGTTGCCGATGGACGGCCGGTCGCTGACTGCGACGTTCGGCGATCCGGACGCGCCGCCTCCGCGCCCGGTCCAGTACTTCGAGCAGATGGGCCATCGCGGCCTGTGGGCTAACGGCTGGAAGATCACTACGTATCACACGAAGGGCCGGCCCTTCGACGACGACGAGTGGGCGCTCTACCACCTGGACGAGGACTTCTCCGAGTGCCATGACTTGTCCGCGGACCACCCGGCCAAGCTGCGCGAGCTCATCGACGCCTGGTGGGAGCAGGCGGGCGCGCACGGCGTGCTGCCGCTCGATGACCGCGACATCGAGCTGTTCGGCGCCGCGCCGCAGCCCGGTACGGTGCACGCGCGGGCCGAGTACGTCTACTACCCGCCGGTCACGCACATCCCCGCCGACGCCTGCCCGCCGCTGGCCGGGCGGCCGTGGCGTATTACCGCGCTGGTCAACGTCACCGGCCCGGCGAGCGGCGTGCTGTACGCCCGCGGCGGCCAGAACGGCGGCCACAGTTTCTACCTGGCCGACGGCCAGCTTCATTTCGACTACAACGCGCTCGGTACCCATTACCGCGCATCGGCGCCCCTGTGTCTGTCGGCGGGCCGGCACGCGATTACTGCGCGCCTAGAGCGGAACGGGCCGGGTGGCCGGCTGGTCGTGGGCGCTAACGGCAGTGACCTCGGAGCAGTCGAGATCCCGTACGTGATCAGGATGCCCGGCTCAACAGGCGTTGACATCGGACGAGACGCGCTGTCCCCGGTGACCGGCGAGTACGACGCCTCGTTCCCCTTCGAAGGAAGGATCGAGCGGATCACCTTCAGCATTGGCGGCCGCGGCGACGCGGACGAAGTCGCCGCGACCGCGCGCACCGAGCTGGCCAGGGAATAGTCACGTCACCCTGGACTCGCCGGCCGGGATATCGGTGTACGACTTGTCCGCGGCGATCTGCCGCAGCGTGTCCATCGCGTCCCAGACGTCGGTGAACCTTGTGCTGATCGGGGACGGGCCGAGGCGCACGCGGTCGGGTGTGCGGTAGTCGCCGATCACGCTCTCGCGAATGAGGGCCTGGCTGATCTGCCACGCGTCCGGATGCCGCAGGCTGACGTGCGAGCCGCGGCGCCCGTCCTGTCTCGGCGAGGCGACCGTGAACCCGAGATCGCTGAGCCACTCGTCCGCGAGCTGGATGACGTAACCGGTCAGGGCCACGCCCTTGGCCCGGAGCCGGTCGATGCCGGCCTCGCCCAGCAGCCGCGCGCCCTCCTCGACCCCGACCGTCCCGATGATCTGCGGCGTGCCGGTCGCGAACGCGTCGATGCCGGGCGCTGGGTCGTAATGCGGTCCCATTGCGAACTGGTCACGCTGCCCGAACCAGCCCCAGATCGGCTGCTGCAATCGGTCCTGCAAGCGCTCGGCCACATACAGGAACGCCGGCGCGCCTGGCCCGGCGTTCACGTATTTATAGGTGCAGCCGATGGCAAGATCGACATTGTTTTCATCGAGTTCCACCGGGATGGCACCGACCGAATGGCACAGGTCCCACAGCATGAGCGCGCCCGCCTCGTGCACGAGCCGCGTGAGCCGCCGCATGTCGGCGAGCGCGCCGCTGCGGTAGGCCACGTGAGAGAGGCTGACCAATGCGGTGCGGTCGTCAAGCGCGTCGGACAGCGCCTTCTCGCTGATGCCGTCGTCCATGTCGGTGTGGATCAGTCGCAGCTCGCAGCCGTGCTGGCGGGCGATGCCCTCCAGCACGTACCGGTCCGTCGGGAAGTTGTCGTCGTCGGTGATGATGACGTCGCGGCCGTGCTGGTAGACCAGCGCAGCGCTGGCCAGCTTGTACAGGTTGACCGTGACCGAGTCGCACACGATGACCTGGCCTGGCGCCGCGCCGATCAGGTGCGCGGCAACCATGTCGCCAGCCTCACGGGGCATATCGATCCATGAGTTCCACGACCTCACCAGGCCGACGCCCCAGTCCTGGTCGACCACCTCGGCGATCCGCGCCTGGGTTCGCACCGGCAGCGGGCCGAGCGAGTTCCCGTCCAGGTAAATCAGGTCGCGATCGGCATGGACGAAGCGGTCGCGGAACCCGGACAGCTCGTCGGCTGAATCCAGTGATTCCGCATATGACCGATCTGCCGAGAAAGTCATCACGTACCCCACACTAGCTGAGCGCCTGGCGCTTTCCGGGTACCCGCTGGCGGTCGCCGCTAACGCGCCGGGGCGCTGACCAGCGCGTCGATATCTGAGCCGTCCCGCTCGTCACTGGCTCATCATGCGCCACGGGCGGTACGGCCTGCTTCGGCGGCCTCCGGTCGTGGGGCGACCTCGCCTGCGGCCGTAGGATCGAGCTGTGCTCGAGGACGCAGAGATAGGCCGGATTCTCGTAATTACCGCGCATCCTGATGATGTCGATTTCGGCGCGGCCGGGACCGTCGCGCGGTGGACAGACGCGGGCATCGACGTCAGCTACTGCGTCGTCACGAACGGCGACGCCGGGGGGAGCGACCGGTCGGTACCGAGGGATGAGATGGCGACGCTGCGCCAAGCCGAGCAGACTGCGGCGGCGAAGCAGGTGGGCGTATCTGACCTGCACTTCCTGGGCTATCCAGACGGCCGGGTCGAGCCGACGCTCGGGTTGCGCAAGGATCTGGCCAGGGTTATCCGGCTGCTGCGTCCTGACCGCGTGCTCTGCCAGTCGCCCGAACGCAACTATGTGCGCCTTGGCATCGGGCACCCGGACCATCGCGCGGTCGGCTCGGCGTCGCTTGACGCGGTCTACCCAGACTCACGCAACCCGTTCGCCTTTCCCGAGTTGCTCGCGGAGGAGAAGCTCGAACCGTGGACGGTGCGCGAGGTGTGGATCGCCGGCGGCCCGGCGCCGACGCATTACGTCGACATCACCGACACCTTCGCCCGTAAGGTCGCGGCGCTGCGCTCGCACGTCAGCCAGGTGAAGGACATAGATGGCCTCGAGGACATGCTGCGTACCCGCCTGGGCCGCGCCGCGGCTGACGGTGGCCTGCCCGAGGGCAGGCTCGCCGAGGCGTTCCAGGTGCTGCCGACGGGCTGAGGACACCGCCCCGGCCAAGTCAATCCCGGCGAGTCTGGCCACGATATTGCTGTAGCGATATCAGCTGTTTACCGTGCGTTCAGTTTCTGGTAGAAGTCTAGAAATCCGAGTAGAAGAGTCTGTTTGAGCCTGCGGCGTACCTGACTGCGTCGTGGTGCATCGCTGCCGGGCACTGGAGGGGCTTTGTCATGGCCGTCGCGCTGACCTCTGCCCGGCCGGTGCCAGCAGACGATGACAGTCCGCGCACGATCGTCTCCCGTCCGTCACGGGGAGACATGGTGTTCAGGACTGTCCTGCGCCTGGCCGGGCTGTCAAGCTTCGCGATCACCGGTCTGATCCTGGTCTTCCTGATCATCAGGAGCAGCTGGGCCTTCCGGGCGGACGGGCTCAGCTTCTTCACCAAGCAGAACTGGATCTTCGTTGACAACCAGTTCGGCATCGGCGGGGTTCTGCCGGACACGCTCATCATCGGCGTGATCGCCAGCATCGTCGGCATCCCGCTGGCGCTGGCAACGGCCATCTTCATCTCCGAGTACGCGCCCGTGCGGCTGCGCCGCGTGCTGATCGCGGTCATCGACCTCATGGCGGCAATCCCGAGCATCATCTACGGCATCTGGGGACGGTTCTGGCTGATGCCGCGCGCCATCGGGGTAATGGGGTGGCTGGCTGACCACCTGGCTTGGTTCCCGCCGCTGAAGGTAACCATCGAGTACACCCCCTCGACCTTCGTGGGCTCGCCCATCCTGGCCGGGCTGGTCGTGTCCCTGATGATCATTCCGATCGTCACCTCGCTGTCGCGCGAGGTCTTTTCCCAGGCGCCGCAGGGAGAGCGGGAAGCGGCCTATGCACTCGGCTCGACCCGCTGGGGAATGGTCAGGACGGTCGTTGTCCCATTCGGGCGGGGCGGCGCGGTCGGCGCCTCCATGCTGGGGATCGGCCGGGCGCTGGGCGAGACGATCGCAGTCCTGCTGATCATCACTCAAATCTCCAAGATCAACTGGCACGTCGCGCAGTCCGGCGGCAACTCGATCGGAGCACTGATCGCCGCGGAGTGGAGTTCAGCCAGCTCGAACCAGTTGTCCGCGTTGATGGCCGCCGGTCTGGTGCTTTTCGCCATCACGATCGTGGTGAACTCGCTGGCCGCGATCATCATCGGCAGGTCGCGGTCGGGCGCCGCTACGGCGGACTAACGGCGCGATCGGCTGATGAACAGGAGCAATCGATGACCACCGTCGGTACCAGCCCGCGCCAGCCTGGGCTGGCGAGCGTCGACGAGCCGATCCGCATCCGGACGGTCACGCCTGAGGACGTGCTGACCCTGGTGGGGGCGGCCATCGGCGCGCTCGGGCTGGACTGGCTCGTGTATGAGCGACTGCTGCCCTTCACGGGCGCGCTTGGCTTCTGGGTCTGCTGGTACGTGCTCTTCGCGCTCTTTTACATCGCGGCGGCCGCGATGCGGTGGAGCCGGCTCGTCGTCAGGGACAAGGCCATCGCGGTGCTGGTCAGTACCGGCGGCATCTTCGCCACGGCAGTCGTCGTCGACCAGATTGCCTACAGCTTCGTCAAGAGCCTGCCGGCCATCGTGCACCCGAACTTCTGGACCCAGACGATGGTCAACACGGCGGTTTTGCAGCCGCTAAGCTCGGGCGGGATCGTCCACGCCGCGGTCGGCTCGGTTGAGCAGCTTGCCATCGCCACGGTGCTGTCGGTGCCGCTTGGCATCACCGCGGCCGTGTTCCTGGCTGAGATAGGCGGGGCTCTGGCCCGGCCCGTGCGCACGATCGTGAATGCGATGACGGCGCTGCCGTCGATCATCGCCGGGCTGCTCGTGTACGCGCTGGTCGTGCTCAGTTTCGGGCTCGGCAAGTGCGGCCTGGCCGCCGGGATAGCCATCTCGATTGTGATGCTGCCCACGGTGACCAGAGCCGCCGAGGTCGTGCTCAGGGTCGTGCCAGGGACGCTCCGCGAAGCCTCCTTCGCGCTCGGCGCCAGCCACTGGCGCACCGTGTGGAAGGTGATCCTGCCGACGGCCAGGTCGGGCCTGGCCACGGCGGTCGTGCTCGCCATGGCGCGGGGCATCGGCGAGACGGCTCCCGTCCTACTTGTCGCCGGGTTCTCCGACACGATGAACGCGAACGCGTTCCAAGGCTGGCAGGCCACGCTCCCGACGCTGATCTTTAACAACGTGTTTGTTGAGGGTGAGTACCCGAAGCTTGTCGAGCGGGCGTTCGGCGCCGGTTTCGCGCTGATGCTGGTCGTGGTGGTGCTGTTCGCGATCGCCCGGTTCCTCGGCGGGAAGAGGCCAGGCGAGCTGACCAAGCGCCAGGTCCGCCAGCTGAGGCGGGAGGCGGAGCAGCCGTGACCCGCATGCGAGTACCTGCAACCATGATCAGCCCGCCAGCACCGCCGAGCCCGGCTCGCCCGCCAATAGCATCAGCGGTGATCCTGCTACCAACACCTCCCGTCGCGATGAGGAAGTAAATGCGAACCGGCCACCTCCGCGTATCGGCTGGCCGGCGGGCGTGCGCGCTCGCCGGGTCGGCGTCGATCTTTGTCGGGTTCCTGCTCTTGCCGCTGGCTGCGGGGAGCGCGCCTTCGGCGAATGCTTCGACGCCAGACCCAGCGGCAGGCTCGCCGGAGCCCGGGCAGAGCGGCTCTCCAGCAGGGTCACATGGCGGAGCGCCGGCCGCGCCTAGCGGCGGCATCGTTGTCCGCGGGCCCCGGATGTATAACCCGGTCACGAACAAGCTGTTTGCCCGTCGCAGCTATATAACGGTGAGTCAGGTCAGCGAGCTGGCGAATCAGTCGGTCCTGGTGAGCTGGCAGGGGTTCACGCCGAGCGTCAACATTCCGTATGACTCGGAATCGACGTTGTATCCGGTGGAGATCCTCGAGTGCCGGGGAACGGTCGTGGCCAGCGAGAACGCGTGCCTGGGCGCCAACTCGGCTGGCTCACCGGGTGTCGGCCCTGAAGGCCCGGAGAACACCGTGGTCGCTACGAGCTCGCCGAGAGGAGCCGGCGAGGCCGATATCGAGCTGCTGACATCTGACCAGAACTCGTGGCTCGGCTGCGCTGAGGGCCATCCGTGCTCGCTAGTGATCGTGCCGGCGCAGGGCGGAACTTCCACGTCCAACGGGCACGGAAGCTGCAGCAATCACTCGGAGGACTACGCGACTGCCACCGGGCTTGTCGCCTTCGGGTTCCAGTACGAGTACTATCCCGCACGCTGCGCCTGGGACGACCGCGTCGTGGTGCCGCTGACCTTCGATCCGGTCATCACCGGCTGCCCGATACGCACGCCCGATTTCACGGTCATCGGCTCCCCTATGGCCTCCATAGCGATGAACTCGTGGCAGACTGCGCTGTGCACCGCTGCCGACCCGCTCAGCATCCAGTACGACTCGGCTCAGAACGAGCCGCTGGCGAGGCAGGACTTCCAGGCCGGGATGGACGATGTCGCACTGACGACCTTCCCCGCCTCCGGTACGTCAAAGTACCCATACACATATGCTCCCATCGCCATAACGGCCGAGTCGGTCGCGTTCTGGATCGACAACCCTCAGACGGGACTGCCGGCTAATCACATCCGGCTTGACGCTCGCCTGATGCTCAAGCTGATCACCGAGTCTTACGACTTTTCCGACACCGCCTGCAGCGACGGAGTGCTGTCGGCCAGCGACTGTGACAATGCCGTCGACTACGACCCGGCCAGCATTTTGGTCGACCCTGAGTTCACCCATCTCAACCCCGGGGTGCGTCCCGCGGAGAGTGACTGGGTCGTTCCGACTGTCCTGTCGGGCTTGAGCGACATGACCTGGGAGCTGACAAGCTGGATCGCCGCCAACCCGGCAGCCAAGGCCTTCGCCGACGGCTCGTTTGCCGATGGCGAGCACATCAACTCCAACTACGTCGACATGCAGCTGCCGACTCAGACGCTCACAGCGATGGACTCTAACCTCCTGTACTCGCACCTGTATTCACCCGTATTCCCGCTCAGCTCGGTTGTTTCCTACCAGCTCGCCAACAACTTCCCCGGCACCGAGACCGCGGTTGACCAGTACGGAAACTACGACTCGCTGGCGCCGGAAGTCCCTGGTACCCGTGACCTGTTCGCGATCCTGGACCAGGGCGACGCGTCGGCGTTCCTGTTCCCGACCGCCTCCCTCCAGAACGCGGCCGGGAACTTCGTCGCCCCCACGGACGCCGGGATGCTGGCGGCCGTCGAGCATGACATGGTCACAGACCGGCAGAATCACATCACCGAGTCCGTCAACCTGAAGAACGCAGGCAAGGCGGCCTGGGACGCGTACCCGCTGACGATGATCGTCTACGCGATGGTCCCCACGGGCGGGATCTCCAAGACCAAGGCGGCGAAGATCGCGGAGTGGCTCGACTTCATCGCCGACCAGGGCCAGCAGCCCGGACTGCTGCCGGGCAACCTCCCGCCCGGCTACCTCCCGCTGACGCAGCAGATGCGCAATGAGACCCTCAAGGCCGCGACTGAGGTGCTCGATCAGACCGGGAACCCCAAGAAGAGCCGGAGCACCGCGGCGACGCCCTCAGCCACGCCCACGCCCAGCCCGACCTCGAGCGCCCCGGCGGTCCATCTGGGCTACGTGGCGAACCCGACCAGTTCCGGCACCGCGAGATATGCCGTGCCGGCGCTGCTCATCGTCGGCGGGCTGCTCGCGGTAGGCGGCTCGATGTCGTTCGTCATCGGCCAGGGAGGCATCGCCGCGATCGGACGACTGCGAAGAATACGGCTGCAAAGGATACGGCTGCGAAGCATGCAGCTGCTGCCGAGGAGGAAGATGCAATGAAGATCCGCCTGCGCCCCACCGTGGGAAAAGTGGTGCTGCTGGCCACGGTCGCGCTGACGGCCCTGGTGCCGATGTCACCGGCGCTGGCGGGTAGCTATACCCCTATCTTCGGCTCGGGCTCGACCTGGGCCTCCGTGGCGCTGACCCAGTGGGCGCAGAACCTGCACGCGAACGGAATCACCATCCAGTTCAATCCGGATGGCTCGGCGGCGGGGCGCGACGACTACATGAACGGGACGGACGACTTCGCGGCGTCTGACCCACCGTTCCGCAACGGCACGGACCCGTTTGACCTCAGCGGTTCCGAACACTCGCCCTACGGGTACTCGTACGTGCCGGACACCGCCGGCGGCACGGCCTTCATGTACCACCTTGACGTTGGCGGCCACCTCATCACCAACCTGCGGCTGTCCGGCGAGACGATCGCCAAGATCTTCACCGGCGTTATCACCAACTGGGACAATCCGGAGATCACGCACGACTACGGCACGCCCCTGCCTAACATCCCGATCATCCCCGTGGTTCGGTCCGACGGCTCGGGCGCGACGTACTTCTTCACCCGGTGGATGTCGCACATGTACCCATCCATCTGGAACGCGTTCTGCGCGAAGATAACGAACAACCGCGTCGGTACCCCCGGCCACCCGTGCATCCAGACGGAGTTCTACCCCGGCGGCTGGGGCGCGTCGGTGTCCCAGAACGGGTCCAACAACGTCGCCTCGTACGTCACCGCGAGCTACGGCCAGGGGGCGATCGGCTACGACGAGTACGCGTACGCGCTGAACTCGCACTATCCCGTTGTCTCCGTCCTCAACCCGGCCGGCTATTACGTCCAGCCGAGCGCGTCGAACGTGGCGGTAGCGCTGACCAAGGCGATCATCAACGAGGATCCCAGCAGCCCCAACTTCCTGCAGCAGGACCTGGACAACGTCTACACATTCACCGATCCGCGCTCCTACCCGCTGTCGAGCTACAGCTACCTGATCGTTCCGCGGGTTGGCACGGCTATCCCGGCAACCTTCAGCAACGGCGCAGGCGCCACGCTCAGTACCTACATCGACTACTTCTTGTGCGCGGGCCAGCAGTACTCGGCTGAGCTCGGCTACTCGCCCCTGCCGCTGAACCTCGTCGAAGGCGGGCTGCTGCAGTCGAGCAAGATCCCCGGTGCGGTGCCGACGCCAAGCATGGCCAACTGCGACAACCCGACGCTCAGGGACGGCCAGCTCATCGTCCTAGACGATGCGCCCTATCCGAACAAGTGCGAGAAGGTCGGCTCGCCGCTTAACTGCAATCCCAACTCCTCCGGCAAGCCGGGCGCGCACCCGTCAACGTCGGCGTCGACCGGCACCACGACCGCTAACAACAACGGGGGCAGTGCGAACGCGGCCCCGGAAGGACCGGTGACCGGCCAGGTCGTCAACCTCGCCAGCGACAGCAGCAGCTCGACGATGCTCGGGCTGATGACCGCGCTGGAGTTGCTCGTCGTCGTGGTTGCCCCGCCGGCGATCTACATGATCCTGCGGCGACGTCGTCAGGCGCGCCAGTGACGGCTATCGCGTCGCCGGCCGAGGCCCCGGCCCGCTCGGGCGGTCCGACGGGCCAGATCTCGATTGTGCGCTGCGCCGCGGCGAGCATGCTCGTGCTGGCACTGCTGTTGCTTGGATTCGTCGGCTACCTGTTCGGGCTCTCGGGCATCCAGGAGTCAGGAGCGCAGGCCAGGCTGTACACGACGTTCCGGTACGAGCTGGGCCAGGATCTCGGGCCGCTCGGGCCCTCAGGCCCACTCGGGCGCACCGCGCTCGGCGCACCGGTGGCGGTGCTCGACATCCCCAGCATCGGCATGCACGACCTCGTCGTGGTCCAGGGGACCGCGCCCGAGCAGCTGACGGCCGGACCTGGTCACCTGCGGAATACCCCGCTGCCCGGACAAGTTGGTCTGTCAGTTATCTACGGGCGGCGCGCGACGTTTGGCGCGCCGTTCGGCAAGCTCGGGCAGCTCAAACCGGGAGACGAGATCACCGCGATCACGCAGCAAGGCAAGTTCGTGTACAAGGTCGCAGCGATCGGGGACAGCCAGCACCCGGTGCATGACAGTTCGCTGAACCGGCTGGCGTTGCTGACGGCGAGCTCATCGCTGGTCCCCTCCTATTACCTGGAGGTTGACGCCGACCTGGTGTCGACGCCGCAGAGCGGCCCGGCGGTACTGCCGGCCATAGGGCCAGATGAGCAGGCCATGGCGGGCGACGACGGCGCTCTGGCGGTCACGATGGTCTGGGGACTCGCGCTCGTGGTTATCTCGGTCGGCGGCGCGGTTGCCGCTGCGCGCTGGTCGGTGTGGCCGGTCTACTTTGTCCTTGTCCCGGCCGTGCTGGCGGTCGTCTGGAACCTGTACGAAAACTTCGCCTCAGTACTACCGAACCTCTTCTAGCCGAGCCAGGACCTGACCGACGATGACGACGACCGATAGTTCGAGCGGAGAGGCCGCGATGACGGACTCAGCGAACGGGCAGGACTACCTGCCACACCTCCAGGAGGCGCGCTCGCGGGAGCCGCAAGACGGCTACGACACTGCGGTGCTGTCGCCAGGTGAGCAGCAGCTGTTCGGTCTTGAGGCTCGAAATGTGTCCGCCTGGTTCAGCGGGCACAAGGTGCTGGAGCGGGTCTCGCTGCACATGGAACCCGGCAAGGTCACCGCCCTGATCGGGCCTTCCGGGTGCGGCAAGTCCACGTTCCTGCGCATCCTCAACCGGATGCACGAGATGGTGCAGGGCGCGCAGCTGGCCGGCCAGGTACTGCTCGGCGGGCACGACATTTACGACCCCGTCGTTCGCCCAGCCGAGGTGCGTCGGCGGATCGGGATGGTCTTTCAGAAGCCCAACCCGTTCCCGGCGATGTCGATCTACGACAACGTCGCCAGCGGGCTGAAGCTCAGCGGCATCAAGGTTCCCGACACCAGCGACCTCGTCGAGGACAGCCTGCGCCGGGCTGGCCTGTGGCAAGAGGTGCATCGCAGGCTTCGCTCGCCGGGCGGTGCCCTGTCGGGAGGCCAGCAGCAGCGACTGTGCATCGCCAGGTCGCTGGCGATCGCGCCGGACGTGCTGCTGATGGACGAGCCGTGCTCGGCGCTCGACCCTACGTCGACTAACAAGATCGAGGAGACCATCGCCGAGTTGTCCGACCAGGTCACGATCGTGATCGTCACGCACAACATGCAGCAGGCTCATCGGGTGTCAGAGAACTGTGCCTTCTTCCTGGCTACTCATGACACGCCCGGCTACATTGTCGAGTTCGGTCCGACAGAGCAGATGTTCACTAACCCGGCCGACCAGCGCACGTCCGACTACGTGAATGGCCGCTTCGGCTGACGACCCGCCAGCACGTGCTGCGACGCCAGGGACTGGTGCGCCAGGGCTGACCGTCCTAGGTTTGCATCAGCGCATCCGCCATGTCTCCGGAGGTGTCAGCGCATGACACACATCACCGTCATGGTCGACGGAGTCAACTACGCCGACCATGTCGAACCCCGCTTGCTGCTCGTGCATTACCTCAGAGAAGTCGTAGGAAAGACCGGCACGCCCATCGGCTGCGACACCTCGAACTGCGGCGCATGCATCGTCTTGATGGACGGCGTGTCGGTGAAGAGCTGTTCCGTCCTCGCCGTCCAGGCCGACGGGTCAGACATCACCACGATCGAAGGCCTCGCCGACGGCGAACTCCACCCCGTGCAGCGGGCGTTCCACGAGGAGCACGCCCTCCAGTGCGGATACTGCACGCCCGGCATGATCATGGCGGCCGCCGACCTGCTGCGCGACAACCCGCACCCCACCGATGAGGAGATCCGCGAGGGTCTGGAAGGCAATCTCTGCCGCTGCACCGGTTACGAGAACATCGTGCGCGCCGTGCGGCGCGCCGCTGAGGCGGGGGTGGCGCCATGACCACGACGACGGAAGCACCAGGCGCCGAACTGGGCAAGGCCCGGCTGCGGAAGGAAGACGCCAGGCTCATCACTGGCCAGACCAACTGGACCGACAACATCAAGCTTCCGGGAATGCTGCACATGGCATTCCTGCGCAGCCCGTTCGCGCACGCGCGGATCACCAGGGTCGATGTCAGCGGTGCCCTCAGCCAGCCGGGCGTGATCGCGGCGTTTTCCGGCGCCGACTTCGCCGGGGAGCAGGGCAGCCTGCCCTGTGCCTGGCCCGTGACCGCGGACATCGTGATCCCGGCCCACCCGCCGATGGCCGTCGACGAGGTCCGTTACGTCGGGGAGGCGATAGCGGTGGTCGTGGCCCGCGACCGGTACGCCGCGGCGGATGCGCTGGCGTCGATCGACGTCGACTACGAGCCGCTGCCGCCGGTGCTGGACATCCGCACCGCGCTGGACGACGGGGCGCCGAAGGTGCACGAGGCGGGCAACAAGAGCTATGAGTGGGTCTTCGCCAGCGGCGACGTCGACGCGGCCTTCCGAGACGCGCCGGTGGTGGTGGAGCGCACGTACCGGCAGCAGCGGCTGATCCCGTGCGCGATGGAACCCAGGGCCGTGGTGGCCCAGTGGCTCGACGACCAGGTCACGCTCTGGTCGGCCACGCAGATCCCGCACGTGCTCCGGTTCGCGCTCTCGGCGTTCTTCGGGATCCCGGAGCAGAACGTGCGGGTGGTGGCCCCCGACGTCGGCGGCGGCTTCGGGTCCAAGCTTCAGGTCACCGCGGAGGAGGTCCTCGCCGTCCTAGTCGGCCGTCGCGTCGGCAAGGCGGTCAAGTGGACCGAGTCCCGCAGCGAGGGCAACATGACCGTGCATCACGGCCGGGACCAGTGGCAGCGGATCAGGATCGCCGCCGACCGCGACGGCCGGATCCGCGGGCTGGACGTCGACCTGCTCGCCGACATGGGCGCCTACCTGATGCTGGTGACGCCGGGCGTGCCCCTGCTCGGCGCGTTCATGTTCCCGGCCATTTACAAGATGGACGCCTACTCGTTCAAGTGCACGGGGATCTTCACCACGAAGATGCCGACCGACGCCTACCGGGGCGCGGGCAGGCCCGAGGCGACGTTCGCGATCGAACGGATCATGGACGAGCTCGCGGCCGAGATCGGGATCGAGCCGCTGGAACTGCGGGAACGGAACTGGATCAAGCACGAGGAGTTCCCCTTCACCACGATCGCCGGCCTGACCTACGACTCGGGCAACTACGAGGCGGCGACCGCGATGGCCAAAGAGCTCTTTGACTACGACGGGCTGCGCCGCGAGCAGCAGGAGCGCAACGACCGCGGCGACCCGGTGCGCCTGGGCATCGGCATCTCCACGTTCACCGAGATGTGCGGCCTGGCGCCGTCGAGGGTTCTCGGTTCCCTGTCCTACGGTGCGGGCGGCTGGGAGAGCGCCTCGATCCGCATGCTGCCCACCGGCAAGGTCGAGGTGGTGACCGGATCCAGTGCCCATGGTCAGGGACACGAGACGGCCTGGAGCCAGATCGTTGCCGACCAGCTGGGAGTGCCGTTCGAGGACATCCGGGTACTGCACGGCGACACCCTGGTCTCGCCCAGGGGCATGGACACCTACGGCTCGCGCTCGCTCGCGGTCGGCGGCCTGGCCCTGGTCGGGGCCTGCGACAAGGTCGTGGCCAAGGCCAAGGTGATCGCCGCGGCCATGCTGGAGGCCTCGCCCGACGACCTGGAGTTCTCGGCTGGCCGGTTCTCGGTTCGCGGCGACCCGGAGGCGAGCAAGACGATCCAAGAGGTCGCGCTGGCCACGTTCGCCGCGCACGCGCTGCCAGAGGGAGTCGAGCCTTCACTGGACTCCGATGCCACCTATGACCCCGACAACTTCTCGTTCCCGCACGGCACGCACCTGTGCGCGACCGAGGTGGACACCGAGACCGGCTTCGTCAAGATCCGCTCCTACGTTGCCGTGGACGATGTCGGCGTCGTGGTCAACCCGATGATCGTGGAGGGCCAGGTACACGGTGGTATCGCTCAGGGCATCGCCCAGGCGCTGTACGAGGAAGGCGTCTACGACGACGACGGCAACCTGCTCACGACCACGCTGGCGGACTACCTGGTGCCGTCGGCGGCGGACCTGCCCTCGTACGTGACGGGTCGCAACGAGACTCAGGCCAGCAACCGGCTCGGCGTCAAGGGCGTGGGCGAGGCCGGCACGATCGCGTCAACCCCGGCGGTGGTCAATGCGATCATTGACGCGCTGCGGCCGCTCGGAGTCAACGACATCACGATGCCCTGCACGCCCGAACGCGTGTGGCGGGCAGTCCAGTCGGCTAATGGAGGCGCGGCATGATCCCGGCGAAGTTCGAATACGTGCGGCCCTCGTCGCTCGACGAGGCGGTCAGCGCGCTGGCCGAGGGCGGCGACGATGCCAAGGTGATCGCGGGCGGCCAGAGCCTGATGCCGCTGCTGCGTCTCCGGCTGGCCTACCCGGACCTGCTGGTCGATCTGGGCGGGCTCGAAGATCTCCGCGGCGTCACCGACATCGGCGGGGACCTGCTGATCGGCGCGCGGACCACGCACTACCAACTGGTGCATGACCCGCTGATCGCGGAACACTGTGGCCTGCTCGCGCAGGCCGCTGGCACCGTTGCCGACCCGGCGGTGCGCCATCGGGGCACGCTCGGCGGCTCCCTGGCCCACGCTGACCCGGCCGGTGACCTGCCCGCGGTCGTCCTGGCCCTGAACGGGACGATGATCGTGAGCGGCCCTGCTGGCCAGCGCGAGATCGAAGCCGCCGACTTCTTTGTGGACTACCTGACCACCGCGCTTGGCCCGGGCGAGATTCTCACCGGTATACGGGTGCCCAAGCTTGGGAACGACTGGGGCTATCGTTATGAGAAGTTCCACCGGACCGCGCAGGCGTGGGCGATTGTCGGTGTCGCTGCGCTGGCGAGGCGATCTAACGGCCAGGTAGCCGAGGCTAGGGTTGGGCTGACCAACATGGGCCCGGTGCCGATCCGTGCGGCAGCCGTCGAGGCTGCTGCCGCCGGGGCAGACGCCAACGCCGCCGCGCTGACTGCCGCCGCGGCGGCGGCGGCCGAGGGAACGAACCCGCCTGCGGACCTGCACGGGGCGCCCGACTACCGGAGCCACCTCGCGCGGGTGCTGACCGGGCGGGCCCTGGCAGCTGCGGCGGGAGTCTGATTTATGGAGCTTGAGCACTCGTTCACTGTTCCGGTGCCGATGGAACGGGCGTGGGATGTGCTCTTGGACGTCGAACGGGTGGCGCCCTGCATGCCCGGCGCCACCCTCGACTTGGTCACCGGCGACGAGATAATGGGCCGGATCAAGGTTAAGGTCGGTCCGATCAGCATGACCTACGCCGGGACCGCCAAGTTCACCGAGCGGGATCGCGCCGCTGGCGTTGTCACGCTGGAAGCCTCGGGCAAGGAAACGCGCGGGGCGGGCACGGCGTCGGCAACCGTGCGTTCCGAACTCGCGGCCGAAGGCGACCAGACGCACGTGACCGTGCGCACGAACCTCAACGTCACCGGCAAGCCCGCCCAGTTCGGCCGCGGCGTGATGACTGAGGTGGGCGGAAAGCTCATCGGCATCTTCGCCGACAACCTTGCTGCGATGCTGGCTGCCGAGCCGGCCGGCGCGGCCGAGGAAGAGGACGAGGAGGTCGATTCTGCCGGGAACGAGGCGGAGCCCGCGGCAGCCACATCCGACGAGGCGCTGCCGATCGACGTGCTGAACCTCCCGATCAGGGCTTGGAACAGCCTGCGCCGTGACGGGATCCAGACGCTCGGCGACCTCGTTCGTCGCACTCCGGACCAGTTGCTGGCCATCGGCAACATCGGGCCGGCTTCCGTGGCCGAGATCAGCAGCCGGCTGGCTGACCGCGGCTTGGCCCTGGCCGCCGCGGCGAGCCCCGATACCGCAGCGAGAGCGGAGCCCTCAGCGAGCCCGGATACCGCAGCGAGTCCGGATACCGCAGCGAGCACAGCGAAGGCGGGGAAGGCCGAGGGCGCGGGCAAGCGGGCGCCCGCTAGCAAGGGCGCCGCGGCGAAGGCCGCGCCGGCGCCTAGCCCGAGCGAGCCCGCGCTCAGCGAGCCTGCGGCCGGCGAGCCTGCGGCCAGCGAGACGGCAGCCAGCAAGGCAGCCGCCAGGAAGGCGGCGGCCAACGGCGGCGAGCCCGCTGCGGCTGCGGCCGCGCCGCCCCGCGAGCCGGTGAGCTGGCAGCCGGAGGACGATGCCATCGACCTGCTCGGCGTGGCTGGGCTGCCGGTGCTCAAGCGCGTGCTCCCGGCTGTCGCCGGGCTGATCGCGCTGATCCTCGTCTTCGTGGGCGTCCGCCGCCGCCGTGCCCGTCGCGACTAGCCGTCTGGACGTTACTGGTTTGACCGCGGCCCGTGGCCACCCGGTAGGTTCGACTCTGCGGACCTGATCGGAGGGTACGGG
>JASHUG010000374.1 GCA_030040155.1 Streptosporangiaceae bacterium | reverse complement strand
CCGTGACCGGCTTGGCTTGCCGCATCGCGGCAGGCCGCCGGGTCAACTACGCTTACCGCGATGGGGCGTGCGCGCGTCTGCACGCCCGAGTTGCCGGGTAACCCCTCCGGCAGCGGTGAGAAAGCCTGTCAGGAGAACGACCGTGCCGAAGTCCCGCGTCCGAAGCAAGGCGGTCTACACGCCACCGGCCAGGTCAGCCAAGGCCAAGGTCAGCCCTCCGTGGCTGGCTCCGACGATGCTGGGCTGCCTGATTGTCGGTCTTGTCTGGGTCGTACTTTTCTACGTCAGCCAGGAGAAGCTGCCGATCTCCGCCCTCGGGGCGTGGAACCTGGTGGTCGGCTTCGGCTTCCTCGTCGGCGGCGTGGTGCTATCGACCAAGTGGCACTGAGCCAGGGCAGCTGCCAGCTAGAACAGCCGCCCCTGGTAGAACCCGTACGTGCCAATGAACAGGTGATTCTTGGTCACCACCAAGGCAATCAAGATCGCTATCATCGCCAGCGTCGCTGATACCTGAATCGCCGTCCGGTTCTGGCGCGGAGCGTAAGCGTAGGCGGCCGTCAGGAGGCCTCCGGCGATCAGCCCGCCGACGTGCGCCTGCCACGCAATCTCGGGGACAAGAAAGCTGATCACGAGGTTGAGCACGATCAGCATGACCACCGGCCGGGAGTCGGCCTGGATCCGCTTGGCCAGCACAAACCAGGCGCCGAAGAGGCCGAAGATGGCGCCGGAGGCACCCGCCGCAAACTCCAACGGCACCAGGAAGTAGATCAGGATTGACCCGGCGATCCCGCTGACCAGGTAGACGGCTATGAACCGGACCGAGCCCAGCATGCGCTCGACTGCGGGCCCGACTATGAACAGCGCCCACATGTTGAACGCGATGTCGAGGAAGCCCAGGTAGCCAGCCCCCGCGGGCGGCAGGAACGCGCTGGTAATCAGCCGGTACCACTGGCCGAAGGCGACGCCCACGGGCGGGCCGTTGCTGTAGATGCGGCCGGCACCCACCATCTCCCAGTCGTAGCCAAGCTGGGGATGCGCCAGCTCGATCAGGTAGAGCACGATGTTGAGCACTATCAGCGTCTGCGTCACCCTGGCCGTGGACGCCACCCGGCCGCCGAAGCGGCCGGTGGCCCGGCGGGCCCCCCGGTTGCCCTCCCTGATGCACTCGACGCACTGGTGCCCTACGGCTGCCGGGCGCAAGCAGTCGGGGCAGGCCGGCCGGCCGCACCGCACGCAGGACACGTACGTCTGCCGGCCGGGATGCCGGAAGCAGGTCGGGGCCGGCGGAGCCGTCTGGCCGGTTTCGGGGGGCGTGGCCATGGTCTTTGTCTTTCGCTTTCCTAGCTGTCGCTGGGCCCGATCTCAACCGACTCGAGCACGACGTCCTGCACGGGCCGGTCGCCGCGGCTGGTCTGCACCCGGCTGATCTCATCGACGACGTTGCTGCCCTCGATGACCTCGCCGAAGATCGTGTGCTTGCCGTTGAGCCAGGGAGTGGGCGCGGTGGTGATGAAGAACTGCGAGCCGTTGGTGCCGGGACCCGCGTTGGCCATCGCCAGGAGGTAGGGCCGGTCGAACGACAGGTCCGGGTGGAACTCGTCGGCGAACTTGTACCCGGGACCCCCCGTGCCGGTGCCGAGCGGGTCGCCGCCTTGGATCATGAAGTCGGGGATGACCCGGTGGAAGATCGTGCCGTCATACAGCCTCGCCTGGCCCTTCTGCCGCGTCGCCGGGTTTGTCCACTCCCTGGTGCCCTCGGCCAGCTCGACGAAGTTCCGCACGGTCTTCGGTGCCTGGTCAGGAAATAGCCGGAGGACTACGGTCCCGCGGTTGGTCCGCAGCGTCGCGGTCAGCGTGTTAGTCATACCTGGAATCCTGCCACTATCCGCCGACCACCCTGGCCATCCCGCCGGCGTGGATGCCGCCGCGCCGTCCGGGCAGCGCGGTCACCTGCGTGATTGACCCCACCTACCGGGGGAAGAGGTTCCGGCGGAGAGCGATTCACGGGAGGTTCAGTGTCCGTTTCGACCAAGAAGCAGGGTGTTAGCTACACGAGCATGATCAGCGGCCAGGCCAAGAACGTGGCTGCCCAGGCAGGACCGGTGGCGATGAACGCCCGCATGCTGGCGACCCAGCAGGCGGTCCCCCTGGCCAGGAACGTCGGCACATCGGTCAGGCAGAGCGCCGACAGCGCGGTCGCCTGGGCCACGCCTTACGTCGGGGCCGCCCGCCACTGGGCGGCACCGTGGCTGGAACAGTCCGCGATCGCGGTGTCGGAGAACCTGGCACCGAAGATCTCCGACGCGCTGAGAACGGCCGCGCAGAAGATCGACTACGTCGAGCCGAAGCGTCACCGGATCAGCAAGACCACGATCCTGGCCGGGTCGTTGCTGGTCACGGTCATCGGGGCAGCAGCTGCGCTCTCGCTGCGCAGCCGCAACGGCAACGGTACCGGCTACACCGCGGACAGCCCGATGGCCACCAGCCCGGACGCCGCCACGTCGCCGGGCAGCATCAACGACGGATACGGGCCCGACGACCCAAACAAGCCGGACTCGGAAGGCAACGGGCACCAGACGATCGTCTGACCGAGGCCGCCCCCGGTCGGCCAACGCCGGGCGAAATGCCGGTCTGACGCCAGGTAGCCACGGGCGGGCCCGTGACATCCGTCACGGGCGCCACAGGACCGCCAGTACATGACGGCAGGCTGACGGCTGCCTAGCCTGAGACCATGAGCTCGGTTGTGCCGTCATGATCAACGACGCCGACGGCCTTGGGGTCTCCGCCCACTACCGCCGGATCGCGCTCGCGATCGTGCTGGCCGTGGTTTTGCTCGGTCCCGCCTATCACGCGATCAGCACGCGCCCGACCGGAAAGACCTGGGTCCTCATCGTCGGCTCCCTGGTCATGTCCGGGCTCGCCGCCTGGCTCCTGAACTTCGCCAATCCCAGTCAGCCTCGAGACTCCCAGATCGTCACCGCCGGCCTGCTGGTCCTCGGGATATTCCTGTTCATCTTGGGCGGGGAAAAGTGGCTGGGCGCGCTAGCGGTAGCGGCCGCCATCGGCGGCCGGGTCCGCGGCACCCCCGGCTGGGCGTTCGTCGGCCCGGCCGCCTGCACGATCACGGGCATCGCGATCGCCAGTGTCAATCACTACACGTTCGGCAACACCGTCGCAGTCGTCGCCGTCCCGCCGCTGGCCGGGCTATTTGCCTACAGCGCCGCCCGGCGCATCGACGCCGTGGATTCGCTGCGCCGGACCAGGGCCGAACTGGCCAGAGCAGCCGCCGCAGAGGAGCGGCTGCGGATCGCGCGGGACCTGCATGACCTGCTCGGGCACTCGCTGTCGCTGATCACGATCAAGGCGGAACTGGCAGGCCGGCTGATGCGTGCTGACCCCGACCGGGCGGCCAGCGAGATCGCCGAGCTGGAGTCGGTGGCCAGGCAATCGTTGTCCGACGTGCGCGAGGCCGTGGCCGGGTTCCGTCAGCCCGACCTGGCCGGCGAGCTGGCGGCGGCCCGACAGCTACTTGACGCGGCCGGGATCGTAACCGAGATAACGGCCGCCGACACTTCTGGCCTGGCTCGCGATGTCGATTCCGCCCTAGCCTGGGCGGTCCGGGAGGGCGCCACGAACGTGGTCAGGCACACGCGAGCCACCCGCGTGGCGATCAGGGTCAGCCGTGGCCCGCGGGAGGTGGTGGCCGAGATAAGCGATAACGGTCCGGCTGCCCTTGATGGGAACGGAGCCGGTCCCGCGCTGACCGCCGCCCGCATGCCCGAGCCCGACACCCAGGCGGCCGTGGCCCGCGCTCGGCCGGTGTTCGGCGGCTCGGGTCTCGCCGGGCTTGCCGAGCGGGTGCGCAGTCTGGGCGGCGAACTGGCGGCGGGTTCGGTCGAGCCCAGGGGGTTCATGCTTCGTGTGGTCGTGCCGTTGAGCCCGCAGGCGTGAGAATAGGCGGATGACAGTGCGGATCATGA
This sequence comes from Streptosporangiaceae bacterium, assembly GCA_030040155.1. GTDB lineage: Bacteria > Actinomycetota > Actinomycetes > Streptosporangiales > Streptosporangiaceae > JAJYUU01. The sequence continues at coordinate 5,876 of JASHUG010000374.1, read as the reverse complement.
TTGCGGAGGATCAGACCATGGTCCGCCAGGCTCTCGTCGCATTGCTGGAACTCGAGTCGGACATCGAGGTGGTCGCGCAGGCGGCGGACGGCGATGAGGCGCTGGCCATGGCGCGCAAGTACGAGCCGGACGTGGCCGTCCTGGACATCGAGATGCCCGGCCCGAGCGGGATCGAGGTCGCGGGCCGACTCGTCAAGACGGGGTTTGCAGGCAAGGTCGTCATCGTCACCACATTCGACCGGCCCGGCTATCTGCGGGCGGCCATGGCCGCCGGGGCTAGCGGGTTCCTGCTCAAGGATGCCCCGGCCGCCGACCTGGCCGCGGCGATCAGGCAGGTGGCCGCGGGCCAGCGGGTCGTCGATCCGGCCCTGGCGGCCGCCGCACTCGCGCAGGGCGACAGTCCGCTGACTGACCGGGAGACCGAGGTGCTAGCCGCGGCCGCCAGCCACGACGCCATCGCCGACATCGCGCTCAGGCTGCACCTGTCAAACGGCACCGTACGCAATCACCTGTCGGCCGCGATCCAGAAGCTCGGCGCCCGGAACCGTGCCGAGGCCGTCGAACTCGCCGAGCAGAAGGGCTGGCTGTAGCCCCCATGCTGCTGGACAGCGTCGTGCGCACGTCGGCCGCCGTCGCCGCAGCGCCAGGCCGGCTGGCGAAGATTGATCACATTGCCCAGGTGCTGCAAGAGGTGCCGCCGCCCGAGATCGGGGTGGCGGTTTCGTTCCTATCTGGCGACCTCACGCAACGGCAGATCGGCGTCGGCTACGCCGCCCTCAGCGATCTGATGGGCGGCTTCGGGCCGGCACCGGTCCCAGCTGGGCTGGCGCAGCCCGGTGTGGGACCGCCGCCGGCGGCGCCGGAACTGACGCTGACGGAGACCGACGCCGCGCTTGGCCAGATCGGCGCGCTGGCTGGCCAGGGCTCCCAAGCCGAACGCCGGAGCCTGCTGGCCAGCCTGCTGAACCGCGCCACCGAGGACGAGCGCCGCTTCCTGGTCCGGCTGCTTGGCGGTGATCTGCGGCAGGGCGCCCTGGACGGGGTCATGACCGACGCGATCGCGAGGGCGGCCGCGGTGCCCGCCGCCGACGTGCGCCGTGCCTACCAGCTCAGCGGCTCGCTGGCCGACGCTGCCAGTGCGGCCCTGGGCGCTCGCGGCGACGCGCAGGCAGCCGCGGCGGCGCTGCGGGCTGTCTCGCTTCAGGTCGGCCGGCCCATCCGGCCGATGCTCGCGGCATCTGAGCCCACGGTCGCCGCGGCGATGGACCGGATCTCGCCAGCCGCCGTGGACTGGAAGATCGACGGCATCCGGGTTCAGGTGCACCGCTCGGGCGAGCAAGTGCGCGTCTTCACCAGGACGCTGGATGACATCACCGCGCGGGTGCCCGAGATAGCCGCGGCGGCCAGGACACTGACGGCCTCGACCGCCGTGCTCGACGGCGAGGCGATCGCCCTGCATCCAGACGGGCGGCCGCGGCCCTTCCAGGTCACCTCGGCCCGCGCGGCCAGCCAGGCGGACGCGGATCGCGAGAGCGTACCGCTGACCCTGTTCCTCTTCGATCTGCTGCACCTGGATGGCGCGGACCTCATCGATCAGCCGGCCAGCACCCGGTTTGACCGCCTCGCCGCGGTCGCCCCGCCTGAGCTGGTGATTCCCCGTATCGTCACCGCGGATGTGACGCAGGCGGAGGAGTTCTTCGCGGGCGCGATCGGCCGCGGCCACGAGGGGGTGGTCGTCAAGTCCGTGACTGCGGCGTACGGGGCAGGCCGACGGGGCAGTGAGTGGATCAAGGTGAAGCCACGCCTCACGCTGGACTTGATCGTGCTTGCCGCCGAGTGGGGCCATGGCCGGCGCCAGGGCTGGCTGTCCAACCTGCATCTCGGCGCTCGCGACCCGGCCACCGGACACGCGGTCATGCTCGGCAAGACCTTCAAGGGGCTCACCGACGCCGTGCTGACCTGGCAGACCGAGCGGCTCCTCGAACTGGCCGACCCGCCACCGCCGGCCGACGGCACCCGCAGAGGCGTGGTCAGGGTCCGGCCGGAGTTGGTAGTCGAGATCGCCTTCGACGGAGTGCAGGCCAGCAGCCGCTATCCAGGCGGGGTGACTCTCAGGTTCGCCAGGGTGCTGCGGTACCGGCCGGACAAGAACCCCGCCGACGCGGACACCATCGACGCCGTACGGGCGCTGTGGACCGGCGATAGTGCGGAATAGGCCGCTCTTCTTCTGCAGTGCTACTCATCAGCCGACAAGTGGTGATTATCGGTAACGCGTGAGAAACGAATTCGATAACGGTGCGTGGCCGCCTGGACATGGGGCGCTTATGCTTTGCCATTATTTTGTATACTCATGACCTCGATTTTGCGATCTGAGTATGCGTGATAATGCCTCACCTGATTCTTGTCGCAACAGACGCGACAAGACCGGTACTGCGGGGTTAGGTCATTGGATGCTAAGCCGGGGTCGGTCGCCCGCGGCGCGACAACCTAATCTTGGTTAGGATCCACACGGCCTCGACCCCGTCGCGCCAGGTCAGTTTCTTGCCGGCCTCCCGGCTCCTGGCCTTGTACGAGATCGGCACCTCGTAGGGCCGGACACCCCGCTTCAGCAGCTTGCCGGTGACCTCGGCCTCCATGCCGAACCCGGTCTCGCTGATGTTCATTTCCCGGTACAGCGCGGTCGGGACCAGCTTGAAGCACGTCTCAAGGTCGCTGATGTAGCAGTTGAACATCACGTTTGCGCACATCGTGACGCCCTTGTTGCCGAGCACGTACAGCAACGAGTACGAGTTGTGAGCGCCGAAGCTGCGCGTGCCGTAGACCACCTCGGCGTCTCCGGCCAGCACGGGCGCCAGCAGGCACGGAATGTCCCCGGGGTCGTACTCCAGATCGGCGTCGCACATGATCACGTAGTCGCCGGTGGCCAGATCCGCCGCCGTCCTGATCGCCGCGCCTTTACCCTGGTTGCGGTCGTGCATATGGACGCTGACCCGTGGGTCGTGCGCGATCAGCGGATACAGCTCCCTAGTTCCGTCCGTGCTCCCGTCGTCGACAATTACTAGCTCGAACTCACACGGAAAGCTGACGTTGAGAACCTCCTTGATCGCCGAAGCCAGGGTGGCCTGCTCGTTGTATACGGGCATCAGGATTGAGAGCTTCACGCCGATAAGCTTACAGGGCGCCTCTGGGACAAATACGCGGCAAAGAATCAAATCTTTACAGCTCAGCGTGTTTAGGAAACGGACGGGAAGTCGAGGGAGCTTTTGTGGATGAACAGCCGAGACAGCCACCTTCAGCGGCGCCGGCGCGGAGACCGTTCCGCGTCCTGGTGACCGGAGGAGCGGGGTTCATCGGATCGCATCTCTGCCGGCGGCTGCTCGCCCAAGGGCACGAAGTGCTCGCCGTGGACAACTTCTACTCCAGTGCCAGGAGCAATGTCCTCGACCTGCTTGGTGAGCCGCGCTTCGAGCTCATCCGGCATGACGTCACGTTTCCGCTGTATGTCGAGACTGACCAGATCTATCACCTCGCCTGCCCTGCTTCCCCGGTGTTCTACCAGCGGGATCCCGTGCAGACGACGAAGACGTGCGTGCACGGGTCGATCAACATGCTCGGGCTGGCCAAGCGGCTCGGCGCCCGGATCCTGCTCACTTCTACGTCGGAGGTCTACGGCGATCCGGTAGTCCATCCGCAGTCAGAGTCCTACTGGGGCAACGTCAACCCCATCGGCATCCGGTCGTGTTACGACGAGGGCAAGCGGTGCGCCGAGACCCTGTTTTTCGACTACTACCGGCAGCACCGGCTGCCGATCAAGGTGGCCAGGATCTTCAACACCTACGGCCCGAACATGCTGCCGAACGACGGCCGGGTGGTCTCCAGCTTCATCGTTCAGGCGCTGGCCGGCGAACCGCTGACCGTCTATGGTGACGGCACCCAGACGCGTTCGTTCTGCTACATCGACGACATGGTGGACGGTCTCATCGCCCTGATGAACTCCGCCCCAGAGGTCACTGGGCCGATCAACCTCGGCAACCCGGCCGAGTTCACGATGCTGGAGCTGGCCAGGAAGGTGCTCGCCATCACCGGCGGCCACTCGCCGATCGAGTACCGGCCGCTGCCGTCCGACGACCCCGCCCGCCGCAGGCCCGACATCAGCCGGGCCGTCGAAGTCCTCGGCTGGAAGCCCGCGGTCGAACTCGACGACGGCCTTCGGCCCACCGTCGAGTACTTCCGCCGGCACCTGGCCGGCTAGCGCCCAGCCGAGCCGGCCGGCTCTGGCCGACCGCGGGCACGTCCTGGGACACTGGCTACCGGATTAGGGCGGTAAAGGCCGAAGGGACCTCGCGGGTGCGGACGCTGTGGGTGGACAACGACGGTGCCTGGCGCACGGTGCTGCGCGGGCGGCAGGTACTCGCCGACCCGCGCATTAACAAGGGCACCGCGTTCAGCACGATGGAGCGCCATGAGCTTGGCCTCATTGGCCTCATCCCGGCCGGCCACCTGACCCTGGACCAGCAGGCCGAACGTGTTTACGCGCAGTACCTCGGCCAGTCCACCGACCTGGGCCGCAATGTCCTGCTGAATGAGGTACATGATCGGAACGAGGTCCTGTTCTACCGGCTGCTCGCCGACCACCTGAGCGAGATGCTGCCGGTGGTGTACACGCCGACGATCGGCCAGGCGATTGAGCACTACAGCCACGAGTACCGGCGGCCGCGCGGGATCTATCTGTCGGTGGACGAGCCCGAGCTAATCGAGCAGTCATTGCTGGCCGCGGGGCTCACGGCCGAGGACGTGGACCTGATCGTCGCCACCGACGCCGGCGCCATCTTGGGAATTGGCGACTGGGGCGTGGGCGGCATGAACATCGCGGTCGGCAAGCTCGCCGTCTACACCGCGGCGGCCGGCATCGACCCCGACCGCTGCCTGCCCGTCATGCTGGACGTGGGCACTGACCGGCAGAGCCTGCTGGACGACCCGCTGTACATCGGCAACCGCCATCCGCGAGTGCCGGCTGATCAGTACGACACGTTCCTGGACGCGTTCGTGACCGCGGTGCAGAAAGTCTTCCCCCGCGCCTTGCTGCACTGGGAGGACATCGGCACGGCGAACGCCCGGCGCCTGCTCAGCCGGTATCGCGAGAAGTTGCTGAGCTTCAATGACGACATCCAGGGCACGGGCGCGGTCAACCTGGCCGCGGTGCTCGCTGCCGTCCGGGCCACCGGCATCGAATTGGCGCAGCATCGGGTCGTCATCTTCGGGGCCGGCTCGGCCGGTACCGGCATCGCGGATCAGCTGTCGGCCGCGTTGGTGGTCGCCGGGCTTTCGGACACTGACGCCCTGGCCAGATTCTGGGCCGTGGACCGGCATGGCCTGCTCATCTCGGGTGACCCGGCGCTCAGCGAGGCCCAGCGCCGCTATGGTCGCGAGCCGGCCGAGGTCCAGGACTGGCAGCGGGACTCCGAACTTGGCGGGATCCCGCTCGCCGAGGTGGTACGGCATGTACACCCGACTGTCCTGATCGGGACTTCGGCGAGGGCCGGCGCGTTCAGCCGGGACATCGTGATCGAGATGGCCCTGTACGCGGACCGGCCGGTGATCTTGCCGATGTCGAACCCAACCGAGCTCGCCGAGGCCACCCCCGCGGACCTGCTGGCCTGGACCGGCGGCCGGGCACTGGTCGCGACCGGCAGCCCGTTCCCGCCCGTGGATTACGCCGGCACCACGTACGTCATCGGCCAGGCAAACAACGCCTTGATCTTCCCCGGCCTGGGGCTCGGGGCCATCGCGGCGCGGGCGGCCATGATCACGGACGGCATGTTCAGCGCCGCGGCGCACGCGGTCGCCGGCCTGGTCGACACCAGTGCACCAGGCGC
>JASHUG010000373.1 GCA_030040155.1 Streptosporangiaceae bacterium | reverse complement strand
CTCGGCCGACCAGTTCCCCCTCATCACCGCCCACGCCGCCCAGCTGGTGGACGGCGATGCCGACGAGCGCTTCCGCGTCGCCGTCGACGTGGTCATCGACGGCATGCTCGCCCGGACGGCCCGCCCGTAACAGCAGAAACCAGTCGAATCCGAGCCCGCCCGACCTGGCACCTGCCGACCGAGGCGCGCAGATCGCGGCAGGACGGCAGTTGCCTGGCGGCCGGGACGCGCGGCCGGAGGGAGAGGTGACCCGGCCTGCCTACGATGGTGAGGCTTTCTGGGTGAGAGCCGCGGCCAGTGCCCGACGGTCGACGTCACCCTTGCTTGTGCGCGGGAACTCGTCGAGGAAGTAGATCTTCTTGGGGACCTCGAAGGCACTCAGCCGTGCCCGGCAGTGCTCCTGCAGGTCGGCCTGGCTGGCGTGCTGGCCAGGCTGGAGGATGACCGCCGCGTTGACCTCCTCGCCGTATTTGGCATCCGGCACGGGGAATGCCAGAGCGTCCAGGATGGCGGCGTCGGACAGCAGTGCTGCCTCGACCGTGACGGGCGCGATCTTCTCGCCGCCGCGGTTGATCATGTCTTTCGTCCGTCCTGTCAGGAACAGGTAGCCGTCAGCGTCCAGATAGCCGAGGTCGCCGGTGCGGAACCAACCGCCGGTGAAGGCCGCGGCCGTGGCCTGAGGATCGTTCAGGTAAGACCCGGCCACCGCTGGTCCGCTGAGCCAGATCTCGCCGGCCTCGCCGGTGGTCGCGGGTCGGCCGCCGGCGGTGATCCGGATCTGCAGGCCGGTCGGCAGGCCGACGGAGGCGTCCTTGCGGGGCCCCTCACCCGGCAGTGGGTTGGAGGCGGCCTGGTGGGCTGTCTCGGTCATGCCGTAGGCGCAGATCACCGGCGCGCCGAAATGCTTCTGTGTCCGGTACGCGACCGCGGGCGCGAGCGGTGCGCTGCTGCTGCGGATGAAGCGCAATGCGGGCGGACTGGCGCCTGGGTGGTCGGTGGCGGCGCGGGCGAGCAGGATCTGGTGGACCGTTGGCACAGCGGTGTACCAGGTCGCCTTCGCACGGGTGATCTCGTCCCAGAACACGTGGGCAGAGAACCGACCCGCTGCGGGGAGATAGGCGGCGCCACCGCTCGCCAGCGTGGCCAGCAGAGCACCGATGAGGCCGTGCCCGTGAAACAGCGGCATGATGACCAGCGTCGCGTCGTCGGGCTCGAGATGGTAGCTGGACCGGATGCCGGAGACGGATGCGGCCACGTTCGCCTGCGTGAGCGGCACCACCTTGGGCGCGCCGGTGCTCCCGGTAGTGAAGAGCAGCAGGGCAGCGCTCAGGCCGGTATCCCGGCCGGCATTCCGGCCCGGCTGTGACGGCCGTGCGGGGCCGGGTCTGGAGTCGATGCTGGCGATGTCCACCTGCGAGCCGGCGGTTATTCCGACCGCCCAGGCGGGGATGGCACCGGCGTCCGCTGGATAGCTGCCGCGGAGCCGTTGCGGGACGAGGACGCCTGCGGCGCCGATGGCAGCGAGGCGCGTGTCTACTTCCGCGGCTGCCAGCTGCCGGTCTATCGGAGCGACCGTGGCTCCGATAGTCCAGGCCGCGAGCAGTGCGACGACGAACTCGGGGCAGTTGTCGCTGTAGAGGGCGATGGTGTCGGCGCGAGTGAATCCGATGTCTTCGAGATGGCGCGCGAGAGCGCTGGCGAGCTCGCCGAGCAGCCGGTAGGTCAGGCGCGTGCTGCCATCGGCCACTGCGATGGCAACCTTGTCTGGCACGGCACGGATGCTGTCCTCGATCAGCCGGGCAATGCCAGGATGGCTCGTCGTGATAGCACTCCCGCAGTGGACGGGCGCAGGATCTGCGCGGGCTACCGGTGGCTGGCGCCGTTGCCGAACTCGGCGCGGATTGCGTCGCCGCAGTTGTTGAGCTCGGGTGACGGGATGGTGGTGCCGAGGGAGTTGTAGGCGCCGAACTTGATCGGATTTCCGGGCACCTGGAAGCCGCCGATATCCTTGACCATCCCGCGGACCTTGATCTGCTCGAGCTTTTGGGCGTCGTCGACGTTGAGGACCAGGCTGACCGGCACGCCGGCGTCGTCGAGCCGCTGGTTCCATGCCTCGGCCGTGTCGGTCCGCAGCACCTTTTCCATCTCGGACTTGAGCTCGGCCTGATTGCCGGTCCGGTCGACGTTGGTCGCGAATCGGGCGTCCTTGGCGAGTTCTGGCTTGCCGAGCGTGGTGGACAGGATGCTGAACAGGTGGTCGTTGCCGACGCAGATCGCGATGAGCTGGTCGGAGCACTGGAAGGTGTCGAACGGGGCCATGGAGGGGTGGCGGTTGCCGATGCGATGCGGACGTACGTGCACGCCGAGCGCGTCCATCAGGCCTTGTTCCATGGTGGAGAAGGTGGCATCCAGCATGGCGACGTCGACGGTGGTGCCCTTGCCGGTGCGCTCCCTGGCTGCCAGAGCGGTCACGATGCCGCAGTACCCGAAGATGCCGCCCAGGATGTCGGAAATCGAGGTACCGACCCTGGTAGGCCCGCCGTCTGGTGTCCCGGTGCCATCCATGATCCCGGAGATTGCCTGGATCACGGTGTCGTAAGCCGGCTGCATATGCAGCGGGCCGTACTGGCCGAAGCCGGAGATCGAGCAGACGATCAGCCGCGGGTACTCCTGGACCAGCTTGGCCGGATCGAGGCCCAGCTTGGCCATGACGCCGGGACGGAAGTTCTCCACGACGACGTCGGCCTTGGCGATCATCCCTTCGGCCAGCGCCAGGTCATCCGGGTTCTTGAGGTTCAGGGCGATGCTCTCCTTGCCGACGTTGGCGAACCGGTAGTACTCGGAGGTGCCGTCACTGGCGAAGGGGCCCATCTGCCGCGTGTCATCGCCGGTGCCCGGCCGCTCGATCTTGATGATGCGGGCGCCGGCGTCGGCGAGCATCCGGGTGCAGGTCGGCCCGGCCAGGACCCGGGTGAAGTCGATGACCGTGATGTGCTTCAGCGCATGCGGCTTGCCGGGGTCCATGTGCTCGTCTGGCGTGGCGGCGCCGTGACTAGTCACTTCGGTGGTCATCACGTCTCCTGTCGGTGGGGTGTGGCGGTCAGTGCGCAGGCTGCAGGGAGCTGGTGGTGTTCATGCTGGCCAGGTGGCCGCTTTCGGTGCCGGCGGCCGGGTCGATGACAGCATTGATCAGGGCCGGCTTGCCGTTGCTCAGTGCCGCGCGCAGGGCGTGGCCGAGTTCGTCCGGGGTGTCGGCCTGGTAGCCCGTGCCGCCGAAGGCGGCGATGAGCTTGTCGTAGCGGCTGGACTGCAGCAGCACGGTGGGAGCGGGATCGGCGGAGTGGGTGTTCCGCTCGTCGCCTTTGTAGATGCCGCCGTTGTTGAACACGATCGTGACGACCGGCAGCTGGTAGCGGCAGATGGTCTCGAGCTCCATGCCGCTGAACCCGAACGCGCTGTCACCCTCCACGGCCACGACCGGCTGCCCGGACTCGACGGCAGCGGCGATCGCGTAACCCATCCCGACGCCCATGACGCCCCAGGTGCCGGAGTCGAGCCGGTGCCGAGGCTGGTACATCGGCAAGATGTCGCGAGCGAAGTCGAGCGTGTTGGCTCCTTCGTTGACCAGGTAGGCGTCACGGTGACCGTCGAGCACGTCGCGGATGGCGCGCAGGGCGGTGGAGAAGTTCATCGGGACCGCGTCAGCAGTCAGCCGGGCGTGCATTTTCGCCGCGTTCTGCGCGGTCCGGTCGTTGATCGCCTGCCGCCAGGCGTCCGGGACGGCGGCGTGGCCGCGCTGGACGGCCGCGTTGAACGCCGTCATCGCCGAGGCAATGTCACCGGTCACCGGGGCTTCGATCGGCCGGTTGCTGTCGATTTCCACCGGATCGACGTCGACCTGGATGAACCTGGCCGCAGCCGACCAGCGCGGCGGCTGGCCGTGCTCGAGCTGCCAGTTCAGCCGGGCGCCGATGAGCATGACGACGTCCGCCTGCCCGAGGACCAGGGAACGGGCCGCGGCTGCCGACTGGTGGTGATCGTCGGGCAACAGGCCCTTGGCCATCGACATAGGCAGGTACGGGATACCGGTGGATTCGATGAACGAGCGGATGGCCTCGTCGGCCCGGGCGTAGGCGGCGCCCTTGCCGAGCACGATCAGCGGGCGCTGCGCCTGTGCAAGCAGGTCCAGGGCCCGCGTAATCGACTCCGCGGCGGGGATCTGCGCGGGTGCCGGATCTACTGCCTGGAACATGGCGGCCCGGCCGACCTCAGCCGGGACGGTCGCGCTCAGGAACGCGGCGGGCAGGTCAAGGTAGACACCCCCTGGCCGGCCGGACACCGCCGCTCTGATGGCGCGAGCGATGCCGACGCCGATATCTTGCGGCCGGTCCACGCGAAAGGCGGCCTTGGTGAACGGCCTGGCCGCATTCAGCTGGTCAAGCTCTTCGTAGTCGCCCTGCCTCAGGTCGATGATGCTGCGCTGGCTCGACCCGCTGATCTGGATCATCGGGAAGCAGTTCGTGGTGGCGTTCGCTAGTGCTACCAGGCCATTGAGGAAGCCGGGAGCCGACACGGTCAGGCAGATGCCCGGTCGGCCGGTCAGGAACCCGGCCGCGGCCGCGGCATGGCCGGCGGCCTGCTCCTGGCGGAATCCGATGTAGCGGATCCCCTTGGCCTGCGCGACCCTGGCGAGGTCGGTGATCGGGATGCCGACCACGCCGTACATCGTGTCCACGCCGTTAGCCTTCAGGGCGTCGACGGTCAGCCTGAAACCGTCCGTGAGCATTCCATTGGGATGCGTAACCGTATCGGCTCCGCTCGATGTCATTCCGGGCTCCTTGTCCTGATTCGCCAGCTCAGCCGACCCCGGCCCGCTGGCGGCCCGCCGCTGCATCCCTGGCCGGCAAGCCGGCGTGGAAAGCCCGGCCGACTCCGGCCGCATCCGCACCTGCGGCGACCGCACACAGCTGACCCTGGCGGAACGCTCGGATCAGCAAGTGCTGGCGGGCCGCCGACATGCGCCGCTCGGGCGTGACGACGCCCTGGGTGCTGTGTTCGCGCCCCCGGCCTCTATCAATACCCGGCGATCGCCATCTGACGCGCTGGCCCCCGGGCTTCACGTCCTAGGTGCCGCAAGCCTTGATCAATCCGGCGCCCCATGGTGTCAGCACGGCCATCGCTTCCTGGATATTTCAGGTTGCACAAGATTGGGTGACCTTGCGCACGAGAACTAGTCATCTCACCGCGACTAATATCCTCGTCTCGCGCACCGGCCCGACTCCCCGAGGATTACGGTGTGCCGCGTGAAGGGAAGAGTGCTGGCCGTGACCGTGCTCGCCGCAGCTGTCGCGGCGTGCGCACCGTCGACTCCCGCGGCCCACGGGACATTCGTGACTTCCCCGCCTGCATCTACGAGCGCTTCACCAGCTGTGTCCGCCGCGACACCGGCCGCGAGCGCGTTCGCCAAGTGGTATGACGACGGCGGCAAGCAGGCCTGGGACAGGCTTGCTTCCGCCCTGGTCGGCCCGGTGAAGGCGGTGTTATCCGGTCTGCCCGCAGTGGGACGCGCATGCGCGAAAATCGCCGCCGCAGTGCAGGCTGTGCAGGCAAAGGGGCACGTGCCAGACGCGACCGTGCAGAGGTGGCTCTCGGATGCGCTGGCGTTGTTCAGGGACGGTGCCCGCGAGTGCGAGGTCGGCGCAGACACCGACAATGCGAAACTGCTGAGGGACTCCGTTGCGGTAATCGACGCCGGATCGGCAGACCTGACGAAGGCGACCGCCGCAATTGCGAAGCTGGGCTGAGCCGCTCGCCTCCGGCGATGCTGCCCGTTGCGACTCGCATCGGGGCAAGAGGCGGGGTGAGCACCCCGTTGTCCGGCAACTCGCGGCGGAAGTTGTACCGGGGAGACTCCTCGTTCCCCCGGAGATCGGGAACCGACGGGACCATGAGCGGCCGGCCATCCGCCGGCGGATTCAGGCCATCGTCCTGGAGATCACGATGCTGACGATCGCGATGGACGAATCTCCGGCGCCTCGGCTTCGAGTCGGGCGCGGGCCTGGAGCAGTTCCTGGCGGTCGGTCTCGCCTGGGGTCGGGTAGCGCGGGTCAAGGTCGATGAGCGCATGCGCGATAACTGCCGCGGCGCAGATCCGCGTGAACCACTTGTGGTCGGCGGGAAGCACGTACCAGGGCGCCCAGGCAGTGCTCGTGTGCGTGAGCATCTCGGAGTAGGCGCGCTGGTACTGGTCCCAGTACTGGCGTTCGGCGATGTCGGCGGCGGAGAACTTCCAGTTCTTCTCCGGCCGGTCGATTCGCCGGAGAAACCGGGCCCGCTGCTCTGCTCTCGACAGGTTAAGGAACAGCTTGACCAGCCGGATTCCGTTGTCGGTCAGGTAGCGTTCCCAGTCATTGATATCCCGGTACCGGTGCTGCCAGAGGTCGTGCCGCTTGGCGTCCGCGGGGATCTTTTCGCGCTCCAGGTACTCCGGGTGGACGCGGACGACTAGCACCTCTTCATAGTGTGATCGGTTGAAAATTCCGATCTCGCCGCGGGCTGGCATCCGCTGAGCGTGCCGCCAGAGGTAGTCGTGGCTGAGTTCGGTGGCTGATGGCTCCTTGAAGCTGGATACGTGCACGCCCTGCGGGTTGACTCCGCTCATCACGTGCCGGACAGTGCTGTCCTTGCCGGCGGCGTCCATGCCCTGCAGCACCACCAGGACCGCGTAAGTGTCCTGGGCCGCGAGCCGGTCCTGGTAGCGAGCGAGCAGTTGCACGCCCTGGCGCAGCAGCGCGATCCCGTCGGCTTTCTTTCGCACTCCGAACCGGTCGGCCGGGTCGAAGCCGTCTGGCAGGCTGACCGTCGTGCCAGGCTGTATGCGGAGGGGCTGCACGAACCCGGCGACCCAGTGGGTGTCCGGTTGGCTCATCCGCGCATCGCACCTCGCTTTCTGCCCGCTTCGCTGGTGCGATTATGTCCGCTCACTGCTTTCTCATGGCACGCCGACCGAAATGTAGGCCGGCGGGCCGGTGTCCGAACGAGTGTTGACCGGCACGACCTCGAAGTCATAGGCAAGGCCGGACGTCAGTCCGGTAACCGTCATGCGGGTGGCGGAGACCGTGCGCACGTACTCCGATGCCTGGGCTCCGGAACTGAGGTAGACGCGGTACTGCATGCCGATCCCGGCCGATCGCCAGGCCAGCCGGACCCGGCCAGGATGCGCCCGCGCCGTGAGGTCGGACACGCCAGGCACGGGCGGGCAGCCACCAGCGAACGACCAACTGTCGAACCACGCAGCCGGATCACGCTGAATGATCGGCAGAGAGCCCAGGTTCGCCGCGCGCACGAAATCCCGCACGGTTGCCTTCGGAGCGGCGAACGCGCTGATGGGCACCGAGATGAACCGCGGCTGGATGAAGGCATTGGTGAACCAGGCGATCGACTGGCAGGCGGCCGTGACAGCTTCGGAATTGACGTTATAGCTGATCACCAGGGTCTTGCTGGTCGACAGAGCAGGCTCGACGCGGGCCTCGTACATGATTCGGTAGTCGTTGGCGGCGCTGAGTCCGATGCCTGGCGCGCGGTAAAGCAGGACGCCGCCGTGAGCGTCAAAGGGACCCCACGGAGTTGGTGCCGGGTAGGCGTAGATGTCAGGGTCGCCTGCTCCCACGGCCTCGATCAGCCAGTAACGTCCCGCGATCGGCACGACGCTGAACCCTGACGGGACGCTGAAGTCCCCCACTGCTGGCTCGATGGGCACGGCAAGGCTCTGGCTCGCGGACCACTGGCCGCCGGCGTAGAACCGCCACGCGGCGAAGTCGGTCAGCCGTGAGGCGCTTACCCGAGCCAGGTAGGGCAGGCTCAGCGAGTCAGCGCCACCTGTGCTCTGCCAGCCGTAGATATAGACGGTGTGCCCGGACCGCAGCAACGCCGACCCCCAGATGATGGGCGTTCCGCCGTCAGGCGGCGTATACGTCGGGACCGGTGTGAGCGCCGGAGTGATGGCGCCCCCATTTGCCGCGGTGTGCCCGGCCGCACTGAGCTTGCGGACTGAAAAGCTCGCCATGGTTGTCCCCACCGCTACATACGGGGCAGGGCCGAGCAGGTAGGCGTTATAGAAGGTCACGACCGTACCGCCGACCCTGATCCCGTCCGCATCCCAATATCGCAGTGCCATCCCGGCCGTGCTCGGCCCCGAGACGATGGACGTCGCCGGACCGGCGTGGACCCCGCCGGCGCAGCCACCGCCGCCGGTAAGCGTCACCAGGCTCGTCCGGCTGCCTCCCGTGGTCTGGATCACCATCGAGTTGTGGAGGAACCCGCCTAGGTGCGAGAAGCCGGCCGTTGGCCCGGCCGGCCCGAGGTAGGTGTCCGCAAAGAACCACGCGATCTGCGACGAGTTCAGCCTGATCCCCGAAACCCCGTCGCCGCCTGCCCATTCTGCGCAGGTCGAGTGATCGGAGTAGGCAAGCCACTGGGCATCAAGAGCCGCAGGTGACGGACCTTCATCGCCTCTGCTGATGACGGTCGAGGTCGTTCCCGAATCAGTCGGCACCGCTGCCCGGCGCGAGCCGCCGGTCAGGAACCCGCCGTGGACAACGCTGACGATCCCGGCCGTGATGGCGAACCCCGCAACCACGCCGCAAGCCGCCAGCGCGACGCGAACCTTCCGGTCCTCTCGACGCGTCATGTGGAGGGTTCCCCTGCCAGCAGCTGCCGACCGCGCGCCCGTTACCCGGGCGCGGACGGATCTCGCCTAAAGGTGATATCAGCCCTGTATCGTCACACCGCGTTCGCTCTGGTGTCAACTGCATACATTGGCACCGCGCTCGGCTAGCCGAGACCGCGGTAAAACACCTGCGCGGCGTCCCGGGCATCGGGGGTGGCCGTCCGCTTCGGTGCGACCGCTCGGGCGAGGCCGGGGCCACGATGATCACGCACCGCACTCGTGAAAATCTGGGTTCCGGAACACTCTCCGCCGCCGAAACGAAGGGGCAGCATCATGCGCATCGCGGTCGCCGGCGCCACCGGCCGGATCGGACAGCTCACCATGAGTGCGCTGCAGGGCGCGGGTCACCAGACGGTCCCCATCAGCAGGCGCGCGGGCGTCGACCTCTACACCGGCGACGGCCTGCCGGGCGCGCTTCGGGGTGCCGATGCTGTCGTCGACGCCACCAACACCCCCTCAGCGGACCGGGCCCGGATTGTCGACTTCTTCGGTACCGCCACGCGCAACCTGCTCGCCGCGGAGGCAGCGGAAGGGGTGCGCCACCACGTCCTGCTGTCGATCGTCGGGTTGGATCACGACACTCGCGCGCCGCACTACGCGGGCAAGCGCGAGCAGGAGCGCCTCGTCACCAGCAGCTCGGTTCCGTGGTCCATCGTGCGGGCCACCCAGTTTCATGATTTCGCCGCGATGGTGGCCGGCTGGACCGAGCACGACGGAATCGCCACCATTGCCCCGTTGCTCGTGCAGCCCATCGCCCTGGCTGACGTGGCGGGCGTGCTCGCAGAGGTTGCCGTCGGCGCGCCGGTCAACGGCATCCTCAACATCGCCGGGCCCGAAACCCAGGACCTCGTCGACATGGCCAGACGGACGTTCGCCGCCCGGGGTCAGGACATCACGCTCGTCCCGACCTGGCGGGGCGTTTTCGGGCCGGACATGGCGGGCGAAGTCCTGCTGCCGGACGAGACCGCGAGGCTGACCTCTGGCACGTTCTCGGCGTGGCTCGCCGACGGCGCCCGCTGACAGCCGGGCTTGACCTGCGCTGATTAGCGTTGCTCGTGGCGCTGCGGCGTCTGCTTGCCGGCATCGGCATCTTTCAGCTGCTGTACGACCATGGGGGAGTGGTGCGCGAGCACGGTGATTCCCGTCACCATCACCAGCAGCGAGATGACCTCGCCTGCTATCGCGGCCGGGCTGCTGCTGAGCCTCTCGTTGAGCCACAGGTAGGCGAGCGCAATCGAGATGATCGGGTCACAGGCAGTGATGATGGCCAGAACCGGCGAGAGCAGCGTGCCTTGCTGGAAGGCGTCCTGGTTGAGGACGAAGCCCGCCGGGCCGATCACGGCCAGCGCGTAGATCGGCCAGTCGGTCAGCACGTGGGGGAGCCCGCCGCCGACGTCCGAGACCACCAGCTTGACGAGGAACGCCGACGTGCCATAGCAGATGCCGCAGGCCAGGGCCAGCGCGAGCGGGCGCAGGTCGTTATTGCGCTTGGCGACCGCGAGACATCCCGCGATGCACGCTATCAGGCCTGCCGCCAGGGGCAGGACGACGTAGAAGCTGACGGTGGACACGCCGCTGGTCGGTCGGCCGATCACCAGGAAACCCGCCACACCAGCGACTGTCCCGATGACCCCGGCGAAAATGACGGGATCGAACCGACGGCGCAGGTACGAGACGATGATCACCGCGAAAACCAGGTCGCACACCAGCAACGGCTCGACCAGGGCAAGCGGCCCGAACCTGAGTGCTACGACCTGGAGCGCAAACCCGAGTACGCTCCCGCCGATCGCTATGACCCACAGCGGCTGCCGGACGAGGTCGAGCAGGATCTTCGGTGATAGCGCTCGCCGGGATTTGACGCGCTTCGTGCCGCGCTGCTCGGCGACCGACGACAC
>JASHUG010000372.1 GCA_030040155.1 Streptosporangiaceae bacterium | reverse complement strand
TCTGGTCGCGCTCCTCGAGGCCAGGCACTCAGTTCCAGATCCTGCGCGCCTGGCCTGCCCAGCTCGTGCAAAACGATAGCTTTCCGGGCTAGGTATTTCGCGAGGCCGGGTCCGCTAGGACCGTAACCGCGGGCAGTGATGTCGTACGGCGCTGGCTGGTCTCCGGGGATGAATGCTGCGACGCCAAGTCCCCCTGTGCTGCCGACCTGGGCTAGGCCGCCGAGCGGCATCAGGTTCGCAATTCGCTGCTGGGCGGGACTGGCATAGGCTTCGTGTCTGCCCATCAAGTTCAGCCGGGTAAGGCCGGGTTCGGCCAACGTCAGCCACAGATCTAGATCCGCCAGCTCGCCGATGTCGCCGGCCCGCAGCCCGGTGGACTCCTCGGTCACGGGACCAGAAAGCGCTTCGTACAACGCGTCGGCGTCCGGCGCCGGCCCGTCAACGGCCTGAGCGTGGAGACCGGGCTGAGGACCGAGTGCCAGGAGCGACTCGGGACCGGTGATGGCGCCGGCCATTCTGATGAAGCTGCACCGGCAAGCCGACCTGCTCACCAGGTGATCCCCGGCAGTTTCTAGCCCTACCGACAGCTGGATCCCGCGGATCGAAAGGGGCAGCACGATCCGGCCGGCGGGACCAAGCTGCGACCACCATTGAGTCGCAAGATCCCACGTGCCGGTAGTCACGATGATCCGGTCATAGGGAGCGTGATCGGGAACGCCAGCCGCGCCGTCTCCGCAGACCACTGTGACGCCGCCATACCCGGCGGCGGTCAGGTTCACGCGAGCCTGGCCGATCAGATCGGGAACCACGTCGATAGTCACGACGGACTCCTGATCCCCGACGATGTGCGCGATCAGGGCTGCGTTATAACCGGTGCCAGTGCCGATCTCCAGTACGCGATGGCCCGCGGCGAGCCCGAGCTGGCTCAGCATGACTGCCATCATCGTGGGCTGCGTAGACGCACTGACCGGCAAACCTTCGCTATCCGACTTGATCACGACAGCGCGGTCCTGATATGCCTCCACCGGGTCCATCTCCGGCAGGAACGTATGCCGGGGGACCCCTCGGAAGGCAGCTTCCACTGCGGCATCAGCCCGGCCCGAGGCGAGCAGTTGTTCCGCCAGCTTCGCCCGCGCCGCAGCCGCTAGGTTTCCGATGGCGACGGAATCCTGGTCAAATTCGTCGTCGGATTCCGAGCGACCGCCGCTATCGATCTCGTGCCCTTCCCGGTCCTGGCTGGCGTCCAGTACGGTCATGTGCTGGTACTCCATCGGTCGCTGCTGTTGAACTCCTTGTCCTCTTATTGCGGGAACGCCGTCCGATCGTTCGCGGCCCGCTAGGCAGCTATCTCACAGTCAGCCCTATCCGCCGACAACCGCTCCTGGCCATCCGTCTGATAGGCGCAAGTCCCGATCCGGCAAGAGCACAGTCAAGGGTGCCCGTTAGGACATCACATGTGACGCGCCAAGCGCGCTCTTGAGTGTGGTCTTCGCCGACTCGACGCTGGAACGCCGGGAGGATGGAGATCATGGCCGCCGCGCCTGGCGCTGAATCTTGTGGCCCCCGCCAGCCAGCGCGCACAGTTCCCTGGGCTGGAGCACGCCGACGCCGCCGTGGCCTGCGGGTCTAAGAGCGGCAGGCGGCGCCGACGCGCCTAGCAGCGGCCTGGTTACGTCGCCTAGCTGATGGCGGAGCCTTGGCTCCAAGATGAGAAGCTGCCGCCGGGCGATCAGGGGCCGGACTTGGCTCGGCGACCCGCTCCAGCGCTGAACTAGCCTGAGGGTGAAGCGGCTGTCAAGGCCGCCCAGCAGCTGGAGGCGATCGTCATGCCCAATGTGCCGCCCGATGCCGTCGACCGGACACGCGCGCTATTCGGCGACTTCGCTGAGGGCCGCTGGGAGCAGGCGCGCGGGAAACTTCACCAGGACATGCACGGTCGGGTGGATGTCGTCGGCCGCATCGCCCATTGGTGGGCAGACACGGCCAGCCCTGCCGGCGGTTTCGAGCGCGCCGGTGAGCCGTCTGCGCGCCAGTTCGGCGACTACACCCTGGTGGAAGTCCCGGTGACATTCAAGGCTGGCCAGGGCCTCGGCCGGGTCGTCCTGGATCAACGAGGCAAGGTCGCTGGCCTGTCCATGCAATACCCACGCCGCCATCGGCTGGATCCGCGGCCGGTCCTCACCCTGGCGCACGGAATCCCCGTGGTAAAGGACCTGATTACCATCGGCCGGTCTCGCCATGCGCGGCTGCGGCGTCCTGTCAGTAACCCCTAGAAACCGTCAGGCATCACCTGAAGCCAAATCGTCAACGATCAGTCGGACCTGGCATTGACAACAGATGTTGTCGGCGGCGCGCCCAAATGGGCTGCATCAGCCGAAGTAATACATTCGAACAGTGGGGCGGGTGGGGCTCGAACCCACGACCGGCGGATTATGAGTCCGGGCCGCCAGCTGGCTGCTGCACAGCGTTTGAGCTGGGAAATCATCAGGAGCGTGATCACGTTCACCAGTACTTAGGCACGTATTTGGCATGATCAAGCTTGTGCCTGCTGCCAGCGCCTGATCGCTTCGGCCATCGCGGGAATGTCGTCGCGCAAGGGGACCCAGACCTGTTCGTAATCGATGCGATGGTAGGCGTGCGCGGCAATGACCCTCATGCCCTTGACTTCTCGCCACGGAATCTCGGGCGTTGCCTTGATGATCTCGTCTGGCAACTTGGTATCGACGTCGCCCAGACGGCCGATGACAGCCTCGCCCGCGAGTCGCAACGGACGCTCGGCGTCCCAGCGCTCTTTCCCGAGACTCACAAGTTCGGCTGCCGCATCGATTGTCTCAGCCAGGTCTGCTAGGAGCTCGTCGACTCCCCTGGTCACAGATCCACGGCCTCAGCGCGAATGTGCTCGTCGCGTGGCTTGAGCGCGCTCCGCGCGACAACGTCCACGCCGACGCCAAGGAGTTCCTCAAGGTCCTGGAACAAGCCAACGTGGTCAAGAAGAGACGTACCTGGCTCGAAGTCCACGAGCAGATCTAGGTCGCTGCCTGGGCCAGCCTCTCCCCTCGCGACCGAGCCGAACACGGCGATCCGATGAGCCCTGCGCTTGTGTGCGACGCGGAGGATCTCCGGGCGGCGGCGGCGCAGTGCCTCCAGAGTCAACACCTCATCAGTCACTACTTAAGCGTATCGCCGGTGCTTAAGGCGACGCCTCGAACCGAGGTCAGGACGCGGCTCGAAGCGCCCACGGCTGGTCGCCTTCTTCGCGGTGATGTACTACGCCGGCCTCCGCCCCGAGGAAGCAGTCAATCTCGGCGTAGACGACATCGTCCTACCGTCCCGTTCAGGGAACGAGGATTCCCAGGCAGGGCTGGATGACTGGGGTGGACTACATCTGAGGAGCGCAACACCCGACGCGGGCGGCGAGTGGACCGATGACGGGAGCCGACGCGAGCGCCGGCAGCTCAAGCACCGGGCCGAGGGCGACAGCCGGATCGTGCCGACCCATCCGGACCTGACAACGTTCCTGCGCGATCACCTCGCCCGGTTCGGCACGGCCTCAGATGGGCGTCTGTTCAGCGGTGTGCGCGGCGGCGAGTTGCCCACCATTACCTACCGGCGTGCCTGGATCAAGGCACGCCGGGACGCGCTCAGCGCGACGGAGCAAGCCTCTCCCCTCGCCCGGCGGCCTTACGACCTCCGGCATGCTTGCCTCTCCACATGGCTCAACGGCGGCGTCTATCCGACCCAGGTGGCCGAATGGGCGGGGCACAGCGTCGACGTCCTCCTTCGGATCTACGCCAAGTGCGTTGTGGGCCAGGACGAGCTTGCGAAGCGCAGGATCAGCGAGGCCCCTGCGCCAGGGCTAACTTGGGCACGTATTGGGCACAGCGACCTGCATCTAGCCACCTGGGACCGCCCACAGCCGCACGAGGCCGCGCCAGACCAAGATCACAGGTGCCCGGTATCACCGCAGGTCAGGGCCTACTAACCGGGGCTTTCGAACAGTGGGGCGGGTGGGGCTCGAACCCACGACCGGCGGATTATGAGTCCGCTGCTCTGACCGGCTGAGCTACCGCCCCGTGGCCGCGTGACCAATTACAGCAGACTCGAGACCCAGGCAGGCGGGCTCGTGCTGCGATGGCATTGCCGACCCTGATTAGCGGCTGCTCAGCTGCATCTCCATCGCGTGCTCGACCAGAGCGATCAATGTGGCCTTGGTGGAGCTGCGGCCGCGCGCATCGCACTGCATGATCGGCACGCGCGGGCTGATCGACAGCGCTTCCTGGACGTCGGAGATCGCGTGCGGGAAGTCGCCATGGAAGCCGTTTATCGCCACGATGAACGGCAGGCCCGCCGATTCGAAATAGTCGACGGCAGGGAACGAGTCCGCCAGCCTGCGGGTGTCAACGAGCACGACGGCGCCGATGGCTCCCTGGATCAGGTCGTCCCACATGAACCAGAACCGGTTCTGTCCGGGCGTGCCGAACAGATAGAGGATCAGTCCCGCGTCAAGGGTTACCCGGCCGAAGTCCATGGCCACAGTGGTCGTGGTCTTGTCAGGGGTGTGGCTCAAGTCGTCCAGCCCGTCGCTGGCGGTGGTCATGACGGCCTCGGTGGTGAGCGGAGTGATCTCCGACACCGACCCCACGAAGGTGGTCTTGCCGACACCGAAGCCGCCAGCGACGACGATCTTTACCGACGTCATCGCTGCATCCGCGGCAGTCATGCCAGGGACGGCCCTAGAGCTTGCGTAGTCCACTGAGCACCCTTTCAAGCAGGTTGACATCCGGGCGACCCTGTGCGTGGTCGATCTGATGCACCCGGACCAGTCCTTCCATAGCCATGTCCGCGATCAGCACCCGCGCGACGCCCAGGGGCATCCTGAGCACCGCCGAGATCTCGGCTACTGACCGCCAGTCACGGCAGAACCCGAGAATCGCCTGACACTCGGGGCTGAGCACGGACAGGTCACGAGCCTCATAGTGAGACGCCGCCACCATTGCCTCTATCTGCAGCTGGTATCTGGGCTTGGTGCGCCCTCCGGTCACCGCATATGGCCGGACCAGCGAACTGCTGACTTCTGGTTCCGCATCGCTACGCCCGCCGCCAAACTGGCCAGCATCCAAGGGCCCATGACCAAGCTCGGCCGCGTAATCAAACTCTGGTCTGGCGTAATCCTCCTGGTCGCCAGCGTAAAGGCGTTCGTCCGCGTCCCACTCATCGCGGCCAACGCCGAACACGGCAGCCTCCTGTCACTATCGGCCGCCCTCGCCCCAGCCTGGAGCCATGCCTCGAACCTCGGGCGTCAGGGCACTGCCAACCCGCTCTACAAGGAGAGCCATCTCGTACGCAACCAAGCCCATGTCGCAGTCGGCAGCAGCAAGCACGGCCAGGCTCGAACCGTCGCTGATCGCCATGATGATCAGCAAACCGCGCTGCATCTCCACGACTGTCTGAGTGACGGCGCCGCCCTCAAAGACGCGCGCCGCCCCCTGGGTCAGGCTGGTAAGGCCAGACGTGACCGCTGCCAGCTGGTCAACCCTGTCAGCCGGGAACCCGTGCGAGAACGCCATCGGCAGACCGTCGGAGGAGACCACGATTGCGTGCGCTACAGAGGGCACCCGCTCGACGAAGTTCGTGATCAGCCAGTTGAGGTCCTGCGCGGGACGCACAAGCGGACTCACAGGCACTCCTTCCTCTCGCGGCAAGCATCCCGGCCAATTGGCCCTAGTGAATCATCAATTACACTCGGGCCTGCCTGCTGGCTAAGCCACGATCCGAAACTAAGCATGACCATCTCGGCAGGTCGTGTCAGCCTCATCGGGAACTGTCTTCCTCATCCGGCCAGTTATCCCCGCTAGCGGCAGCCGCCCGGCCTTCCCGGCTCCCCCGCTGGAAGTTGGCGAACCGATCACGGGTCGCGGACGCTGACCTCGTCGGTGGCGGCGGCGCCGCGTCCTCCGCCGCCCCGGCGGCTCCTGGCACCAGGTTGGCCTGCGGGACGCGCTTGGGCAGCCCGGCGCCGGTTGTACCGCCCGTGGACGGCGAGGTCACAGCCGCCGCGGCCTGCCAGCCCTGATCGGAGGGTGTAGCCCAGCTGACCTCGGGAATCGGCGTGCCACCCGAGGGTGAGGCCGCCCCATCCTGAGGTCCCGGCCAGCCGCCGAGACCGCTGCGGCCACGCCGGAACCAGTCCGACTCGACCGCCTCGAAGATCGGGAGCCGGTTCTGCGCGGCGACCTCGGCGGGCGGCACGACAACGTCGCCGTTGGCGCCGCCGTCGAGCCCGAAGGTGCCAAGGCTCGGCCGCGACCCGCTACCAGCGCTGGCGCCGACCGTTGAGGCGGGCTGCGGCGAGCTGAACTCGGGGGCGGGCCCGTTCGCGTCGATGGCAGGCAGCGGGCTAGTGCCGAAGCCCTCAGCTACATCGCTGCCGATCTGGGCCTCGGAGTCCGACTCCGGTGGGGCTGACTGCTGGCTGGACCCGAAAGCAGCCATCGGGCCCGTGCTGGAGGCGGCCCAGTCCGGGCTGCCACCTGGCCGTGGCCCTGCACCCGGCACGCGGCGGGCGCCGAGCTTACCGTTGCCCTCCTCCGCCTGCAGCGAGGCGAACTTGGGTGCCCGGGCGGCATTGATCTCCTGCTCCGCTGCCGACGCGACGTCTTCGACGGTCCCGGCCGGCACGGCAGCCATCGCGGGCGCGTCGAAGCGCCGCAGGACAGGCGATCCCAGTCCGGTAGTGGCCGTGTGGCTGATGACCTCGTCCGGCAGCCAGACCAGGGCGGTCAGCCCGCCGGTCGGAGCGGGACGAAGCCGGACCCTGATGCCGTGCCGCGCGGCTAGCCGGGCGACCACGAACAGTCCCATCCGGCGAGAAACAGCCACGTCCACGACGGGCGGGTTGTCCAGTCGCCAGTTGGCGTGCGCCATCTCCTCGGCGCCCATCCCGACACCCTGGTCAGTGATGTCCAGCAGCACTCCGCCGCTGCTCAGCAAGTGCCCGGCCACGACCACTGGCGTCTCGGCCGAGGAGAAGGACGTCGCGTTCTCGGCCAGCTCGGCCAGCAGGTGCACCACGTCGTTCACTGCGTGGCCTCGGACCGAGATGCCGGGCTGCACGTTGAGCGTGACTCGCTCGTACTGCTCGATCTCGGAAACGGCGGCGCGCAGCACGTCGACCAGCGCGACTGGCTGGTTCCACCGCCTCGTCGCCTCGTGACCGGCCAGAACCAGCAGGTTCTCAGAGTTGCGCCGCATGCGGGTCGCGAGGTGGTCCATCTGGAACAGGCTTGACAGCCGGTCGGGCTCTTGCTCGCCTTGCTCGAGGTCGTCGATGAGCTTGATCTGCCGCTCGACCAGCGACTGGCTGCGGCGCGACAAGTTGACGAACATCGCGTTGACATTGCCGCGCAGCGCGGCCTCGTTAGCGGCTAGCCGGATGGCCTCGCGGTGGACCTGATCGAATGCTCGCGCGACTTCACCGATCTCGTCGGAGGAATCGACATCTATGGCCTCAACATCGAGCGACACGGCCCCAGCCCCGTCGGAGTCGCTCATCTGCCGCACCGTCTCCGGGAGCCGTACGCCAGCGACCTCGAGTGCGCCCGACCGCAGCCGACGCAGCGGCCGCACCATGGACCGCCCGATCACGGTCGTCAGCAGCAGTGCCACCAGCAAGACGATCAGAACCCCGCCGCCGACCGCGGCGGCCGTGACGATCGCGTCCTGCCGCAGCGCGGAGGACCGGTCGATCGTCTGTGTCACGAGATCCTGCTCGACCACCGACAGGTCCAAATCCGGGCCGGTATTGAAGGCCGAGTAGACCTCGGTGGCGTCAAAGGGGGCCGGGACCAGCAGCTGCTTGTTAGTACCCAGGTTGATCGCCGTCTGCTCGTACTGCTGCGAGAAGTCGACCAGGCTGCCGACGACAGTCGACCGGTAGAGGGCCAGCTGCTGCGGAGACGCCTCGACCAGAAACTCGTCCTGGTTCGCTTGCTGCTCCGACTGGGCCGCTTCGATCGCCGGCAGCACTCCAGGTGAGAAGCTCTCAATCTGATAGGTGTAGGTGAGCAGGGCACTTTGCTCGGCGACCTCGGCACGGATCCGGGAGATCAGGCCCAGCGCGCGCACGTCGGTGGCAAGCTGCTGGTCACCGCTGCTCAATGCGATGTTGTCGTCAATCGCGAGCAGATCGCCAATCAGGTTCGTGTACCCGCTTACTACTTCCTGGACCGGAAGGTTCGTAGTCTGCGCCTGCGAGCGCAGTTCAGGCAACTCGTTAAGCACCGCGGTGATGGTGTGCGCGTCGCTCTCAACCTGCGCCGGATATCCGGAGCCGAGAGCCGCGATCTGCGCTCTCAGGTCTTTTTCCCAGACCAGGCCCCGGCTTTCCGGCGTCGTAATGTTGAGCAGATTGGCTGCGTCGTTTGCAGGACCCGAGCCCCGGCCACCATTTGCTGCTCCTGGACCAAGGGCGATGTAATAGGCCGTGAACAACTGTTCCTGCTCAAGGTCGCCGGCGAGTTGAGTAACCGACTGGCTGATGTTGGCGAGTTGCTCGACCTGCTGGTCGGCCAGCGCCGCCTGGACCGATGTGACGATGCTGATGGCACCAAGTACCACCGCGGCCAGGGTGGGGATGATAATCAGAAGGAGCAGCCGCGACCGCACGCGCCAGTTCTTGAGCGCCCGGCGGGGTGTCCGGGCGGCCGGTTTCGCCGGTTGCGCATTCCCGCCAGGGACCGGCAAGGCCAGGGCAGAATCGGCTGGGTGACCAGCGGTCGCGCGGCCGGCTGTCTGCGCCCGAGGGCGCGCCTTCTTGTCACGGGAGAGCACAGTCTCTGAACCCCTCACCTGCTGGTCGCGACGCGGGCGCGCGCCAGGCCGGTACGAGACACTACCGACACGGCGAACCTCCCAGATCACGACTCTGCGTCGGGTGCAGTCACGCAGACACGCGCAACTCTAGCCGGTAACCGGCTAACGTGCGCTAATACGTGCACGAAGCGGAAAAACCGATGTAACGTGACGTTTGCCCTGTCACCTGGCAGCATTAGGGTACTCTCTGGCGCATAGTCCGTGTTCGGAAAACTGTCCGGTTGGCGTCCCCAAAAGCCGGACGGTGCCGCCAAAGCCCAGCGCCTAAAGCCCGGCGCCAGAAGCCCAGCGCCCGAGGAGAATGCATGACGCCTAACCCGGCTGGCAACCTGATGCCTCACCAGCGGCGGCGGCCTCTCCGGACCCGGCACTTGATCGCTGCCACGGCTGGCATGGCCCTCCTGCTGGCGGCCGGATGCTCCAGTGGCGGCGCCGGCACCAGCCCGGTCTCCGGCACGATCACGATCGCCGCGGTCCCAGGGGTCGACGACGCGCCGCTATGGCTGGCCAAGGACCAGGGCCTCTTTTCAGCCGCCGGGCTGAACGTGCAGATCAACAGCGTCAGCAGCGACGCCGCGGCGGTCGCCGAGGTCGCGAGCGGCCAGGCGCAGATAGCCGCCAGCGATTACGGCAACATCCTCGCGTACCAGGCCTCCCTGAAAGGCATCGGCAACCCGCTCTACCTGCTAGCCGACGGCTACGACGCGGGCACGAGCGACGTGGAAATCCTGGTCAACCCGAGCCTGAAACACCCGATCACTAACCCGTCACAGCTGGCTGACCTGAGCATCGGCATCCCGAGTCAGCTAACCATCGACGCTAACGGCGCGCCCGCCACCGACAGCGCGCCGACGACGAGCGTTCCTGGCGGGTTCCCTAGCAGTCTCGACGCGGTCGCGGCCTCTGAGGTGATCTCCGACTACCTGCTGAACGTCTCGCTGGCCGTTAAGTGGGTGCCGATGACAGAGCAGGAGGAGCTGAGCAAGCTTCAAAGCGGAGCGCTGAAGGCGGCCCTGCTGACCCAGCCATACGTCTACGAGGCGGAGGCCAACTTCGGCGCCATCGAGCTGACCGATGTCTTCAGCGGCCAGACCGCGAGCTTGCCGTTGTCGGGCTACGTCACCACGCGTAGCTGGGCAGAGCACGACTCGCAAGCCGTGCTTGACTTCAGATCGGCCCTCGACAACGCCCAGACCCTAGCCTCGACGGTCGGACCGATCCAGCAGACACTGCGCGGCACCCTCGGCGTAACCCAGGCCGTTGCCGACCTGACCAGCCTCGGGACCTATCCCACGAGCATCAGCAGCCTGCAGATACAGCGGGTGGCACTCCTGGTCCAGACTGAGCGCATCGTCGCGGTAAACACGCCGGACTTCCTGAGCGGGTTGCTGAACCTGCCGGGCTCGAAGTCCTGACCCGCGGCGGACTGCAGTCAGCGGCCGCAGTCAGCCTGTCCGGTCCAGGCCGAGCTGGCGCGCGATCACCATGCGCTGTACCTCCGAGGTGCCCTCGCCGATCTCCAGCACTTTGGCGTCGCGGTAGAACCTCGCCACCGGGAACTCGTTCATGAACCCGTAACCGCCGAAGACCTGCGTCGCGTCCCTGGCGTTGTCCATGGCCGCGTTCGAGCAGGTCAGCTTCGCGATCGCGGCCTCGGACTTGAACGGCTGGCCAGCCACGATGCGGGCTGCCGCGTCATACCAGGCGAGCCGTGCCACGTGCGCCCTTGCCGCCATATCTGCGATCTTGAACTGAGTCGCCTGGTAATGCCCCAGCTCGTGCCCGAAAGCGGTCCGCTCGGCGGCGTAGCGCAGG
>JASHUG010000371.1 GCA_030040155.1 Streptosporangiaceae bacterium | reverse complement strand
AGTAGCAGCAGCAGGTCCCACTCCTGCTCGCACACCCGCCGGCCGATCGCGGCCAGCTCGACCGAGCGGTAGGCCCCGGACAGATGTGTCCAGGCCTGGGACATGCAGATGACACCCCAGCGCAGCGTGCCGAGGACCTCCCACCAGCGCAGCTCGTCCAGCCCGATGTCGGCCCCGCCTGCGTCGGCGTACGCGGCCAGCAGCGACTCCCGGCGGCCCAGGCCCGCGACGGCGCCAGGAGCACCGAACCGCCAGGCCTTCACGCACAGCCAGCCGAGGTCCTCGGCCGGATTGCCGAGGTGGGTGAGTTCCCAGTCGAGCACCGCGCGCAGGCCCTCCGGCCCGACGATGAGGTTGCCGAGCCGGAAATCCCCGTGCAGCAGCACCGGAGCGCGCGCGACGGGTGGATGACCTACGAGCCACTCCAGCGCGCGCGAGAACACTTCGCAGTGCTGACCAAGCGGAGGCCGGCCGAATTCGTCGAGCTGCGCGCGCAGCCCCGCCACCGGATCGGGCGATGGGAAGTCGGCCGGCGCCTCGACGGCGTGCAGCCCGGCAGCAAACCGCGCCAGCTGGCCCACAAGCACCCCCCTAGCACGCTCATACCGCGAGTCGCGCAGGATCTTGCGGGCGATCGTCTCACCCGGAATCCGCCGCATGATCATGCTGGGCGTGCCCCACCCGGCATCCTCGGACACCACCAGCACTTCAGGCACCGGCAGGCCGGCGCCGTGGGCGAGGCCGAGCGCGCGGGCCTCGCGGAGGACATCTCCTGGCTCACCCGGCCGGCCGGGCGCATTGCGGCGCAGGACCAGCTCGGTGCGCTCACCGCCGGCGCCAACCGCGTCGAACGCCCACGTCTGCTTGGACGCCCCGCCGGACAGGCGGGCCAGGTCCTCGATGGAAGCGCCGCGCCCGACAAACGGCTCGAGTGCGGATGCGAGTTCGTTCCCGTCCAAATCCGCAGTCATCCGGACTCCGTCACGCCCTTCGGAGCGCGCTGGCGCATGAAGCCGAACATGTAGCCCGCGACCCGTCGCATCTGGATCTCCTCAGCGCCCTCCGTGATCCGGTAGCGGCGGTGATGACGGTAAATGTGCTCGAACGGCTTGTGCCGGGAATATCCGAGCCCGCCGTGCACCTGCATGGCGCGGTCGGCGGCCTCGCAGCACAGCCGGTTCGCCCAGTAGTTGCACATCGAGACCTTGTCCGACACCGAGAACGGGCCGTCGCGATCCATCAGCCAGGCCGTCTTGTGGATCAGGACGCGCAGCATCTCGCACTGCGTCTGAAGCTCGACCAGCGGGAACTGGATCGCCTGGTTGGCGGCCAGTGGCTTGCCGAACGGCCTGCGAGCCAGCGCGTAGGCCACGGACTCGTTGATGCAGTACTGCGCCGCGCCGAGGCTGGACGCGGCCTGGCGGATCCGGTTCTCGTTGAAGAAGTGCTGCACGACCTGCAGGCCGCGGCCCTCGCCGCCGAAGATTGCGCTGGGCTGGACCCGCACGTCATGGAAGGTCACGTGGGCGTGGTCGGTCGGCATGTTGAACGTCCAGAGGTACTCCTCGATCGTGAAGCCGGGCGAGGAGATCGGGGTGAGGAACGCGGTGATCCCGCCGGCGTCGCCCGGCGCACCGCCGGTTCTGGCGAAGATCAGGTCATGGGAGGCGGCGTGGACGCCGGTATTCCATGTCTTCTCGCCGTTGATCACCCAGCTATCGCCGTCCCTGACCGCTGTCGTCTCCATGTACGTGGCGTCGCTGCCGTGCGCGGGCTCGGTGATCCCGAACGCGAACCCGCGCCGGCCCGCGGCCAGCGGCTCGATCCACTCGGCCTGCTGCTCGGGCGACCCGTATTCGAGCATCAGCAGCAGGCCGACGTTGTTGCCCACGATCATGTGCTCGTTCTGGAGGTCGCAGTGCAGGCCGAGGCCCTTGCTGGCCAGGTGCTCCCTGATGACCGCCATGCCGAGGTTGGTGCCGTCACGGCCGCCGTACTTTGCGGGGAACGAGTAGCGGTAGTGGCCGGCCTCGTCCGCCCGCTGGCGCGCCTGTGCCAAGAGTTCCTCCCACTGCCGGTTCGGCAGGCCACCCCGGTCCCAGTCGGTTCTTGCGTCCTCGCGGCGGTGGTCGAAGAACCGGATGTTGTCGTCGCGCTGCTCCAGCGGCTTTATCTCCCGCTCGATGAAATCGTCGAGCTCATCCAGATAGGCAGCCAGGTCGGCCGGGATGTCGAAATCCATGTTCGCTGCCTACCACGAGGGTCGTGACCCGTACCAGGCCAATTCAGCACTAGAGCAATTGCGTACTCGCGAGTAGCGTAACCGTTACAGCTGTTAACTCCGGGGAGGCGCCGTGAGCACGTACGACCACTACACCACTCCCGTCGAGCCCGGGACCTGGGACATTCCCGCGGCCGGGGCGGTCAGGTTCAACTGGGAGTACGACAGCGGCCGGACCCGCCTGCTCGACCTGTACCAGCGGGGCAAGGACAAGCAGTGGGACGCGACCAAGCGGATCGACTGGTCCATCCCGGTCAACCCGTGCAACGTCATGGACCAAGACGAGAGCCTCAACCCGATCTACGGCTCGCCGCAGTGGGAGAAGCTGAACCAGGATGAGCGGGACGAGCTCAGCCTGCACCTGTCGGCGTGGCTGTTCAGCCAGTTCCTGCACGGCGAGCAGGGCGCGCTGACCGTGGCCGCGCGGATCGTGGAGTCGGTCCCGGACATGGACTCCAAGTTCTACGCCGCCACCCAGGCGATGGACGAGGCCAGGCACGTTGAGCTCTACTCCACGTTCATGCGGGAGAAGATCGGGCTGTACTACCCGGTGAACCCGGACCTGGCCAAGCTGCTGGCCGACGCGCTGGCCGACTCACGGTGGGACATGCCCTACCTCGGCATGCAGGTGCTGATCGAGGGCCTCGCGCTGGCGGCGTTCGGCGTGCACCGGGACCTGTCCAACAACGACCTGGTCACCCAGCTGCTCGCCTACGTGATGCAGGACGAGGCCCGGCACGTCGCCTTCGGGCGGCTGGCGCTGCGCGACTACTACAAGGAGCTGACCGAGGCCGAGCGGGCCGACCGGGAGGAGTTCGTCGTCGAGGGCTGCTACCTCATGCGCAACCGGTTCACCGGCCGCGAGGTGTGGGAGCGGATGGGCTTCGACGTGGAGGAGTGCGTGGCCTTCACCGATCAGTCGCCGGTGCAGCAGGCGTTCAGGACGCTGCTGTTCTCCCGGATCGTGCCGTGCGTCCGTGACATCGGCCTATGGGGCGAGAAGGTGCAGCACGCCTACGCCGACCTCGGCGTGATCGAGGCCGCCGACACCGACCTCGAGCAGCTCATGCGGGGCGATGAGGAACTCGCCGAGAAGATCGACGAGCAGAAGTACGCGGCCGAGGTAGCGGCCCGCACGGCTGAGGTCGACGAGGCCATAGCGCTCGCCGAGACGCCCTGAGGCGGGCAGCCTGCGCTGCTTGGCCCGGCCCGCGCTACGTGCGCGGCTGGGGGCCGCCGGCGATCAGCGCCCTCAGCCCGTCGGCGAACTGCTGCGGGCCGGTCATCGACGCGAGCCAGAACGTGTCCGGATCTTCGGGCTGCGGGTAGTCGGCCAGCCAGCGGGCGCGTGACGCCTCGAGCGCGGCGAAACCCAGCGTGTACGTGTGCACAGCCAGATAGACCTCGCGTGCCGATGACTCGTCCAGGCCGCCTTCCTGCAGGACTTTCAGCATCGCGGTCAGCCGGGCCATCGCGGTCGGCGATGTGACCGGGTGAGACAGGAACACGTGCAGCGCGGCCGGATGTTCCACCAGGAACCGCCGCAGCCGGTCGGCGGCCTCCACGACCCATGCCCAGGTGTCGGTGGTCGGTGTTACAGGCTCCCACGACCGCGCCAGTAGCCGGTCGACGACGTCGCCGAGCAGGTCCTCCTTGTCGCGGACATGTCGGTACAACGTCATGGGCGCGACGCCGAGCTGTGCGGCCAGGCTCCGGATCGTCAGTTGTTTGTACCGGCCGGCCGCGACCTCCTCGGTGGCGGCCTCCACGAGGTGTTCTCGCGTGATCGTGCCCCACTTCGCCCTTGGCCGGGCGCTGGGTATGGGCGAGCCCGATGATTCCTGCATGCCTGCCGGCCCCCACCCCTGTGTCGCCGCTACGAACTGCGGGGCTGGCTGCACCGCTGCCTTTCACGCGCATGCTATGAGATCTGGCCCAAG
>JASHUG010000370.1 GCA_030040155.1 Streptosporangiaceae bacterium | reverse complement strand
CCGGCCTGCCCGGCGGCTCGGGCCGTGGCTGCGTTCATTTCGTCGCTCAGCGCAAGCACCGCCGCTCCCAGCAGATTCGCGGTGCGATTATGTGCGTAACTCACACACATAATGTTACGGTAGGGCTGATGGCGCGGTCCACCCTTGAGGAGGCGGCCATGTCCCGCGTGTCGCGGCTCACTCCCGGGCTGCTCGCGGGTACCGGAGCCGGCCTGGTGTGGGGGCTTGCCTTCCTGGTTCCGACGCTGCTTCCTGGCTGGAGTGCGGCTGCCGTCACCGCCGGGCGTTACCTTGCTTACGGGTTAGTGTCGCTGGCGCTGCTCCTGTTTGAAGGCCAGGCCGCGTGGCGGCTCGCACGGGAGCACTGGCGGGCCGCGCTGGCCTTCGCTGTCGCCGGCAACGTCGGCTATTACCTGCTGCTTGTCATCGGCATCCAGAAGATCGGCGCCCCGGTCACCGACACGGTCATCGGAGCCATCCCCGTCGTCGTAGCCGTGGCCGGCAACTGGCGTGTCCCGGCGCTGGCGTGGCGGCAGCTGATCCTGCCGGCGGCCCTGAGCCTGGCCGGGCTGGCGCTCATCAACGTCGCGGAGTTCACCGGGACGCGGTCAGCCGCAGGCACGCCGCTCGGCGTCAGGCTCATTGGCCTGGCTGCTGCCGTCGCCGCCGTCGCGCTATGGACCTGGTACGCCCTGGCCAACGCGAGGTTCCTCGCGGCCCGCCCTCAGATCCCGGCCGGCTCGTGGTCCAGCGTTGTGGGCCTCGCCACTCTCGCCGTCACCTTCGCTGCCCTCCTCCCGGTTACCCTGCTGGGCCGCGCGACCTGGCCAGCCGTCAGCCGACGCGACGCCGCAATGTTCCTGGCGGGCGTTGCCGTCCTCGGGGTCGCTGTCTCCTGGGGTGGAACCTGGCTGTGGAACACCGCCTCCGCCCGGCTGCCGGTCAGCACCGCCGGACTGCTGATCAACGTCGAGACCATATCCGGCTACGGCTACGTCTACCTCGCCCGCCAGCACTGGCCGCCCCTCGGCCAGCTCCTTGGCTTCACACTGATCCTCGCCGGCGTCGGCCTTGCACTCACCCGCCGGCCAGCTGGCCGCTCAGCCGTAAGCAGCAACGGAGAGCCAGGCGGCGGTGCACTGGTCCGGCGTATCGAGATCCAGCCCGTGGCCGGGAAAGTCGCGGCGACGCGGCACCAGTCGTTGTGACCGCGAAAGGCGTGCACCGAGCCCCGACAGCTGCGAGCGGGAACGTTAGTGAAGTCGAACCCTGGGGTCCAGGACGGCGTAGAGGATGTCCACGATGAGGTTCGCCGCCACCACCCCGGCTGAGGCGACGACGACGACCCCGATGATGACCGGCAGGTCCTGTTCCTGGATGGCATGGACCGCGACCCACCCGAGACCGGGGAGGTCGAAAACCTGCTCGGTGATGACCGCTCCTCCGAACAGCACGCCGATGTCGATTCCCGCCTGCGTCACGATGGGGTTCAGCGCGGCCCGCAAGGCATGCCGGAAGATGACCCGTCGTTCGGGCACGCCCTTGGCCCTGGCCGTGCGGACGTAGTCCTCGCCGAGAACGTCGAGCATCGAGGAACGCGTCAGCCGCGTGTAGGCGGCCGCGAGGACCAGGGCAAGGGCCAGCCAGGGCAGGATGAGGGCACGGGCCCACTGCAACGGGCTCTGCGTGAACGGGACGTACCCCGGCGCAGGGAAAATGGACACGCCGTGAACCGTCAGCTCGTAATAGAGAACGAGGATCAGCAGCACGCCGAGCACGAAGGTCGGGGTCGAGTAGAACAAGAGCGCGACGCCGGTGAAGGTACGGTCGCCCAGAGACCGGGGTCGCACGGCCGAGTAGACACCGGACAGAATTCCGAATGCGAGCCAGAGCGGCGCTGCCCCGATAATGAGCGAGAACGTGACCGGGAAGGCCTGGGCGATGATCGTGTTGACCGACTCGCTGTTGTAGTAGTCGTAGCCCAGGTTTCCGTGCAGCAACTGGGACAGAAAATGCCCGTACTGGACGTACCAGGGCCGGTCCAGCAGAAGATTGCGGGCGATGAGCGCGACCGTCGACGGCGGCGCCTCCCGGCCAGCGAGCGCGCGGGCCACGTCTCCGGCTCCCGGGCCGACGTAGAAGATGAGAAAAACCACCAGCGTGACGCACCACATCACCAGCACCCCGAGGGCGATGCGGCGGGCGAGGAAACGGATCATCTGTCAATCACCCCCGGAAGTCGGTCCCGCGGGGGTCGATGGCATCGCGGATGCCGTCCCCGAGAATGTTGAAAGCGAGCGTGGTCAGGATCAGGGCCGCGCTCGGGAAGGTCAGGAACCACCACGCCTGCTGGTAGTAGCCCTGCGCCTCGGCGATCATCTGCCCCCAGTCGGCGGTAGGCGGCTGCACTCCGACGCCGAGGTAAGAGAGTGCGGCTTCGCTCACGATGCTCACCGGGATGAGCAGCGTCGTGTACACGATGATCGTCGGCATCACATTGGGCAGAACATCGAAAAGAATGATCCGCCACGAGCGCGCCCCGAGCGCGCGAGCCGCCTCCACAAACTCCCGATTCCGGATCGCAATCACCTGGCCCCGTACGATCCGGGCCACCGTCGCCCAGCTGAAGATACCGATCACGATCACCACGATGGAGATTCCCGGTCCGATTGTCACCGGCCCGAAATGCAGCGGGGTGACCGAGACCACCGAGGCGAGCGAGATCGCGAACAGCAGGAACGGGATCGCCAGCATCACGTCCATGACGCGGGCGAAGACAGTGTCGACCAGGCCGCTGAAGTAGCCAGAGATCAGGCCGACGATGGCACCGACAAAGACGGTAAGGGCGGTGGCGAGGACCCCGACCATGAGCGAGATCTGCGCCCCGTAGGCAAGACGGACCAGCAGGTCCCGCCCGAGGTCGTCGGTGCCGAGCAGGAACGTCGCTGATGGTCCCTTGGGAAGGCCGTCGGGGGTCAGGCCGATGGTCGGGAACTGCTCGAGGACTCCGTGCCCGGTCAGGCTGGCGATGACCGGCGCGAGGATGGCGAACAGGACGATGGACAGGATCACTCCGGCGGACACGATAGAGGCCCGGTCGTGGCGCAGTCGCTGGAAGGCCAGGGACCAAGGGCTGCGCATCTGGACCTTGCGGGCCGGCGCGGGCTCGGGCTCACCCGGCAGGGGCACCACGGACTCAGCGTCGGGAGGCTCAGCGCCCTGACCGTCCGGACTCAGGACCTCGGAAGCCAGGTCCGCAGGCAGCTGGGGAGCTGCGTCCAGGTCCCCGACCAGCGCCTGCGCCGACTGCCGCAACGACTCGACCAGGAGGGCTGTTGCCCGGTCGGAGGAGGGGCCTTGCGCGCCGTCGAGGCGCTCGCCGTTCGCGAGCGGGAAGTGACAGGCGGCCAGGTGCGCGGCGTCCGGGCCAAGCCGAATCTGGAGGGCCGGAGCCTCGACCCGGCATAGGTCCTGCGCCCGCGGACATCGCGGGTGGAACCGGCATCCGGTCGGCGGGTCGATGGGCGACGGCAGGTCCCCGGTCAGCACGACCGGCGTCGCGCGGGCGGCGGCGTCGGGGTCGGGCACGGGAACTGCCGACAGCAGGGCAGCCGTGTAAGGGTGCCGGGGGTTAACGGCGACCTCGCTGACCGGCCCGATCTCGACGATCTGGCCCAGGTACATCACCGCGATGCGGTCGCAGAGATGGCGGACCACCGAGAGGTCGTGGGAGATGAACAGATACGTGAGCCCGAACTCGCGCTGCAGCCCGGCGAGCAGGTTGACGATCTGGGCCTGGATACTGACGTCGAGGGCCGAGACTGGCTCGTCACAGACGATGAGCTTCGGATGCAGGGCCAGTGCGCGCGCGACACCGATGCGCTGGCGCTGGCCGCCGGAAAACTCGGCCGGGAACCGGTTGTAGTGCTCGGGGTTCAGCCCGACGAGTTCCATGAGCTCCTGGACCGACTGGCGTCGCGCGGACCGCGACTCGACACCGTGGATGGCGAAGGGGTCGCCGATGATCGAGCCGACGCGCCGCCGCCCGTTCAGCGAGCCATAAGGGTCCTGGAAGATCATCTGCATCTGCCGCCGGTAGGGCAGCAGCCGCCGGTCCGAGAGTCTCGACAGGTCGGTGCCGTCGAAGTTCACGCTGCCGGACGTGAGATCGAGGAGGCGGAGCGCAACGCGACCGAGCGTCGATTTTCCGCAGCCGGTCTCGCCGACCAGCCCGAGCGTCTCTCCCCGCTGCAGGTCGAGGCTGACATGATCGACGGCGCGCACGACCTCCCGGCCATGACGCCCGAGCCGGGCACCTGATCGGACCGGGAAGTGCTTCACCACGTCGTGCAGGCGCAGGAGGGGCTCGTCGACCCGCTCCTGATGGTCAATAACCGCCGCAGTCCCCTCGCGTGGGCTGAGTACCTGGTCCGTGCTGTCACCCACTGTCGTCCCCCTTCGCAGCCTCCACCGCGATCCGGTCGTCGCTGGGCCTGCGGTCCTTCGGCAGGAAGCACGCCGAGTCGTGGCCCCGATGTCCGCCTACGGGCTCGAGCCTGGGTTGCTCAACGACGCACCTGTCCATGCGGTAGCGGCAACGAGGAGCGAAGGGGCAGCCGGGCGGCGGATCTATCGGGCTCGGAGGCTGGCCCTCAATGGGGACAAGCTGGCCCCGCTCGGTCTCAGCCGCGGGCAGCGACCGGAGCAGGCCTTCGGTGTAGGGATGATGGTGCTCGTAGAACAGGTCGCGAACTGATCCCTGCTCCATCACCTTCCCGGCGTAGAGCACCACCACCCGGTCGGCGAGCTGGGCGATCACACCGAGGTCGTGGGTGATCATCACGATCGCGATGCCGAGCTCTTCTTTCAGCTGCTTCAGCACCTGAAGGATCTGCGCCTGGATCGTGACGTCGACGGCGGTGGTGGGCTCGTCCGCGATCAGCAGCGCGGGACCGAGGGCGATTGCCATGGCAATCATCGCCCGCTGGCGCATGCCGCCCGAGAACTGATGCGGAAAGTCGTCTATCCGCCGCTCGGGCTGCGGGATCCCGACCAGGCTGAGAAGTTCCACGACCCGCGCATGAGCGGCGCGCCTGGACATGGACCGGTCGTGGATGCGGATGGCCTCGCTGAGCTGCCAGCCAACCCGGTACATGGGGTGAAGGCTGGACAGCGGATTCTGGAAGACCATCCCGACTTGCGATCCGAGGATCTCCCGCCGGTCCCTGACTGTCATCTCCAGCAGGTCCCGCCGGTCGAACACGGCCCGGCCCTCAACCCGCGCCCCGGCGGCCAGGCCGAAGGCGGCCTGGGTGGCCAGGGTCTTGCCGGAGCCCGACTCCCCGACGATGCCGAGCGTCTCGCCGGGTTCAACAGCAAAGGACACCCCGCGGACCGCTTGTACCACACCGTCGGGTGTATGAAAGCGGACCCAGAGGTTGTCCACTTCGAACAGCGGCAAGTTGAAATCCCGTCAGTTTGAGCGCCAGGGCACGCGGCTTGCGCGCAAGCCGCGTGCCCTGGTCATCGCGAGGTTTAGCTCGAGAGCCAGACGTTCGTCGGATCGATCGCCTGAATCACCGGGACGAACACCGCGTTGTGGACGTCGCTGGAATGGAAGGTGGCGAACGTCACCGTGTCGATCGGGAAGATGGCCGCCTGACTCATGATCAGTTTGTCAGCCGCCGTCCAGTCGGCCGCCGCCACGCTGGTGCTGGTCGCGTCCGAGCCGGCCGCGATCAGCTTGTCCACCTGAGCGTTGGAGAACAGGTTCATGTTGGCTCCGGCCGGCGCCTCCGAGGCGGTGTCGAAGATCGGGTAGAAGTAGTTGACCGCGTTGTTGCCGTACCAGTCCGGGTACCACTGGTCGAGGGCCATGTCCCAGACCCCGGTCTTCGCGTCACTGGGCACGAACAGGTACTTGGTGTAGATGTCGGCCGTCGGGACGCCCACGCCGGTGACGGTGACGCCGACCTGGGACAGGTCGTACTGGATGGTCTGGAAGATCTTCGCCTGCACCGGGTCGCCGGCCTGGTAGAGCAGCTTGAACGTGTAGTGCTTGCCGCTCAGCGCAGCCTTGGCCTTGGCCGGGTCGTAGGCGTAGTCGGTGAAGTTCGTGTACCCGAGCGCGTCGGCTGGAAGCACCTGGGTCTGCGTCGCCGCGAGCACGCCGCCGCCAGCGTCCTGGATGAGCGCCGCGCGGTCGATCGCGTAGGAGATGGCCTGCCGTACCGCCAGATCCTTCATCGCGCCGCCCTCGTTCGGGTCGGCGAAGTTGAAGATGAGGAACGGGTCAAGGCCGTCGGTCGGGCCGAGGATCAGGCCCGGGTTGTGCGATGCGGTCAGCGCGGGGACGTCGGCCGCCGGTACCTGGGTGTCACCCCAGTACAGGTCGGCGGTCGGCGAGTTGGCCTGCAGCTCTTCCTGCACCGTCTGCGGGCTGACGGTCTCGTTGACCACGATCTTGTTGACGTAGGCCTTGATGATCGGGTCGGTCGATGCCTTCCAGACCGGGTTGCGCACGTAGACGATGCTCCGGCCCGGCACATACGACTGGACCTCGTACGGCCCGTCCGAGATCGTGTGCTGGGCCAGTTGCGCGCTGGCCGGCAGGTAGTTCAGGTACTCGACCGGCGCCGGCAGCAGACCGCCCAGGGTCGTCAGGGCGGGGAAGTACGTGGCCGGATGGGTCAGCTTGAAGACCACCGTCAGCGGGTTGCTCGGGTCCACGTAGGCGCCGGCGATGGAGTGCGTCTTGATGAAGGAGTCGATCGCCGAGATGGTCGGCGATACCTTCTCGAACGCGGTGCAGAACGAGGTCATCCCGACGATCAGCGGCTCGTAGTCGGGCAGCGCCCCCGACGGCTTGACCGGGTTGCAGGCACGTTCGAGGCCGCGGACCACGTCCGCCGCCACGACCTGCCGGGGCGGCGAGGTGTTCCAGTCCACGCCCTTGCGGATGGTGAAGCTGTACTCCAGGCCGCCATCGCTTACCACCGGCGGTGCCTGGGCGAGGTCGGGCTCCAGGTCGGTGGTCTTGCCCGCGATCGCCGGGTAGTTCATCAGCGGGCGGTTCCACATCCGCAGGTTCTCGTAGCCCACCGTGTAATAGGAGATGTTCGGGTCCATGTAATCGATGTCGCCCGTCCCGAGCATGTACAGGGTGCCGCC
>JASHUG010000369.1 GCA_030040155.1 Streptosporangiaceae bacterium | reverse complement strand
CGCTTGGCCAGTTCGGGAAAGCTCGTCTGCAGATACACGACCGGCCGGCCCGCGAGCCGCTGCTGCGTGCCGGGATCCATCACGGCGCCGCCGCCGAGCCCGACGACGCCGTCCTGCCCCTGGATCGCGGCCGCCACCGCGGTCCGCTCAAGCTCGCGGAACGCGGCTTCGCCGTCCTCGATGAAGATGTCGCCGACCGGCTTGCCGGCCGCCGCCTCGATGCTCGCGTCGGTGTCGGCGAAGCTCACGCCGAGACGCGCTGCCAGCTCGGTGCCAACCGTCGTCTTGCCGGCGCCCGGCGGTCCGATCAGGATGACAAGCGGGAACGAGGGGTGTCCGTTCTGCTCGGGTCCGCTCGTAGTCACCGGATCACCAGCGCCTTCAGGTAGCCGTCCGCGTTGCGGGCGGTTTCGGCGACGCTGTCGCCGCCGAACTTCTCCAGGGCGGCATCGGCCAGCACCAGCGCCGCCATAGCCTCGGCCACTACTCCGGCGGCCGGGACGGCGGTCACGTCGCTCCGCTGGTTGATCGCCTTGGCCGGCTCGCCGGTCCGGACGTCGACGGTCTCGAGCGCGCGGGGCACCGTCGAGATCGGCTTCATCGCCGCCCGCAGCCGGACGGGCTCGCCGGTGCTCATGCCGCCCTCGATGCCGCCCGCCCGGTTGGTGCGCCGCCGGATGCCGTCAGCACCGCCCTCGATCTCGTCATGAGCCGCCGAGCCGCGCCGCGCTGCGGTCAGGAAGCCGTCTCCGACCTCGACGCCCTTGATGGCCTGGATGCTCATCAGCGCGCCTGCCAGGCGGCCGTCAAGCCGACGGTCCCAGTGCACGTGACTGCCCAGGCCGGGCGGCAGGCCGTGAACGACGACCTCGATGACCCCGCCCAGGGTGTCCCCGTCCATCCGCGCTGTGTCGACCTCGGCCTGCATGGCCGCGCTGGCAGCCTGATCGAGGCAGCGGACCGGATCGGCGTCGATCGCTGCGAGGTCCTCAGGTCCCGGCGCCGGCCCGTCGGGTGCGGTGACAGTTCCGAGCGCGACCACGTGGCTCACGATCTCGGCGCCCAGTACCTGGCGCAGCAGCCGCCGCGCGACCTCGCCGAGGGCGACCCTGGCCGCGGTCTCTCTCGCGCTCGCGCGCTCCAGCACGGCCCTGGCCTCGTCGTGACCGTACTTCTGCATGCCGGCCAGGTCAGCGTGGCCCGGCCGGGGGCGGGTCAGCGGTGCGTTGCGGGCCTGTGCCGCCAGGATGTCCTCGGCTACCGGATCGGCCGACATGACCGTCTCCCATTTCGGCCATTCGGTGTTGCCAATCCGGATCGCGATCGGGCCGCCGAGGGTCAGGCCATGCCTGACGCCGCCGGTCAGCTCGACCTCGTCCTGCTCGAACTTCATTCGGGCGCCGCGCCCATAGCCTGCCCGGCGCCGGGCCAGGGCCCGGGCCAAGTCGAGCGTGGTGACCTCAACCCCGGCCGGGATGCCCTCGCATACCGCCACCAGGGCACGCCCGTGGGACTCCCCGGCGGTCAGCCATCGCAGCATGCAGCCGATCCTGCCATGCCTGCCTGGCTGGCGTTTGCCCGGCAGGCCGCCGGGTATTCCTGCCTCGCCATACGGGGGAATCGTCAGTCTTGCGCCTGCCGCCATCCGCTGTCGGCGGGTGCCTTTTCGTGGTGCTAAGCGGTCTTCGGGGGAGGACGTCAATGCGCCTCATCAGGCGGCTTGCCGTTTCGGCTGGGTTTAGTGCACTTTTGCTGGGCTCCGCCGCGGCAGGTGCTGGATCGCTCGTCATCGCCACCGCCTGGCCGGCAGCGGCCGCCGCGACGGACTCCCCTGGCGGCGGTGCGACCGGGTCGGTTGATCCAAGCAGCGCCACTCCCGGCACCTCGGTCACCTTCCAGGTGTTCTGCGCAAGCCTGGACACAGCGTCGGCGACGTTGCTCGGCGAGACGCTGGGCCTGCCGGGGCAAATTCCGATGGACAAAGAATCCGGTGCCGGCGTCTTCAGCGCGACGGTCACGCTGCCGCGCAACATTCGGCCTGACACTTACTCGGTCAGCATTGACTGCTCCGACGGCAGCTCGGCGACGGCCACGCTGACGGTCACCGCGCTGCCGAGGCGCGGAGTAGGCGTGCCGACCGGCGACGGCACGACCTCGACCGAAACGAACACTGGCCTGGCGACCGCCGGCCTTGCGCTGGCCGGGGCCGGCGTGATGACAGGTCTGGTCGGGCTGCGCCGCAGGTACGCGATGCGCCAGCACTAAGCGGCCGGCGCGGGATCGCGCGCGCCGGGCGGGCGACAGTCATGCGGACCCGGCCCGTTCCCTTGCCTTAGCGAGTTGCCGCTGTGCCGCTGTCAGCTTCCTGGCGGCAATATCGTGGTCGCGCTGCGCCTGTTTAGCGTCGCGGGCCAGCTGAGCGCTCTGCGACGTGGCTTGATCAAGCTCACCTTGCAGGTGCTCGATCCGGCGCCGCAGAAACTGGCGCTGCTCGACCAGGCTGGCGACCCTGGCCTCGGCTTCCGCCGCGGCCGCTCCAGCGGCCCGCACGGCCGCCTCGGCCTCGGCGACGGCCGCCCGTGCCAGCTCGGCCTTCGCGTCGGCACTCTCGTCGGCACTCTCGTCGGCCTCCGGGCCGTGGGGCCTGGCTCCGCGCTGACCGGTGGCGCGGGCTGTGCTAGCAGGAGCGCTGCTCGCCGGGGCTGGGCGCACGCGGCGTTCCTGGCCAGCCCGAGCGGGCGGGACCGCCAACGCGGCCGTCAGGTCGACCTCGCCC
>JASHUG010000368.1 GCA_030040155.1 Streptosporangiaceae bacterium | reverse complement strand
GATGCGCAGGCCCTGCGGTCGAAGGTCCTCGTGGTCAGGCTCGACCGTGGTGAGCGCCTTTTCTCCGAGGGCGACAAGGGTGACCGGCTGTACATCATCCTGTCGGGAAAGATCAAGCTGACCAAGGCAGCGCCGGACGGACGAGAGAACCTGCTGAGCGTGCACGGGCCCGGCGAGATGTTCGGGGAGCTGTCCCTGTTCGACCCGATACCGAGGACCTCAAGCGCGACCGCGATCACCGCGGCGGAGCTGGCCGGTCTTGCCCACGACGACATGCGGACCTTCCTCGCCACCAGGCCCGACGTCGCCATGCACCTGCTCCAGGCGCTGGCCCAGCGGCTGCGGCGGATCAACGAGGTCAAGGCCGACCTGGTCTTCACGGATGTGCCCGGCCGGGTGGCCAAGGCGCTCCTTGACCTGGCTGAGCGATTCGGCGTGCAGACGCCGGAAGGCATCCAGGTCAACCACGACCTGACGCAGGAGGAACTCGCCCAGCTGGTCGGAGCCTCGCGCGAGACCGTGAACAAGGCGCTGGCCGACTTCGCCGCCCGCGGCTGGATTCAGCTCGCGGCCAAGTCGGTGCTCATCCACGATCCTGACCGCCTCCGCAAGCGAGCCAGGTAACCGCGCTTGGGCCTTCGTGGCCTCAGGCCTGCGCGTCGGGCAGTTCGCCCTGTCCTCGCAGGTACTCGAGCTGAGCGCGGACCGACCACTCCGCGAATGGCCACAGCGCCGGGTCGACGTCGGTGTAAACCCTGGCGACGACCTGCGCGAGGGTTCGGTCCCCCGCGGCGAGCGCGGCCTGCACCTCGGCCAGCCGCTCGGCCCGGTGCGCGAGGTAGTAGTCGAGCGTCCCCAGCACGTCCGGCAGCATCGGGCCGTGACCGGGCAGCAGGGCCCGCAGGCTCGTCTCTTCGGCCAGCGCTCGCAGCCGACGGACCGAGTCGAGGTAATCGGCCAGGTCCCCGTCTGTGCCGATCACCGTGGTGCCGCGGCCAAGCACGGTATCGCCGGTCAGCACGGCGCCATCGGCTGGAACCTGGAGGCTGACCGAGTCCGAGGTGTGGCCGGGCGTCGCGATGACCCGCAGCTCGCAGCCGCCATCTGTCAGCACGTCACCGGGGGCCAGGCCCTCGCTGCCGAGACGTTGGGCCGGATCGACAGCCAAGACCGGCGCGCCGGTCAGCCCGGCCAGCCGGCGAGCCCCGCCCGAGTGATCCTCATGCCGGTGCGTCAGCACGATCGTGGCAATCCGCTGGTCGCGTCCTGCCACCACGGTTCGCACTCTCTGAAGGTGAGATTCGTCATCAGGGCCGGGATCCACGACGACGACCGCGGGGCTGCCTGGCTCGGAGATCAGCCAGGTGTTGGTGCCGTCCAGGGTCATGATCGACGGGTTGGGGGCAAGCACGCAGAACGCCCGGCTCGTGCCCGACCCGTCGATCGGCCCAGTGGGCTGGTGGCCGGGCTCGGCAGTCATCGCGGGACCCCGCTCACGCCGGGTACGCGCGTATGCCGGGCACCGTCAGCCATACCGCACCCTCCCGCAGCTGCACCTCGGGGATGATCGGCGCGACCGTGCGCGGTCCGGTCAGCACAGTCTCCAGGTCCCCGCAGGCGGCCAGCTCCGTGAGGGACACCATAGTCGGCGGCATGAGCGCGAGTTCCCCGCTGCGGCCGGCGGCCAGCGCCTCCGCCGGCGCGATCCACGCCACCGCCGAAGCCTCGCCGCCGACGTCCCTGGTGCGCTGCCCGGCAGGCAGGGCCGCGGCGAAAAAGCGAGTGTCGAAGCGGCGCGGCTCGATCACCGGCGTGATCCACCTCGACCACGCGCGGAGCAGGTCTGCCCGCAGCACCAGCCGGCGCCGGCCGAGCAGCTCGGCCAGCGAGATCGAGCGGTCGAGCAGGGCGCGGCGATCTGCCTCCCATTCCTCGCTCGTGGTGTCGGCGACCACCGACTCGGGCGACTCGCCAGCCAGCAGCACGCCCGACTCCTCGAAGGTCTCCCGCACGGCCGCGCACACCAGGGCCCTGGCCAGGTCGGGCGGTGCGTCGAAGATACGGCCCCACTGCGCCGCAGCCGGTCCCGTCCAGGCGACCCGCTCGTCGGCATCCCTGCGATCCACCGAACCGCCGGGAAAGACCATCGCTCCGGGGGCGAACGCCATCGACGGCTTGCGGCGCAGCATGTAGACCTGAAGTCCGTTACCGGCGAGTCCGCTTCCGGCGCCTTGCCGCAGGAGCATCACGGTCGCGGCGTCCCTGGGCTCCGCAGGCTGCTGATTGCCTGTGATGAACTCGCGGGCCCGGTCTGCGACCTGCGGCGGAAGCTGGAACGATGCAGACTCGCTTTCCGGCCGGTCCCCGCGCGCGCCGGGGCTCAGTCCCTGACCTCGGCAATCAGCTCGACTTCGACCGGCGCGTCCAGCGGCAGCACCGCGGTGCCCACGGCGCTCCGTGCGTGCCGCCCGGCCTCCCCGAAGATCTCCAGTAGCAGCTCGCTGGCGCCGTTGACCACCTGCGCCTGGCCGGTGAATTCCGGGGCGCTGGCGACGAACCCGGTCACCTTCACGATCCGCCGTATGCCCGAGAGTCCGCCCGCAACCGACGCGGCCGCCGCGAGTGCGTTCAGCGCGCACGTACGCGCCAGCGCGCTTGCCTCGGCCGCTCCGACCGCGGCGCCAACCTTTCCGGTCGCGACGAGTTGGCCCGC
Organism: Streptosporangiaceae bacterium; assembly: GCA_030040155.1. GTDB lineage: Bacteria > Actinomycetota > Actinomycetes > Streptosporangiales > Streptosporangiaceae > JAJYUU01. The sequence continues at coordinate 1,829 of JASHUG010000368.1, read as the reverse complement.
GACGACCGGTATCTGACCGGCGGTATAGACCATGTTGCCTGAGCGCACAGCGGGTACGTACGCGGCCACCGGCGGCACGACCTCGGGCAGGATGAGGCCGAGCGCGGCGAGCCTTTCCTCCGGTGACTGGCGCTCGCTGTCCGAGTCGGTCATTCCTTGACTCGCTTCATGTAGGCGACAAGCTGTTCGGGGTTGGGCCCTGGCACGACCGTCACCAGCTCCCAGCCGTCATCACCCCAGTTGTCCAAGATCTGCTTCGTGGCGTGCACGAGCAGCGGCACCGTTGCGTACTCCCATTTCGCCATAGCGGAACCCTAGTGCAACGCGCGGCGCCGCCCCGGTGGGCGGCAAAGGTTGTTGCACGGCGGAGGTTGCACCCGCACGGCCGGCCGCAGCACGCACAGCACCGCCGACCGACCGCAGCACGCACGGCACCGCCGGCCGGCGTCAAGGCCAACTCCCGGCCGGCGTCAAGACCAACTGCCGGCCGGGTGGTTGGTGGTGCTAACTGCTGGCTGGCGGCGGTGCCGGCTGGCGGTCGGCGCCGGTCTCGGTCGTGGCGTCTGGCAGCGGCGCGGCAGCCGGCGCTGACCCGGCGGCACCCGACCCGTTGTGCCCCGCTTCAGCGGGCTCGGCTACCGGATGCTCCCCCGCCTCGGGGCGCTCGCCCTTCTGGGCCGCGGTGAGCTCGGGAATCTGCGCCACATCGGGGATTTCGAGCGGCACTTCGGCCGGGTTGGCGAGCTGTGACTCCACCTGGGCGACTTCCTTGTCGCCCTCCTCTTCGAGGGACTCCAGGCCGGTGTTACCCGACGTCGGGGTGAACTTGTCGAAGAACCGCAGGAGCTCCACCGGGATCGGCATGACCAGAGTGCTGTTCCGCTCGGCTGCCACCTCGACGACGGTCTGCAGGAGGCGCAGCTGCAGGGCGGCCGGGTCGCGGGACATGACGTTGGCCGCCGCGGCCAGGCGCTTGGAGGCCTGGAACTCACCGTCAGCCGTGATGATCCTCGCTCGCCGCTCGCGCTCAGCCTCGGCCTGCCTCGACATCGACCGCTTCATGCCCTCCGGCAGCGAGACGTCCTTGATCTCGACTCGCTCGACCCTGATGCCCCACGGGCCCTCGGTCGGCTCGTCGATGATCCGGCGCAGTTCCCGGTTCACGGAGTCGCGCTCGGCCAGCAGCTGGTCCATCTCGGACTGGCCGATGATCGAACGCAGCGAGGTCTGGGCCTGCTGGGAGATGGCAAATAGGTAGTTCTGGACGTTAATGGTCGCCTTGACCGGATCCACGACCCTGAAGTAGACCACCGCGTCCACCCGGACGCTGACGTTGTCCCTTGTGATGCCCTCCTGGGCGGGCACGGCCATGGCCACGATCTGCATGTTGACCTTTTGGATACGGTCGCCGAATGGCCTGATCACGGTCAGTCCGGCGCCGCGCGGCGCCGACAGCACCTTGCCGAATCGGAAGATGATCGCCTGCTCGTACTGCTGAACCACCTTCACCGAGCGCGCCACGGTGATCGCGCCAAGCACCGCCAGGACGACCACGATGATGATTACGGCTTCCACCATGAGAAACCATCCCTTTCGGCCCTAAGCCGCTTCCTATGCTTCCCAGCGTAGTGAGAACACCTAGAGGGTGATAGTGACGGAGGTCTCAGTCCGGCCACGCCTTAGCACGCTCCCGTGATGCCCAGGGCCCGGTCTCCGGCCTGGCGCGGATAACCTCCAATCGTGACCACACGTGACACCGACTGGGATGGCGTGCGGCTGCACGTCGTGACCGGCAAGGGTGGCACGGGGAAAACGACGGTGGCCGGAGC
>JASHUG010000367.1 GCA_030040155.1 Streptosporangiaceae bacterium | reverse complement strand
AACACGGGAGCTGACAGTCAGCCCCGGTAGGCGACCGTGGCGTAGTCGAAGCCGACATCGAGGCTGTAGCCGGTGATGAACACCGTCCCCGCGGTGGGGCTGACGGCCACCGAAACAGCCTGGCTTCCGCCGCGCCCGGCCCCGTCGTAGCGCTGCACCCACTGCTGGGTGCCGGTGGCGGCGTCGTAGGCGACAGTGGCGTAGTCCTCGCCGCCGCAGATGCAGCCATAGCTATACCCGGTGACGTACACCTCGGTCCCGCTCGGGCTGACGGCCAGCGAGTAAGCCTGGGAGGTGTACTTAGCGGGGCCGTTGTAGGTCTTCACCCACTGCCGGGCACCGGTGGCGGCGCTGTAGCCGATCGTCGTGTACTCGTAGCCGGCCGAGGTGCTGGTCGCATCGGTGTACCCGGTGACGAACACCTTCTTCCCGCTCGGGCTGACTTTCACCGAGTCGGCCTGGCCGGCGCCGCTGCCGCGGCCGTGGTAGCGCTCAGCCCACAGTTGGCGACCGGTCGCGGCGTTGTAGGCGACCGTGGCGTAGTCGTACTGGTCTGAGTCCTTGACCAGGATCGCGGTGGACCCGGTGACGAATACCGTCCTCCCGTCCGGGCTGACCGCTACCGAGTTCGCGCCGCGCTCGCCTCCTTTAGCGCCGTTGTAGCGCTCGGCCCAGAGCTGGCGGCCGGTGGTGGCGTTGTAGGCGACCGTGGCGTAGTCATAGCCACTGTTGGTTCCGAGGCTTTCCCCGGTCACGAACACCGTCGTTCCGCCATGGCTGACGGCGACCGCGTGGGCGAAATTGGCTTGCTCTTTGGGCAGGCCCGCGTAGAGCTTGGCCCACCGCTGGTGGCCGGTGACGGCGTTGTAGGCCACCGTGGCGTAGTCGCCGCCGCCCGTGCTCGTCCCGGTGATGAACACCGTGCTCCCGTTCGGGCTGACCGCCGCCGAAGGCGCGTAGTAGGTGTCGACGCCGGTGTAGCGTTCCGCCCACCGCTGCGCGCCGGTGGCGGCGTTGTAGGCAATCGTGGCGTAGTGCTCTTCAGGGCCGGCGCTCAGGCTGGTCCCGGTGACAAACACCGTCTTCCCGTTGGGGCTGACCACCACCGAATATCCCCTGTCGATGGTGTGGCCGGGGTCGGTATAGCGCACCGCCCACAGACGGGCGCCGGTGACGGCGTTGTAGGCCACCGTGGCATAGTCCTCCAAGCTGCCTGCCGTGACATATCCAGTGACGAACACCGTCTTCCCGTTCGGGCTGGCCGCCACTGACGTGGCGCCGCCGTTGCCGGGATTGCTATAGCGTTCCAGCCACAGCTGGGTGCCTGGCCTCGGCGCCGCGAGTGCCATCCCGGCCTCGGTCACGCTCGCTGTCTGGGCCCGCGCGGCTGTGGCCGAAGCGCTGTCCGCGGTTGCTCCCACAGCGCCGAGCACAACGCCGGCCGATACTGCGGCGCACGCGCGCGTGAGGTGCCGGTTGGCCTTCCGCCGGCGGTGCCCGGTGATAAACCGGTACGGCACGGGCAAGACCATGCCCATCCCGAGACAGGCAACGATGAGCACTGCAGTGATCGCGGTTGGGTGCACCGGACTTCCTTTCCTGGCTGTACCTAGTTGGCGTAGCCGTGAGGCCAGTGTGGGGCCCGGGCGGGCCTGACGGCAGGGGCCGCGCGCCGCTATTGACCGCGTCAGGTGTGGGCCGAACGGCCCATTCACGGCCGGGCGAGGCCGGATCTCAGGCTGAGGGAGCGGCGGGTTCGATGTCGGTCTGGATGGCGTACCGGACCAGCTCTGCGCGGCGGCGCGCACCGGTCTTGTCCCGGATTCGCTCCAGGTGTGATCGCACCGTGTTCACTGATACGAACAAGCACTCGGCGATCTGGGCGTCGGTCGCTCCCCCCGCGAGCAGCGCGACGATCTCGCGCTCTCGCTGGGACAGGAGTCTCGCTGAACCGCCTGCCTTCGCCTGACCGGCAGCGGCACGGTTAAGCCGGGGATCGGACTCGGCCGTCGTCGCCAGCGCGACGGTGTCGGCGTCGCTGAGCGTACGGCCGTGCCGATAGGCAACCTCGAAGGCGTCATCGCCCAGCCTGGCGCGCAACTGGGCATGATCGCGATCGCGCAGGCCCGCCTCGGCGGCCTCGAAAACCCGTCCGGCCCGCTCGTAGTGTTCGTCGGCGACGCCATGCAGCGTAGCGGCGACCGCGGGGTCGCCGTCGGCGCCGAAGGACAGGGCCAGGCCGAGGAGAGCGGCATTAAAGTAAGACGACTTGACTCCCGTGCTGCGAGCCGTGTCCAGGCTGTTGAGGAAGAGGATGCGGGCGGCGCGCGGACTGGCATCTGCGAGTTCGACAAGACCCAGGTTCTGCGCCAAGCCGACGGACATGCTCAGGTAGCCAAAATTGTCAGCGATCGCCCTGGCCTCCTGAAGGTGCGCACGGGCCGCCCCGAGCTCTCCCGCGGCAAGCTCGTAGACGCCGAGGTTAGCCAGCGTGATGGCAACGCGGTAGTTGTCTCCCGCCACGCGGGAAAGGGCAAGCGATTCCTGATTGTCAGCGAACGC
>JASHUG010000366.1 GCA_030040155.1 Streptosporangiaceae bacterium | reverse complement strand
CATCTGCCTGCTCGCGGCCCCTGAAGGCCTGGCCCGGATAGCGGCGGCGTTCCCGGCGGAAGAAGTTCCGGTGCCGATCCGGGTGGTCACGGCGGCAATCGACGCCCGGCTGAACGAGCGGGGCTATATCGTGCCCGGCCTGGGCGACGCCGGCGACCGGTTGTTCGGCGCCATCTGATCGGTGCGGAGGCCGGGCCGCGTCAGCTTCTTGCCATGCCCTCGATGGTCTGGGTCATGTGCTTGCGCAGCATGTCCAGGCGCCCCTGCAGGATAGCGGCGGCCTCGCTCGGGTTTTCCCGCATGCCCTCGCTCAGGCCGGTCACGCCGGGGCCGTGGACGAACCGGTGTGCCACCTTCGTCTGGCCGGGTGCGTCGCCCGGTTCCAGTTCGTAGCGCCAGATCGAGCCCGGGCGCTCGGGCAGTTCGCTTGGGTCGAGAACGATCCACTCGAAGACGTCCGGGCGGTGCGCCTCCGTCACCACGCACGTCACCGTGGACCTGAAGCCGCCTGAGAACTCGTTGCGACCCTCGAACCGCCCTCCAGGCTCCGGCGTCGAGCCATCGAGCCAGGCTGCTCCGACGCACTCGGGGCTGAAGTCGCCGATCCTCGCCACGTCGGTCACCAAGTCCCACATCGCGCCCTGGTCCTTGCCCACGACAATCTCGACATCCACCCTGGCTCCGGCTGCCTCTGTCATCGCGTACCTCCACGTTGGAGTGCCCGGCGCTCCGCTGCCGGCCGGGCGGTCGTATCCACGACGAACGGCACCGCCGCTAATGGACAGAGGTGAAGACCCGAGTTCGCTTAGAGCGTCGGCTGCACTGCTCCCGCCCGCGGCGGAGCCGACCTAGCGTAGGTCGTGAGGTACGCGGGACCGGAGGAGTACGTGATGGCGCCGACGGCGGCTTATGACCAGATCGCCGACTGGTATGAGCAGGAGTTCATGGCCAGGACGCAGCCGGGCACGGATCCGCTCGGCATCGCTGCGGCACTGCGGAGCCTGCTGGGAACCGGGGCCGGCCCGTGCCTGGAGATCGGGTGCGGCACGGGAGCGTGGGCAGCCGAGGTGCGCGACCTGGGCTGGACTCCGGTCGGCGTCGACGTGTCGGCTGCGATGCTCAAGCACGCAGCGGGGCGACTGCCCATCGCCCGCGCCGACGCGCTCCGGCTGCCAGTTTCTGACGGCGGCGTGGGAGCCGTGACCTCGATCATGGTGCACACCGACATGCCCGAGTACCCGGCCGTGCTGCGCGAGGCCGCCAGGGTGCTGCGACCCGGCGGGCTGTTCGTGCACATCGGCGTCCACCCTTGCTTCTGCGGCGGGTTCGCCGACCACAGCGACCGGGAAGCGGTCATCATCCGGCCCGGCTACCTCGACAGTCACTGGACAAAGGCCTCGTATACCGACCAGGGGATACGCGACAAGGTCGGTGCCACTCACGTGCCGCTGCCTGGACTGCTGCACGCGTTCCTCGACGCAGGACTGGCGCCCGAGCGGTTCGCCGAAGGGGGCGAGCCACTCCCGACCGTGCTAGCCGTCCGGGCGCGCAAAACCGGCACGGGCTGACTCCCCGTCGCCGCCGCCAGCCAGGGCGGCATGTCGCCGGTAAGGACGAGCCCGAGCCGCCGGGTGGTTCGGGTCAGCGCCACGTACAGGTCGGCGCGGCCGCGCGGCGACGCCTGCTCGATCCCGTCCGGGTCGATGACTACCACGGAGTCGAACTCGAGCCCCTTGGCGAGCTCAGGGGTGATCACGGTCACGTGCGCGTCCAGGTCCGGTCCGGGGCTGACGCCGACTGCGGCGGCGGTCCGGGCGATCCGTGCGGGCGCGGCGATCACGGCGACCCGGCCGTCTGAGGCCAGCTCGGCCTCACGCGCGATCAGGGCGGCGAGACCGCCTTCGTCCGGCGCGCACCAGGGCGCCTCGCCTGTGTCGCGGACGGAGACCGGCGGCTGCGCACCCGGTGGCAGGAGCGAGGCGGCCAGTTCCATCGCCGGCCCAGGGGTGCGGTAGTTCACCGTGAGCTTCGCGGTCCGCCAGCGCCCGGGCGCCACCGGGTCGAGCACCTGGGCCCAGCTGCCGGCACCGCCAGCCGCGCCGGTCTGGTTCAGGTCACCGACAACGGTCATCGAGCGGGTCGGGCAGCGGCGGATCAGCATCCGCCAGGCCATGGCGGACAGCTCCTGCGCCTCGTCCACGATGACGTGCCCGTAGGCCCACTGACGGTCGGCCAGCGCCCGCTCAGCCAGCGAACCGCGGGGGCCGTCGTCGCCGGCGTTCCGGTCGGCGATCCATTCTGTGAACGTCTCGACCTCCAGGACGGGCACGACGATGGCGTCGGCCTCCTTCAGACTGTCCACGATCTCCGCTGCGTACTCGAGCGCCTCATCGCGCCCGGCCTGCTGCTCGGCCTGCCGCCGGGTCGCCACCCGCCTGGCCGCGTCGGTTTCGCCCAGCAGCTCGGCTAGCTCGTCGAGCAACGGCACGTCGGCTACGGTCCACCCCGCAGGGCTGCCACGGCGGGCCACGGCGGCGCGCTCGTCCTCGGTGAGGTCGAGCCGCCGCGGTTCCGAGTACAGCAGGGCGAGCAGCTGCTCCGGCGTCAGCTCCGGCCAGAGCATGTCCAGCGCCCGGCGGATGGCCGGCTGGGCGGCCAGCTCGGCCCGCAGGTCCTGCTCGTCGTCGGCCGCCAGGGCCCGGACGCCGAGCCGCCGCACTGCCTGCCGGGTCAGTCCCCTGAGCATGACGTCGACGAAAGTGCGGCGGGCCTTGTTGTGTGGCAGCGGTGCGCCGGTGAACCTGTCCCGCTGGCGCCTGGCCGCAGCGCGAGCCTGCTGACAGGCTTGGGGCGTAAGCCGGTACGTCGCGCCCCCGACCGCGACCTCAAGGGATCTGGACGGCATCACTTGCAGGCCCGCGACGGCGCTCGCGAGGACCCCGGCCATCTTGGCGTCGCCCTTGACCTGGGCCGCCCGCGGTGTCTCCGCGGCGCGGGCGTCGACCCCGGGATACAGCGAACCGATCGTCGCCAGCACGACGTCGTTCTCGCCGAGCGAGGGCAGGACCTGGTCGATGTACCGCGTGAACGCTGCGTTCGGGCCGATGACCAGGATCCCGCGGCGGGCCAGCTGCCTGCGGTAGGTGTAGAGAAGGTAGGCGGCCCGGTGCAGCGCGACGACGGTCTTCCCGGTTCCCGGCCCGCCCTCGACAACGAGAATCCCGCTCAGGTCCTCGCGGATGATCCGGTCCTGGTCGGCCTGGATGGTCGCGACGATGTCGCCCATCCGGCCGCTCCGGCCCCGCCGAAGCGATGCCAGCAGCGAGGCCTCGCCAATCAGGCGGCTCTCGTCGACGGCGTCCAGATCCAGCACGTCGTCGTCCAAGCCAATGACCCTCCGGTGCGCGGTCCGCAGGTGGCGGCGGCGGGTGATGCCGTACCGCTGCACCGACGTGGCCTGGTAGAACGGCCGCGACGCCGGAGCCCGCCAATCGGCCAGCACGAGGTCGTAATCGGCGCCGCGCAGGCCGAGCCGGCCGACGTAGAGGCGTTCACCGTCGTCGAAGTCCAGCCGGCCGAAGCATAGGTTGCGCTCGGCCGCCTCCAGTTCGGCGCCGCGTTCGTGGTACATGCCGGCGAGCGAGTCACGTTCCGACCAGGCCTGGTCGTTGTCCGCGGTCGGATCGAGCCGGACTGCGGCCAGCCGCTCGGCTGTCGACGCCCGCAGCGCATCGAGCCGCTCGTACAGCATCGTCACGTAGGCCTGCTCGTGCGCGAGCTCCTCCGCCTGGCTTGACCGCATTTTCAAATCCGTGTTATCTTGAAACTGGCGCAAGAGAATTAATTCCTTTCCTGGGCATAGGCAGAGAATTTCAACTGTACCAGGAAAGGTTTTTTTCTTGCATTCTCGGAGTTGATTCCCGGGCCCTTGAGACCGGACCGCTTGAAGCGGTAAATACGCTTAATGGGTATGAACACGGTCAACTGGAGATAGCGTCTGACCGTGCCACCGGTAGCTGAACCCGGACCGATCCCCACTGCGACCATGGCCGGCGATCGCGGGGCCGGCCGTTGAAGACGATCATCATAACTGGCGCAGTGGCGCTGATCACCGCGCTGCTCGGGACTCCCCTGTTCATCGGGCTCATGCGGCGCAAAGGTTACGGCCAGCCCATCAGGGTTGAGGGGCCCAAGTCGCACGAGACCAAGCGCGGCACGCCAACCATGGGCGGCGCGGTGTTCGTGATCGCGTCCTTGATCGGGTACGTGGTCGGGCACGCGGCGACCGATGATCCGATCACGGCCTCGGGCGTGCTAGTGCTGCTGATGATGACGGGCCTCGGTCTCGTCGGGTTCATCGACGACTTTCTGAAGATTTTCCGGCAGACGAGCCTCGGCCTTCGCGCCAGGGCAAAGGTGGCTGGCCAGGTCGTGGTCGCGGCCGTATTCGCCGTCGAGGCGCTGCACCACCCTAACCAGTTCGACTTGACGCCTGCGGACCCTCACCTGTCGTTCCTGCGGGACTTCGGACCGGCCATCGGCACGCTGCCGTTCGTCATCTGGGTAGTGATCATGGTGGTCGGCACCTCCAACGCCGTGAACATCACCGACGGCCTCGACGGCCTGGCGACGGGCGCAACGGTCGCGGTACTAGCCGCCTACGTGCTGATCGGCCTCTGGCAGGAGCGCAACGACTGCCCGAACTTCCTGACGTCGCAGTGCTACGAGGTGCGTGATCCGCTCGATCTGGCCGTCGCCGCCTCCGCCGTCCTCGGCGGCTGTTTTGGTTTCCTGTGGTGGAATGCGCCTCCGGCCAAGATCATCATGGGCGACACCGGATCGCTAGCGCTGGGTGGCGTGCTCGCCGGGCTGGCCATCTGCACGAAGACGCAGCTGCTGCTGACCATCCTCGGCGGCCTCTTCGTGATCATCACGATGTCCGACGTCATCCAGATCGGCTGCTACAAGCTGACGGGGCGCCGCGTGTTCAAGATGGCGCCACTGCAGCACCATTTCGAGCTGCTCGGCTGGCCGGAGACGACGATCGTGATCAGGTTCTGGCTGATCTCCGGCCTATGCGTGGCGCTCGGTCTCGGCATCTTCTATGCCGCCTGGCTGCAGACCTGACGCCTGAGCCCGGCCCAGGATCCAGCCTTCGGTCGTCACGACCGCAGCATCCTCGGCCGGCAGGCCCACGGGAATCGCGCCGGTAACGACGCCGATCATGCCGAGCAACCCGACGACGCAGTCGAATTCGTCCTCGCCCGCGACGCCGTCGCTGAAGCCAGCACTAACTCGCGGGCGGACGTCGGCGGCCCAGCCGACGCCGAGCGACTCGGCCCACGCCAGCAGGCGCGGCACGCAGATCAGCCGGTCGTCCCGGCGGCGCTTGCTCCACCGGGGAGCCGGCGGCGCGCCGATGCGCCGGTAGAACTCGCGTGGGTAGACCTCGGCGACCACGAACCCCGCTGCGGCGGCCGGGCTCGCCGTCCGGGCCAGCAGCGAGATCAGCGAGCCGTCAAAGGGCCACAGCGCGATGTCTACTCCCCTGGCCCTCGCCCGTCGCAGCAGTCGCCAGCCGTCCAGGGACGCCTTGCCCGCCTGCTTCGGCCCGAGCGTCCAGAACAGCGTTTCCGCGTCATTCCCGTCGCCGCGGCGGCGCAACTGGCCGGCCGACAGCCCAAGCCCGGCGTACAGGTCCGCCCGGCGGGTACCGCCGGGTCGCCGCGGGTAGAACGGCCGGTGCAGCCCGATGTCAGCGGCCCGCTCGGCCACGTCCTCGAACTCCTGCCACGGCCAGGACCCGATCAGGTCCAGGAATACAGGAAACGACGTCACGCCGACCGCGGCCGCGTAGGCGCGCGGCAGGCCGATCGTGAAGTCAAAGCCCACCAGCGCGCGGTCCCCTCCGGCTCCGGCTGCGAGCACGTCAAACAGGTCGGCCGGGTGGCTCGGGGCCGGCGCGAGCGACACGACCTCGTAGCGCGGCCGCCAACGGGACGCGGCGGTCAGCTCCGCCACGGCGACCTGCCGCTTGCGGGGATCGCAGCCCCAGTCCGCGTGCGCCACGATGGCCGGAAGCCTCATTTCATCCAGCCCGGCCGGCATGCGCTCAAGTCTGGCCGGCGGCCAGGCCATGGTAGAAACGGCCCATGAGCACCACAATCCCCGACCTTGCCGACGTGCTCGCGGCGCGCGAGCGCATCTCCCCCTACCTGCGGCCCACCGCGCTTTACGGTTATCCGGCGCTGGATGCGCTGACGGGCGCTCGGCTGCACGTCAAGCACGAGAACCACCAGCCCGTCGGGGCGTTCAAGGTCCGCGGCGGAGTCAACCTGGTAAGCCAGCTCAGCGCGCAAGACCGCGATCGCGGCGTAGCGGCGGCCTCGACCGGCAATCACGGCCAGTCGATCGCCTACGCGGCGAACCTCTTCGGCGTGCGGGCGACCGTGTTCGTGCCGGAGAACGCCAACGCCGTCAAGGTCGAGTCGATGCGGGCGCTCGGCGCCGACATCGTGTTCTACGGCCGCGACTTCGACGACGCGCGCGAGCACTGCGAGAAGCAGGCCATCGAGCACGGGTACCGCTACATCCACTCGGGCAACGAGCCAGGCCTCATTGCCGGCGTCGCCACGTACACCCTTGAAATTCTCGAGGAACGAGCCGACACCGAGGTCATCGTCGTACCGGTGGGCGGGGGTAGCGGCGCCGCCGGTGCGTGCATCGTGGCCAAGGCGGTCCGACCGTCGATCGAGGTTATCGGAGTGCAGTCCGCGGCCGCGCCGGCTGCCTTCAGGTCCTGGCAGGCCGGGGAACTCGTCGAGGACTCCACGCACACGCTGGCCGAGGGGCTGGCCACGCGGACCGCCTTCGACCTGCCGCAGCGGATCCTGAGGCAGTTGCTCGACGACTTCGTGCTTGTCTCCGATGCCGCGCTGACCGAGGCCACCCGGACGATGATCGAGAAGACTCGCAACATGGTCGAGCCCGCCGGGGCGGCCGCACTGGCCGCCGTCCTGGCCGATCCCGGCCGGTTCGCCGGGCGCCAGGTGACGGTCGTGTGCAGCGGTGGCAACATCAGCCCGGCCCAGCTCACCGCCTTGTGGGCAGCCCCGGCGAACTAGGCCTCCCGGCGGGGAGACCGCGCGGCCGGGAGGTGACTGGCGCCGGAGACACCTCGTTCCCCTCCTGAAAGCTGAGCCGGGCTGGCCGCACTGGAGAATGGCGCACATGGAGGGCCAGGAGCGATCCGTCGAGCTGCTCGCCGATCTCGACCGGCCTGGGGCCTGGATGCTGCTGGTGGGCGGGACGCCGCAATCGCACGTGGACCTCGATGATCCGCAGCACCTGGAGTTCGAGTACATGCGGCGGCTCGGGCACGTGGCCGATCTGGCCGGGCCGCCCGGGCAGCCGCTGCGGGTCCTGCACCTCGGTGGCGGAGGGCTGACGCTGGCCAGGTACGTGGCCGCGACCCGGCCGGGGTCGAGCCAGCTCGCCGTGGAATCCGACGCGGAGGTGGCGGAGCTCGTGCGCCGCCGGCTGCCGCTTGATCAGCCGGGCCGGTCGCGCGCGAGGGCGGGCCGGATCCGGGTCCGCGTCGCCGACGCTCGCGCCGTTGTGGAGACCGTGGCTGCGGGCTCGTTCGACCTGGTCGTCGCCGACGTCTTCGCCGGCGCCGCGACTCCGGCCCATCTGACCTCGGTCGAGTTCGTGAGAGCCGCGCAGCGGGCACTGCGGCCGGACGGAGTGTTCGCCGCCAACATCGGTGACGGCCCGCCGCTTGAGCACGCGCGGGGCCGGGTCGCCGCCGCTGCGTCGGTGTTCGGCCACTGCTGGCTGATCGCCGAGAGTGCGGTTCTGCGCGGCCGGCGGTTCGGCAACCTGGTCGTGGTCGGGACCGACCGCGAATTGCCTGCCGCCGAGCTGACCCGGCGCACAGCCGAGCTGACCCGGCGCGCCGCGGCTGACCCGTTCCCCGCGCGGGTGCTTGAGGGCGAGGAGCTCGACCGGTTCGTGGCCGGATCCCGGCCGATCACCGACGGCAGTGCCGCTCCGTCCCCGGTCCCGCCGCCAGACGTGTTCGCCGACCGCCGCCGGCCGGGCCGGGGAGCCGACTAACACGCAGTCGGACCGCAAGGATCTGCGGGTTCTTGCCCTGATGCCCGTCTGGCACTATTGATCCGAATACTGCTGCCGTCGCGGTCGGGTGCAAGCACGGAGGTGCTGCGGGATGCGGACATTCGCCAGTCTGGAAGAGTTCGCGGCGGCCAAGGGCGAAAAACTCGGTCACAGCGAGTGGCACAAGATCACGCAGGAGCAGGTCAACACCTTCGCCGACGCCACCGGTGACCATCAGTGGATCCACGTGGACGTCGAGCGTGCCGCCAGCGGGCCGTTCGGCTCGACAATCGCGCACGGCTACCTCACCGTGTCGTTGCTGCCGGTCATGATGATGGAGACCTACCGGATCGAGAACCTGGCGATGGGCATCAACTACGGGCTTGACCGGGTCCGCTTCCCCGCGCCGGTTCCGACCGGGTCGCTGATTCGCGGCGAGGCCACTCTCACCGACATCAAGCAGACTCAGCTCGGATCCCTTGCCCACATCCGCATCCGGGTCGAGATCGAGGGCCAGTCCAAGGCGGCATGCGTCGCCGATACGCTCTCGCTGTTCGTCTCCGCGACGAGCTGAGCGACGGCGTTGGGCAGGCCACGCCAGATGATTGCTTTGGCCCGCGGGGTGAAGGCCGTAGGCTTCCAGCGTGAGCGAGCCGCGCGACGCGGATTCGGTTGCGGCGCGGCTTAAGGTCTTGCGCGGCAGCCTGGGGCTGAGCCAGGAGCAGCTGGCCCGGCGTCTTGGCGTGTCGTTCGCAACCGTCAACCGATGGGAGTCCGGGCGCACCCAGGGGTCGCCGCGTGCGCTCCAGATAGTCGCGGAGCTAGAGGCCGAGGTCGCGGCGGCCAGGCTCGCGCAGGCGCGAGCCGGCCAGTCCCAGCCAGGCGAGCCGCACGCCAGCCAGCCGCACGCCGAGCAGCCGCCCGCCAGCCTGCCGCACGCCAGCCAGCCGCAAGCTAGCCTTCCGCGCGCCGAGCATCCGCACGCTAGCCTGCCGCAGCTCAGCCAGACCAGCTTCATCGGCCGCCACCACGAACTCAGCGAGCTGGCCGATCTCATCCGCCAATCACGGCTGGTCAGCCTCGTCGGTCCCGGTGGCGCAGGGAAGACCAGGCTCGCGGTCGAGGTCGTCAGCCGCAGCTTCTCCGCCGTGAACGTGGTGTTCGTCCCGCTGGAATCCGTCCGGCCGCCCAGATCGCTGGAATCTGCGCTCGCATCCCAGCTGGGAGTCCACGATCAGCATGGCGTCTCGCTGCGGGAGTCGCTGCAGGCCGCGCTCATCGAGGCGCCCGGGTTGCTGGTGCTGGATGGCGCGGAGGCGCTGCGCGATGAGGCGGCGAGCCTGGTTGGCCAGCTGCTTGGGGCGGTGGCCGATCTGCGGATTGTCGTCACAAGCCGGGTCTTGCTCGGCGTGGCGGGTGAAGTGTGCTGGACGGTACCCCCGCTTGCGTGCCCGTCTCTCGCGGCCGGCGCGGCCGAGATCGCCGCCTCCGACGCCGTGCAGTTGTTCATCGCTCGGGCCAGCGACCGGCTGCCGGCCTTCCACGCGGCCGATGTCGCTCCCCACGCGATCGCCGAGTTGTGCCGCCGGCTTGATGGATTGCCGCTGGCGATCGAGCTGATCGCGAGCTGGGTCGGCACGCTGTCGATCCAGGAGATCCTGCAGCAGCGCGCGGCGCTGCTCGACTCGGGCCCGGCCCGATCGGGCCAGGCCGGCAGCCGCGGGCTGGCCGATGTGCTGCAGGTCAGCTACGACTTGCTCGAGCCGGAGCCGCAGCGGCTGCTGCCGATCCTGAGCGTGTTCGGCGGCTCGTTCGGCCTGGCGGACGCGCAGGCCGTCCTCGACGTCGCCGGGCCGCAGGCTGCTCATATCATCCGGGGCCTGGTGGACTCATCCTGGCTGGTTGTCAGCCGCAGCAGCGACCAGAACCGGTTCAGCATGCTGGAGACGATCAGGACGTTCGCGGCTGCGCAACTCGAGCGGACCGGGTACGGCCCGGCCGCCCGCGAGCGGCATGCCCGGCACTTCGCCGGGCTCGCGATCGACAGCGAGGACGGCCTGACCGGATCCGAGGCGACCGCGTGGACGACACGCCTGGAGGCGGCCGTCCCCGATCTCCAGCTTGCGCTGCACTGGGCCGAGGACTACGAACTCGACCTGGGTCTGGACATGGCAGCCGCGCTCTGGCGGTGGTGGCTGCTGACGGGCCGGCTGTCGATCGGGCGCGGCTGGCTGGCGGGTCTGCTGCGTCAGGCGGCCCCGCGAAAGGACGAGCGCACCGGGCGGGCGATGTGCTCGGCCGCGGTCCTCGCCGCCGAAAATGGCGACTACTACCAGGCGATTCGGCATGCCGAGCTTGCGCTCGCTGTCTTCGAGTCACTCGGCATGACCGAGCGGATGGCCTTCGCCTCGACGGTCCTGGCTTCGGCGCATCGCTACCTCGGCGACAACGCGGCGGCGAGGCGCAGTTTCCAGGACGCGATGGACCTGAGGATCGCACTCGGTGATCGCCGGGGCGTGTCGGTGGCAATCAACAACATGGCACTGCTGGAGCTGGACGACGGAAACCTCGAGCAAGCGCGGGATCTGTTCGAACGCGCGCTGGCCATCAAGCGCGAACTCGGCGAACGTCGGTCCATCGCCATCGGCCTGGCCAACCTGGCCGACGTGCTCATCAAGACGAATCAGTGGGAGGCAGCGGACCTGGTGCTGACCGAGGCAGCCGAGCTGGCCGCCGGGATGCCCCAGATCGTCGGCACGATCCGCTGCAACCAGGGCAACGTGGCAGCGCACCGGCAGGACTGGGCCGAAGCGAGCGAGCACTTCCAAGCCGCCATCGGCGCCTCGCAAGCGGCCGGCCACCCGCATGATGCGATCGAGGCCGTGATCGGCTTGGCCAAGGTGCTGCACCAGACCGGCCGCAGCGACGAGGCTCTGCGCCAACTGGAGTCCGCCGCGGAACTCGCCGACAGGCTGGGCAATCCGCAGCGTGTGGCCGACGTCCGATCGGCCGTCGACGAGATCACCGCCGGCTACCAGCACCCGTCTCTGCCCGCGGACCTGACACACCGCCAAGCTGAGGTGCTCGGCCTGCTCGCGGCCGGGTTGAGCAACAAGGAGATCGCGGCCGAGCTCGTGCTGAGCCTGGGGACCGTCGAGCGGCACCTGGCGACGATCTACCGCAAGCTGGGCCTCAGCGGCCGCGTGGAGGCCACCCGCTTCGCCGTCGATAGCGGCCTGGCCCCGGATTTCGGCCAGCGGGTGCTATAGCGGCCGCTCGAGTGTTATAGCGCCGGCCGGCGCCCTTGAGTCGCGATTCGGCCAGTCTCATATTCGGCTCAAGGCTTTAGCGCGTTAAGCCCCATTTATCGGCACGGGGCACTTACATGGTTGCAGTGATTCGCTCGGCACTGTCGCCCCGCTAGAAAAGCGGTGAAGGAATCGGCCGACTCGGCGGCCGGCCCCGTCCACCGCGGGGCGGGGCCGGCTCCGGGGCCGTGACCACGAGGTCATCGGGAGGAGTGCGACAGTGCGCGATCAGCTGCTCGGGTCGACGCAGCCTGTGCTGTCCATCTCGCTCGAGCCGGGCGAGAGCATCCTCGCCGGGTCCGGCACGTTCTGCTGGATGACCGACTCCATCCAGATGTCGACATGCGCTGGGAGCCGTCGGCCGGCCGCGGATGCACAGCGGGCGGCGGACGATTCATCCCTGCGCTTGAGCGCCTACACCGCCAGGGAGGCAGCGGGCACGATCGCGTTCGCGTCCAGGCTCCCCGGCAGCATCATTTGCATCCAGGTGTCGCCGGGGCGCGAATACCTGGTGCACAAGCATGGCTTCGTGGCAGCGACGCCCGGCATCGAGGTCACGGCGGGCTACCACCAGCGCTATGACTCGACCGACGTTGACGAGTTCGTCTTGCGCCGGATCGGCGGCCGGGGCACGGCCTGGATCGAGCTGTCCGGCGAGGTGGTCAGGCGCGATCTGCCGGCGGGCAATTCGCTGCGCACGCACCCCTGGCACATCGGAATGTCGGAGGCCTCGATCGCGGTGCAGGTGGCCAGCCTGCGCGGCGTCGATGCCGACCTGTTCGAGAACGAGATGTCACATTTCGCGGTGGTCTCCGGGCCTGGCGCAATCTGGCTGCAGTCGACGTCGCTGCTGGCCACTGCCCAGGCGCGGTTAGCCCGCCTTCCCCAAGTCGTTCAGGGCCTGCCGTCACCCCCGGCCTTTGAGGGGGAGGCCGGGAGTACGCGGCAGGCCCTGGCAGATCTCACCGACTCAACCTGCGAATGAGGTTAGGAACATGAACATATCCGGTTACCCGGCTCGAGGCCGGGCTGGCGCGGCAGCCGCACTGGTGGCGGCGGCCGGCCTTGTACTCGCCGCCTGCGGCGGCAGCTCGTCACCGAGCAACACCTCTGCTGGCTCGAGCACGAACAGCCCGAGCACCAGTAACTCCAGCACCCCGGCGTCAAGCAGTAGCTCCAGCCCCACGTCGGCGGTCACGGCGCTGTCTGTGCCGTTCCCGATCGCGGCCGGGAACACCTGGGTATACAAGGCGGTGGCTGCGGGCGGGCTAACGAGCACGGTGACGAACAAGATCCTCTCGGTCACTCCGGGATCCGGGGGGGACCTGGTGACAATGTCCGATACCGATTCGCTCACCGGCACGCCCACGCACATCACCTATCTCTTCCATTCCGACGGCTCCATCACGTATCCGTCAAACCAGTTCGGCAGCGACGCGGTCATCATCAAGGGCGGCATCGTGCTGCCACCGGCGTCCGTCATTGCCTCCGGCCAGCCGACGACCTCGACGGTCGAGATCGCGGTCACGTCCGGGTCCACCAAGGACGACGTGACCGGGCACATTACGGTCAAGGGCGACGGGACCGCGTCAGTCACGGTGCCGGCCGGCTCGTACTCGACCACCGTCGTGGAGATGACCGAGACCTTCTCGATGCTCGGCTACTCGTCAACGATCGTGGTCAAGACGTGGATGGCCAGCGGGGTTGGCCCGGTCCAGTCCGAGGCGACCATCGACGTCCTCGGCCACTCCGAGGTCGCCTCACGCCAGGAACTGGAGTCCTTCACTCAGGGCTAGAAAGCGGACGGGGACTCGCTGTGACCGCGGCATGGCCGCGGTCACAGCGATTTTCGTTGCTCGTCAATCGACCGGCCAGCCCTCAAGGCCGCCGATCTGCCCGGCGTCGCTGTCGTGCGCGCGCATGCGGACTGTAATGATTGGCGGGGTGGACGATCGCACGCCACCCAATTCCCGCCGTACTCGCCTTTGGGCCGCGGCGGGATCCAGAGGCATTCCGCTGGGAACGATCGTGACCTCAGTAGCGGCGGTCGCCGCCGCCGCTCTCGCCGGGCTAGTTATTTACCGGCTGCGCGACCTGATTCTCCTGTTCTTCGTGGCGGGATTCGTGACGCTGATCTTGAATCCGCTGGTCGTAGTCCTGCAAAACTGGCGCATCCGGCGTCGCGGCTGGGCCGTGGCGCTGGTTGTCTTGTGGGCCCTGCTGGTTTTCGCCGGCCTGGCCATCGCTTTCGGGTACCCGCTGGTCAACGGCGTGACGCACTTTGCGAAGTCGCTGCCGTCGTACGTACACGATGCGGAGCACGGCCGAGGCCTGATCGGTCATATAGTCCGTCAATATCACATTCAGCGATGGGTACGTACTAACGAACCTAGGTTGGTCAAGATCGGTCAGGGACTGGCGAGGCCGGCTCTCAGCTTTGGCAAAGGCGCCCTTGCTCTGCTCTTCAATCTGTTTGTTCTGTTCGTGCTCGTCGTGCTTTTCCTGCTCGAGGGCCCGAAGATTCGGGCCAGCCTTCTGCGCTTGGTTCCCGCCGACCGGGCAGCCCGCTACCTCCAGATCGCACATGATGTCAATCGCGCCGTCGGCGGTTACATGCTTGGCGACATCGCGACTTCGGTAATTGCCGGGGTAGTGGTGCTCCTTACCCTGCTGCTGCTCGGAGTTCCATTTGCCGTTCTGTGGGCGCTCTGGGTGGCACTAGTCGACTTCCTGCCGATGATTGGCGGTGCCCTGGCTGGCATCCCAGTGGTGCTGTTCGCAGCCGCCCACTCACTGACCGCCGGCATCGTGACCCTAGTGGTGTTCGTGATATATACCCAGATCGAAAACCACGTCCTGAACCCGGTCGTGATGAGCCGGACCGTCAAGATCAACCCGCTTCTGGTGCTCGTCTCGATTCTCGTGGCCGTATACGTCGGTGACTGGATCGGCAGCATTTTCGGAGCGTTCGTAGCGGCGCTCCTGGCCATTCCGGCGGCCGGAGCCATTCAGGTGGTGGTCCGCGAACTCGGGCAAGCTCCCCCGCAACCCGTCTCTGCCGACCCTCCTGATCACGAGTCGCCCTTAGCTCCAGCGCGCCAACGGATTACGCGCGGGGTCCCGCACCGGGCTACGACACGAGCCGACGCGGCTGCCGGCGATTGCCTGGGCCCGTCAGCGAGCCCCGGCGGTCATCTGCGCGGCCACCGTCTCCAGCACGGACTCCTTGCCCGCGTACCAGCCGGACGGCCGTGGCCAGTGCGTGATCACGTCAGTGAACCCGAGCTCGCCCGCCCGGCCCGCCGCTTCCGCGAAGCACGCCGCGCTCGACAGCGCATAGGTACCGGACGCGTCTAGCGAAAGGTACCTGCGCACCAGCTGCGGCGCCCGCCCCGCGACCGCGAGCGCCTCGTCAAACCGGGCGGCGACCTCGGCCACCGACCTCCACCAGTCGGGCGGACTGTCGCGCCGGGTGCCGGTCGTGACCCAGCCCTCGCCGAACCGGGCGGCCAGGCCAATCGAGCGCGCGCCGTTGGCCGCCACCACGAACGGCAGCCGCGGCCAGTGGTTTTGGCCAGCATCCGGCGCCGGGCCCAAGCGCCAGCCGGGGCCCGGTCGAGCCTGCACGCAGCCAGGCTGGTTCCGCGCATCGACGGCCTCGTAATACTGACCACGCCAGGTGACGTGGTCGGTGCGCAGCAGCAGGTCGAGCAACTCGGTGAACTCGGCAAAGCGGTCGATCCGCGCCCGGCCGGAGATGGGCGGACCGCCGAGCACGGCTGCGTCGAAGCTCGGCGGTCCCGCGCCGGCGCCCAGGCCGAGCACGAACCGGCCGCCGCTGATGTCATCCAGCGCGGTGAGCTGGCGGGCAAAGCTCACCGGGTGCCTGAAGTTGGGCGAGGCTACGAGCGTGCCCAGCTCGATCCGCGACGTCACCATCGCCGCCGCGGTCAGCGTCGGTACCGCGTCGAACCACGGCCCGTCGACCAGGTCACGCCAGCCCAGGTGATCGTAGGTCCAGGCGTGCGCGAAGCCGTACTGCTCGGCGAGCTGCCACCGTCGCTCCGCCCGCTGCCAGCGCTGGTCGGGAAGGATCACGATGCCATAGCGCACGACCGGCATCGTAGCGCGGAAGTGCATTGCTACCGCTGAGCGGATTGCAGTGGTCCGCGCTTAGCCGCCAATTCCGGCGATAGCATGCCTGGGTGAACCTCGGCAGCATGCGCATGGTTCAGGTTAGCGTCTCACTGCCGGCCGACCTGGTGGGTGCCGTCATGCGCCGGACGGATGCCGGCGGATTCAGCCAGTACGTATTCGGTGCCGTCCAGGAGCGCCTGCACCAGGACCTGCTCGCCGAACTGCTGTGGGAACTAGCCGCCTACGGCCCGATCCCGCCCGATATTCGGGCCAGGGCCACGATCCCGCTGCCCGACGAGGCGGCATGGGCCGAAATGACCGCGCGGATCAGCCGGGCTCTGGCCGCGGCGCACCGCTGTCGCCCGGAGCGAACCTGAGGCGCATCCGTTGGCAGTCGAGATCGCCGCGCTCGCTACCATCATCGCCATGACCGGCGAGAAAGGCCGGTTAGTCACGTAACGGGCGGAGGCGTGCGTGCCTGAACAGAGCGGGGATCCATTCGCCGTAGCTGCCGCGAGCGCGGCCGCGCTCGCGGAGCGGACCAGGCAGACCCAGCATGACGTTGCGGTCGTGCTTGGTTCGGGCTGGGCACCCGCAGCCGACGCCCTCGGGCCGGCCGAGTGCGAAGTTCCGCTGGCCGAGCTCGGCGGCTTTCCCGAGCCGCGAGTTCCCGGCCATGTCCCAGCCGTCCGCCTGGTGCGCATCGGCGGCCTGCGTGTGCTGGTGTTCCTCGGCCGGGTGCACCTGTACGAGGGGCACTCCCCCGCCGCCGTCGTGCATGGAGTGCGGACCGCGATAGCCGCGGGCTGCGCCACCATCGTGCTGTCGAACGCGGCCGGCGGCATCCGGTCTGGCCTGCAACCCGGGC
Source organism: Streptosporangiaceae bacterium (assembly GCA_030040155.1). Classification (GTDB taxonomy): domain Bacteria; phylum Actinomycetota; class Actinomycetes; order Streptosporangiales; family Streptosporangiaceae; genus JAJYUU01. The sequence continues at coordinate 20,768 of JASHUG010000366.1, read as the reverse complement.
AGCCGGTGCTGATCAGCGATCACCTCAACCTGACCGGCCAGTCGCCGCTGACCGGCCTGTCGCTCACGGGCGATGGACCATCACCGTTCACCGACCTCACGGAGGTGTATTCGGCCCGGCTGCGAACGCTGGCGCGGGAGCGTGATCCTGAGCTGGCCGAGGGCGTGTACGCGGCGCTGCCTGGCCCGCAGTACGAGACTCCGGCGGAGATACGGATGCTGCGCACGGCCGGCGCCGATCTCGTTGGCATGTCCACCGTCCTGGAGGCGATCGCTGCGCGTCATCTCGGCGCGCAGGTGCTTGGCCTGTCACTGGTGACCAACGTGGCTGCCGGACTCTCCGACCAGAAGCTTGACCACGGCGACGTGCTCGCGACCGCGCGGACGGCGGCGGCACGGTTGGGCGCTTTGCTGGCCACGATCCTGCCCGAGGTCGGCTGACGTGGTATCGAGCCAGCACGAGCCGCCAGCTGGGTCTTGGTCAGCACGAGGCGGCGGCCACGGCGCCAGCGGGGACCGAGAGCGCCGCCCGTCAGCGCGGGCAGACAGTGCCGTCTCCGACGAACTGCGCGCGCAGGCGTCCGCATGGCTCGCCGCCGATCCCGACGAGCGCGACCGATCGGAGCTGTCCAGCCTGCTGGCCGAGGCCGACGCCAGCCCGGAAGCCGCGGCAGAACTGGCCGACCGGTTCGCGGGGAGGCTGCAGTTCGGCACGGCCGGGCTGCGCGGCGCCGTCGGCGCGGGCCCGGGCCGGATGAATCACGTGACCGTGACAAGGACCACGGCCGCGCTCGCGCGCTGGCTGCTTGACCGCGGCCAATCCGCGGCCGAGGCCGGCGTCGTCATCGGCCATGACGCGCGCCACCGCAGCGACGAGTTCGCGCGGCAGACCGCTCGCGTGCTTGCCGGAGCGGGCATCAGGGTGCATGCCTTGCCCGGCCGGATGCCTACCCCGTTCCTCGCGTTCGCAGTGCCCAGGCTGGCTGCCGCAGCAGGGGTCATGATCACCGCAAGCCACAACCCGCGCGCTGACAATGGTTACAAGCTGTACCTGAGCGACGGCGCGCAGATTGTGCCGCCGGCCGACACCGAGATCGAAGCGCTGATCGATGGGGTCGGGCCCGTCTCCGCCGTGCCGGTGGCGGCCGACGACGACCCGCTGATCGGCAGGCCGGGGGACGAACTCGAGCAGGCGTACCTCGACGCGGTCTGCGCGATCGCACCGCCGCCCGCCAGCGCGGCCTGGCTCCGGTTTGTCTACACGCCGCTGCACGGGGTGGCCGGCCGCCTGGCGCTGCGCGCGTTCGAGCAGTCCGGATTCCCCGCGCCCGATGTGGTGGCGGCTCAGTTCGAGCCCGACCCCGAGTTCCCGACCGTGAACTTTCCCAACCCGGAAGAGCCGGGCACCCTCGACCTTGCCCTGGCCCAGGCCCGCCGCTCGGCCGCCGACCTGGTCATCGCGAACGACCCGGACGGAGACCGGCTCGCGGTCGCGGTGCCCGATGCCGATGTGCCGGGCGGCTGGCGGGTGCTCACCGGCGACCAGGTGGGCGCGCTGCTCGGAGCCTTCCTCCTGCGGCGGATGTCGTCCGATCCGGCCACGAAGCTCGACGAGCAGCTGTTCGTGTCGACGATCGTGTCGGGCACGTTGCTGTCGCGGATCGTGGCGGCCGCAGGCGCCCAGTATGCGCAGACCCTGACCGGCTTCAAGTGGATTGCGCGAGCGGCCGACCTGCGGGAGGGCATCCGGTTCGCCTTCGGGTACGAGGAAGCGCTCGGTTACGACATCGGCAACGTCGTCAGGGACAAGGATGGCATCAGCGCAGCGCTCGCGGTGCTCAGCCTGGCCTCGGTCGCAAGGTCGGCCGGCGAGTCACTCTTCGATGCCTACAGCGCCCTGGAGGTCAGTCACGGCGTGCACCTCACCGAGCAGCTGAGTCTGCCTTGCGCCACGACGACCGAGGTCATGGCGCGGCTGCGCGCGATCGGGCCGGCGGAGCTCGCCGGAGAGCCGGTCACGGCGATCACCGATTACACCGGCGGCAGCTGGGATCTGCCCTCGGCCGACGTGCTGAGCTACCAGATGCCCAGCGCGCGAGTGGTGATAAGGCCCAGCGGGACCGAGCCCAAGATCAAGGCCTACCTCGAGGTCGTTCAGCCGGTCAGCCACGGCGAGCTGAGCGAAGCCCGCCGGGACGCGGCCGCGCGGATGGACGCTCTGCGCGCGGCGGCCGCCCAGCTACTGGCATGATCGCTCGAACGGCCAGTTGTGCACGGCCCCCGTCGGGAGAAACCGGCTGCTTCCGAACGACCCGTTCCGGCCGGAGAAACTTGCTTCCGCACGAACAACCCGTTCCGGCCATAAAGTGTGTCGGGTGAGTGGTGACTTGGCCCCGGGCGGGCAGCCCGACGACGCCCGGCCAGAGCTGCGGGCCTCCCATGCCGACCGCGATCGCGTTGTCGAGCAGCTGAGGATCGCTGCCGGTGACGGCCGGCTCACCGCGGAGGAACTCGACGAGCGGCTGGAGGCAGCACTCACCGCGCGAACCTACCGGGAGTTGGCCGTGCTGACGGAGGACCTGCCGCCCGCAGTCGGGACCGCCGCCGCCGTGGCCAAGCCCAAGGATGTCCTGCGGATGGTGCACCACGGCGGTAACGCCGTGCAGGTCGGCCGCTGGGTCGTGCCCAAGCGCATCGAGGCCGCCGTCACCGGCGGCAACGTCAAGCTCGACTTCACCGACGCAGTGATTACCGCCGACGTGGTCCAGGTGGACGTAGTCGTGCGCGGCGGCAACCTCACCATCGTGACCAGGCCGGGCGTGGTCGTTGATACCAGCGAGGTCGCCATGGTCGGCGGCAACGTGCACAACCGCCCGGCGTCGCCGGAGGCACCCGTCAACCTGACGGTTCTGGTGGCCGGTCAGCTGCTTGGCGGGAACGTCAAGGTACGGGGTCCGCGCCGCACCTTCTGGCAGTGGCTGCGCCGCGCACCGCGCCGGCCCGGCTGACCACCCCCGTCGCGCACCCCGACAGTCGAGCCACCGGCACCAGATGACTAGTCCGGCACCGCCACGATCACGTCCGAGGCCTTGATGACCGCGGTGACCTCACTCCCCTCGGCCAGGCCGAGTTCCGCCGCGGCCTCGACGGTGATGGAAGCGACGAGCCGGACGCCGCCCGCGTCCATCGTCACGTTGGCAGTTGCCTCGCCTCTGGTGATCCCCGTCACCCTCGCCGGAATCTTGTTGCGCGCACTGAGCCGCATTGTCATCGCTCCGTTCTCCGCAGCAGGCATCGCCGACTATTGTGCCGCGATCCGGGCCAGCACGGTGCCACCGAGCATTTGCCCGGCTGCTGCCCCGGTGGCAAGCTCGTGACCATGGCTGAGGCTCACACCCACGAGCACGAGCATGATCACGAGCACGACCCCAACTGCGACGTTGCTCATGGCCGGGCCGAACCGGTGGTCGAGGACAAGGTGCTGGTCGCGGTGTTCGCGACGCCGGTTGCCGGATTCCTGCTCAGGTACGCGGGCGACGCGGGCTATCGGGCGGTGCTGATAGAGCCCGACCCCGAACGCGCAGCGGCGGCCAAGGCCGATGGCAGCGAACTGGCGGACAGCATCGACGCCTTCGCCCCCGGCACCGCGGATGTGGTGGTCACCGATCACCACCGGGATGAACTCGGCCCGCAACTGCGCGACGCCCTGGCCGGCAAGGCCAGGTGGGTGGGCATCATGGGCAATCCGCGGCATGAGGGTCCGCACGTGCAGGCGCTCGCCGAGCTTGGCGTGCCAGCCGAGGAGATCGCCCGAGTACACCGCCCGATCGGACTCAACATCGGCTCCAGGGCGCCCGCCGAGATCGCGATCGCGACGATGGCCGGGCTCATCGCTGACCGCAACGGCAAACCCGGCGGTTTCGCCTTCTGACCCGCGGGGCATTTGCTGCCGGCGACGGCCGGACCTGTCAAGCTTGGGAACGGGTCCGGAGTCGCCAATTGAGGCGCCGTACTGGGGGTGGTTGCACATGGCAGGAAGCCTGTGGCCGATTATCCAGACCGAACGCGAGACGCTGGCCGATGACCTGGCCGGCCTTGACGACGACAAGTGGCGGACGCCGTCACTGTGCTCACACTGGTCCGTGCGCGACGTGCTCGGGCACATGACCGCCACCGCGAGGAAGACGCCGCCCACGTTCTTCCTGGACTTCGCCCGCGCCGGCTTCAACTTCAACGCCATGACCCAGAAGGACGTGCAGCGCGAGACTGCCGGCACGCCGACCGAGGGACTAGCCGCGTTTCGCGGGCTCATAGGCGCCACCACGCACCCGCCAGGCCCGGCGGACGCCTGGCTCGGCGAGGCGCTGATCCACTCCGAGGACATCCGCCGGCCGCTGTTCATCATCCGCGAGTACCCGGAGGCCTCGGTGACCAAAGTCGCAGATTTCTATAAGGGCTCGAACATGCTCCTCGGCACCAAGAAGCGGATCGCCGGGCTGCGGCTGCGCGCGACCGATGCGGACTGGAGCACCGGCGACGGCCCGGAGGTGACCGGGCCGGCGATCTCCCTGCTGCTGGTGATGACGGGACGATCCGCTGCGCTCAAGGACCTGTCCGGCGAAGGGCTGGACACGCTGTCCGCGCGCATGTCGGGGAGCCAGCCGGTTGCCTGATCGCGCCGACCCTTCCGGCCCGCCGCTGCCGGTCAAGCTGGGAATCGGCGAGAACGACGCGGTGGCGGTGATCGGGGCTCCCGAGTGGTTCGAGGATGCACTCGGCAAGCTGCCGGACATCGCCAGCCTGCACACCGACCTGGTCGATGACGCCCGGTACGACGTCATCGTGGCGTTCGTGACTGAGCGATCGGAACTCGAAGCTGAGCTGCCCAGAATGCGGGCCAGGATGGCACCGGCGTGCGGGCTCTGGATCGCCTGGCCCAAGAAAGCGTCCAGGGTGGCGACGGACATCACTGACGAGGTTGTTCGCGAGATCGCGCTGCCCACCGGTCTGGTCGACAACAAAGTGTGCGCAATAGACCAGACCTGGACCGGCCTGCGTCTGGTCATCCGCCGCAAGAACCGCTAACCGCGCCACGAGAGCCGCGCGATTTCTCAGGGTCAGATCGGGGTCGATCCTGATACCCAGCGTGTCGTCCGCCCGGCAACCTGGATGTCATGAGCACAGACAGCGAGACTCGGGACTTCACCGGGCCCGACCCTGGCGACCAGGCGCGTCCGCACGCGAAGCCACCGCTGCGGCGGCCGGTGCGAGGCCGCATGATCGCGGGGGTGGCCGCAGGCCTGGCCCGCTACTTCGGCATGGATGTCACCGTCATGCGGATCCTGCTGGTCGTCCTGGCACTGCTCGGCGTCATCGGCAGCACGCTGGCCGTGGCCGGCTTGCCGCTTTACCTGGCGGGCATCCCGCTCTACCTCGCGTGCTGGGTGCTGGTCCCTGAAGAGGGCAGCGAGCACTCAATCGTCGGCAACCTGCTGCACTCGGGCCACGACGGGGCGACCTGACGGCGGTAAAACCGCCACGTGGCTACTCGACGAGGAGTTCGCCCTCGAACTTGCCCAGGTCCTCGCGGTAGAGCTCCAGCCCGACGCCATTCGGGTCGCGGAAATACATGCTGTTGTCGGCGCCGCGGTCGGGCCCCAGATAGTCGACGCCCGCCTGCTCGAGCTTCTTCCTCGCCGCCTCGAACTGCTCGGCTGTCACCGAGATGGCCAGGTGCTGCACCCCGCCGATCGTTTCCTGCCAGGCCGGATGGTCGTAGCCGGGGAAATCAAAGAAGCCCAGCAGATTGTGGTTGCCGATGTCGAAGAAGAAGTGGTTCGAGCCGGCGTAGTCCCTGTTCTCCACGAGCTCGACCAGCGGGAACCCGAGGAACTCCTGGTAGAACTTGATCGTCTCCTCGGTGTCCTTGGCGATCAGCGCCAGGTGGTGGACGCCGCTGACCGTGCTTGGCCCGCGCTCGGCCAGGGGGCGCAGGTACCGCTTGCGCAGTTCCTCACGGCGCGCCCTGACCCTGGCAAGCTCCTCACCCTGTGGCTCCGGCATAGCCGCATCTCCTTTGCCGACGACGCTCTCGGCTCCAGTCTCTCCCAGCGTGTCCATGCCGCGCCAAGCCGCCGCCGCGAAATCTGCATGACGGCTTGACTCATCTGATAGATACTCTCATAATAGAGTTGAACACATAAGAGATCAGCTCTTGAGTGAGTGAGGCAGGCAGAAAGGAGCGGGCCGTGACCTCTCCCGTGATGGCAATCCAGCCAGACACGCCGCTGGCTACCGGTAACCGCCGCTGGTGGGCGCTCGCGGCGCTTTCGCTAAGCGTGCTCGTCGTCGGGCTGGACGTATTCGTCCTGACCCTCGCTATTCCCAAGCTCTCCGTCGACCTGCACGCGTCCAGCAGCGACGCGCAGTGGTTTCTCGACGCCTACAGCCTGGTGCTCGCCGCGGCCCTGCTGCCGGCCGGCCTGCTCGGCGACCGGTACGGCCGCAAGCGGCTGCTCACCGGGGCGCTGGTCCTGTTCGGAATCTCCTCGCTGGCCTGCGCCTACTCGGGCAGCACCGGCGAACTGATCAGCGCCAGAGTCGCGCTCGGCCTGGCCGCGGCGGTCATCACGCCGCTCGCCCTCGCGGTGCTGCCCGTCATGTTCACCCCCGATGAGCGGCCCAAGGCGATCGCGATTGTCGGCGGGGCCACGTTCCTCGGCTTTCCGCTCGGGCCGATTGTCGGCGGGTGGCTGCTCGATCACTTCTGGTGGGGCTCGGTATTCCTGATCAACGTGCCCATCGTCGTGATCGCTGTGGTGACGGTCATCTTCCTGCTGCCGGAGTCGCGCAGCCTGGATCGTCCAAGCATCGACGTGATCGGCGTGATCATCTCCAGTGCCGCGCTAACCGCCGTGACGTACGGCTTCATCGTCGCGAGCACCGACGGCTGGGGCTCAGTGACAACGCTCGGCACGATCGCGGCCGGCCTGGTCGGTGGCGTAGCCTTCGTCCTCTGGGAGCAGAGCATCGCACGACGTGGGCGCGGCCTGCCGCTGGTGGACCTCCGCCTCTTCCGTTCGGCCGGCTTTAGCTGGGGCACCGTGCTGTTGACCATGATCACGTTCGCGCTGTTCGGCGTCTTCTTCGTGATGCCGCAGTATTTCCAGGACGTGCGCGGCCTGAACTCGCTCGACAGCGGCGTCCGCATGCTTCCGCTGATCGGCGGTCTTATCGTCGGCCTCGGTCTCGGCCAGCGGCTGCAGAGCGAACGCAAGCCGGCCCCGGACGGCCAGCCCCGCCCGTCGATCCTGAGCGCCAAGGTCCTCGGGGCCACCGGGTTCGCGATCATGGCGGTGGCGACGGGAATCGGCACGCGTACTACGCAGGGCAGTTCGACCGCCTTCATGGCGACCTGGTTCGCGTTGACCGGCCTGGGCCTCGGTCTCGCGATGCCGACCATGCTAAACGCCGCGCTGAGTGCGCTGTCGCCCGAGCGCAGCGGCTCCGGCTCGGCACTGCTGAGCGCGATGCGGCAAGTCGGCGCGACCATCGGGGTGGCCGTCCTGGGCACCGTGATCGCGACCGTCTACCAGGGCCACCTGCACCTGCGCGGGCTGCCGGCCGGCGCTGCGGCCGTCGCCCGCAGCAGCGTCACTTACGGCGTCAAGATCGCCACGTCGGCAGACGCGGCCGGCCTGCTACATAACGTCCGCGGGGCCTACACGAGCGGCCTGGATGTCATGCTCTGGATCTGCGCTGGTATCGCGATCGCGGCCACTATTCTCGCTACACTGTTCATTCCGCGGAACGCAGCCGGGACCGCCGCTCCGTCGGCCGCCGGCGCCATCGGTTCCAAGGCCGGCGAGAAAGCGCACCCCGCTGGTGTCGCTGGACCGGTCGCAGACACGGCCGGGGGAGAATGACGGCCATGACCGAGGTGCCCGCCAGACCCGCGGGACTGCGCGAACGCAAGAAGGCCAGGACGCGTGCCGCCATCAGGCAGCACGCGCTCCGGCTGTTCAGCGAGCAGGGCTACACGGCTACGACTGTCGAGCAGATCGCGGAGGCCGCCGAGGTCTCGCCCGCCACCTTCTTCCGGTACTTCCCGACTAAGGAAGACGTCGTCCTGCAGGACGACTTTGACCTCGTCGCGCTGGCCGAGATGGAGGCGCAGCCGCCCGAACTGAGCCCCATCGCGGCCTTCCGGGCCGCGGCCGCCGCTGCCAGGAAGCAGCTCACGCCGGAGGAGGCCCGGATCTTCGCCGAGACCACGCGTCTCACATTGTCGGTGCCCGAAATTCGCGCCAGGGCGGTCGATGAGCTTGTCCGGACGAGCGATCAGATCAGTGCCGCCATTGCCCGGCGCATCGGCGCCTCCCCGGACGATTTCGAGGTCCGGAACATGGCCGGGGCCATCCTCGGGGTCATCATGACCGTCGCCATGCCGTGGAACGCGGACCAGCCGATCGACTTCTACGCGATGTTCGACCGGATTGATGCCGCGCTGGCTCACCTTGAGCAGGGCCTGCCCCTGCCCGAGAGCTAGCAGGCGCCACAGCGCGTCCCGTCCGACGGGGGCGGACAGGCCACGCGTCCGCCGCGGCCTCAGCGGGTGAGGTGCATCGTGATGCCCTGGACCAGGCTGGCGGCCTGGTCTTCCCACTGCGCGTACGCCGTCGGGAATCCCGAGGCCTGCACGCCCTGCGCCGCCTGGTACAGCGGCTGGCTGGCCCAATCGGGGTTTGCTGCCTGGTACCTCTGCAGCGCGGTGAGGAACGAGTCCGAGGCGTACGTCGGGTTCATGATCTGCTGGGCGGTGCCCCAGCCACAGGACGGGCGCTGCTGGAACAGCCCGACGGAGTCCGAGGTCCCGTAGTTGATGTTGTTCAGCGTGGACTCCTGCATCGCGGTCGCTACCGCCACGACGGCCGACCTGACGCCCATCTTCTTCGCCAGTGCCTGCTTCACGATCGTTGCCGCGTTACCGACCTGCGCCGAGTCAAGCGACATGTACTGCTGCGGGCCGTACGAGGCAACGGGGCGCAATTGGTCGGCCGCGGGCAGCGGACCCCGGCCAAGGCTCGGGTCGGCCCGCTGCGCCTGAATGTCCGCGACTTCGTCCCAGGACATCCCTCTCGGCCGCGACGGACGGCGCGCTGCCGCAGGCTGCCCCTCGATCCGGGCAGCGCCATGGTGGCGGGCCGGGGCGGCGGACGAGGCGACGGTCGCAGCACTCGCGGTACCAGCGCCGACACCCACCAGCGCCGCTACGGACCCGGCAACCAGCAGGGCCTTCCGGCTACCGCGGATGGCATCGGTGAGTCGGGCAAGGCGCGGCATGCAGTTCCTTCCTGTCTGTCCTCGCCGCCCGGCGCAGGGGCGTGCCGCCTGGCCGGCTGGTGATAGTCACGGTCGGGATCTGGGGGTCATGGCACGATCCCGGCGAGGATCTCGGTGCAGTACGCGATGTTCGACGCCGAGTTACCTGGTCCTGGTTTCGCGATGAGACACAGCTCACTACTCCTCAGTAACCCAGGTCACTCCCGGCAGTCGCACATCGCCGCAAAGCGGGCAGACAACTCTGGGCAGTACACCCCTCGTTCCGTTATGAAGCGCTCAGGATGGGTTAACTGACGCGCGCGAATCCACCGCGCCGGGAGCCCGCACCCAGGCCGGCGAGGTAGTCCTGCGTCAGGCCCGGCGCCGCCGGGCCCGCTTCGAGCGCGAGGCCGAGGTAACCGTCCGGGCGGATGACGAGCAAGACGTCGTCGTCGGGCGTGACGTCGTAGCCGCGGTGAGCGTGACCGTCGCAATCAATGAACGCGGTGGGGCCGTGCGGGCCGGCCGCCGGGAGCACGGCAACGGCCCGCACGTTCGCCGGCGCGGCGGCGGCCAGGTCCACGGCGAGCCGCCCGGCCGCCTGCCCGAATGCCAGCAGCGTGGTGCATCCGCCGTGGATGAGGCCGAACAACCGGACAGCGCGGCCGCGGCCGTCTTGTCCCGGCGCGTCCGGGGCGCGGTCCCCGGCCCGTACCCGGCCCGGCGCGCGACGAAGCTCGCGGCTCAGCTCGCTGTCGCGGTAGCCGAGATTGAGCTGGCGAAGTTCGGGATTGTCCCGCCGGTGTGCGTCCGGTTCCTGCTTCATCGCCTTGCCGGCCAGCTCCGTGCTGATGCCCAGAACATCGGCTGCGACCGGCATCCGCTCGCTGGCATAGCTGTCGAGCAGGCGCGCGGGCGCGCCGCCGAGTACTACTGCCGCGAGCTTCCAGCCGAGGTTGTAGGCGTCCTGGACGCCGGTGTTGAGTCCCTGCCCCCCGGCCGGCGGATGGACGTGCGCCGCGTCACCGGCCAGGAACACCCGGTCGTCGGCGAACCGCTCGGCCATCCGGATGTTGGCCCGGTACAGCGATGTCCAGGTCAGGTCGGTGATCTGGATCTGGCCTGGCCCGGCCGCGTCGTCGACCATCTGCTGGAGGCCGGTGATCGTGAGGTCAGGGACCTGGCCGGCGACCGGGACGGGGGCGGTCAGCTGGAAGGTATCGGTACCCGCCAGCGGGCACAGCGCCAGCCGGAATCCGCCTTGCTGCGCTCCGGGCGCAGTCCACACCTGCCAGTGGTCGCGCCCGATCCCCCTGACCCGGACATCGGCTACGACCATCCGCTGTTCGTCGTGAGTCGCGCCGCGGAAGCCGATACCGAGCGCGCGGCGGACCGTGCTGTGCCCGCCATCCGCGCCCACGAGATAGCTTGCCCGGACGACTTGCTCGCCGCCCCCACGACCGAGCGACGCGGTCACGCCGTCGTCGTCCTGGCGCACCGACAGCAGCTCGGCGCCATAGGTCACGGCGCCGCCGAGCTCGGTCAGCCGGCTGAGCAGGATCTCGCCGGTGCGCCACTGCGGCAGCATCCACAGGTTCGGGTACGGCACATCCGGGGTCACGTCCGATAGCGGGTCCATTCGTCCCTCGAAGACGACTCGGCCACCGCTGTTCGCGCGTATCGGCGGATACAGGCCACCGTGTGCGCGCACGTGCGGCAGTACCCCAAGGTCCTCGAATATCTCCTGGGTTCGCGGTTGGAGCCCCTTGCCGCGCGAGCCCGCGAAGGGGCCGGCGTCCTTCTCGGCGAGCAGGCAGCGAACTCCCCGGCGGGCAAGCTCGCAGCCGAGGACGAGGCCGGCGGGTCCTGCGCCGACGATCAGGACGTCTGTCTGGACCGGTGTCACGGTTCCTCCAGTTGAGTGAATTCAAATTCAATGAATTTAGATTCACCGTATAGCCTGTTACTGTCCGAGGCAAGTCGAGGCAAGTTCGAGCGAGTCCGCTAGTCCCCGGACGGCGGGAGGCGTGATGGGCGAGGGCGGGATCGCGGCAGGAACGCGCAAGATGCGCGCGGCCGAGACCGAGGCTGCGCTGAAGGAAGCCGCCAAGCGGGTGTTCGGGCAGGTCGGGTACCTCCGGGCGAAAATAACCGACATCACCGCCGAGGCCGGTCGTGCCGCCGGCTCGTTTTACAGCCATTTCGACAGCAAAGAGCAGCTGCTTGAAGCGCTGCTGGTGGACATCCTCGCCGAAGCCGATCGTCGCGCCGCGATGCCCGATCATGACCCGGACTTCAGCAGCCTCGAGGCAGTGCGCTGGCATGTCGCCCAGTACTGGAGCTTCGTCACGGGCAACTCGGCGGTGATCCTGGCCCTGCAGCAGGCCGCGATGGTCGACGAGCACTTCGCGCGCCGCCAGCGTGAGCTGATGGCACCGACGCTCCGTGACCTGGCCGCGCACCTGGAGTACGTCCGGGCCGCTGGCGGGCACCTCCCCGGGCAGCCACTGGAGGTCGCCACCGCGATGGTTGCCCTGATGTCGCAGTACTCCTATACCTGGCTGGCCGGCCGTCGCCCGGGGGAAGGAGACAGGCCGACCGCCGACGAGGCGGTGGACCTGCTGGCCGGCTTCATCCTGCACGGCATCATGGGCGCCCCGGCCGGCCAGCGGGACGAACGCGGTGTGCCCGATTCCGGCCTTGGCCCCGCCGGACGCAGACCCGCCCAATCCGAGCCCGCCGAACCCGGCCGACCGGATCACTGAGCGCCTGGCGCTTCAGAGTCCGGGAATGTTGCACGTTCAATTACTGTTGGGCCGGGCAAGATAAACACCAGGGAGGTAGTCATGCCAGCCGTGACCGTCGCGGACATCCTGCTGCTGCCCAGGATCAGCGAGCCAGACCCGGCAGTCGCGCATGACCGGCCGGTGCTGACGGTAACAACAGCGCCGTCGGCGTTCGAGGGTGAGGGCTTCCCGGTCAGGCGCGCGTTCGCCGGAATTGACCTGAGGGCCCTCGACCCGTTCATTCACATGGACCAGATGGGCGAGGTCGACTACGGGCCAGGTGAGCCCAAGGGAACCGCGTGGCACCCGCATCGCGGATTCGAGACCGTCACCTACATCATCGACGGCACGTTCCGGCATCAGGACTCCAACGGCGGAGGCGGCCTGATCACCAATGGCGACACTCAGTGGATGACCGCTGGCGGCGGCATCCTGCATATCGAAGAGCCGCCGGAGGACCTGGTGATGAGCGGCGGGCTGTTTCACGGCTTCCAGCTGTGGGTTAACCTGCCGTCCCGGCTCAAGATGGCCCCGCCTCGTTACCAGGACATCCGGGCCGGCCAGGTGGCGCTGCTCAGCTCGCCCGACGGCGGAGCGCTCGTCCGGGTGATCGCCGGAGAGATCGACGGGCACCAGGGACCTGGCATCACGCACACGCCGATTGCGTTGCTGCACGCCACCGTTGAGCCGGGCGCGCAGCTCCGGCTGCCATGGCGCGCGGACTTTAACGCACTCGGCTACGTGCTCGCGGGCTCGGGCACTGTCGGCGCCGACCGGCGTCCGGTGCGCACCGGCCAGCTCGCCGTGTTCGGACCGGGCGACGTGCTAACTTTCGGCGCGCGGCAGCTGATGGACGGGCCCAGCGAGAAGCTGGAGGTCCTGGTCCTCGGCGGGCAGCCGATCAGGGAGCCGGTCGCCGCCTACGGCCCGTTCGTGATGAACACCAGGGCCGAACTGGTCCAGGCCTTCGAGGACTACCAGGCGGGCCGGCTGGGCACCGTTCCGGCCGAGCGGACCACGATTCCCGAGGAGCCGCACCCCGGCCACGACGTCCTGTAAACCCGGCCGCGCCGGCTCAGCGGCCGACCAGCAGGACCATCCGGAGAAGGCGCCCCCGGCCCGAGGGCGCCTTCTTCGCTACAGCAGAGCGGACCGTCAGCGCGAGGCCAGACCGCGGACCGAAACCGTCTGGCCGTCATAGTCGGTCGCGACGCAGTAGCCGCGACTCCCGCACGACACCGCGGTCAGCCCGCCACCGCGCGGATCCACCGCACGCGGCGCCGACCACGACGCGCCATCCCACGTCAGCGCCCGGCCATCCGCATCCACCGCCGCGCAGAATGACGCCGACGAACACGACACCCCGGTCAGCCCGCCGCCATGCGGATCCACCGCACGCGGCGCCGACCACGACGCGCCGTTCCAGGTCAGCTCCCGCCCGTTGCCGTCCACCGCAACGCAGAACGCGGCCGAGGAGCAAGAGACGCTCGCCAGCGCACCACCAAGCCGGTCTTCCGGACTAGCTGCCGACCACGTCGGCTGCGACCATGACTCGCCGTTCCACTGCAGCGCATATCCATTCGCGTCGACCGCCATGCAGAACGACGCCGTCGGGCACGAAACCGAGCGCAGGATCCCGGCGATGGGGTCGATGGTTACCGGCCGGCCCCACCGCGGATCACGGCGGCCGACAGCGCCGTTAGTCGTGAGGGCATTGCCGTTGCCGTCCACCGCCGCGCAGAAGGACACGGTCGGGCAGGACACGGAGTCGAGCACGCCAGTGCGCGCATCGGCGTAGCTGCCCGTCGTCGTGCAGTCGCCAGCGCTATTGGTCGTCGTGTCGGGACAGGAGACAGCCGTCGCCGGCCAGGAAGTCCCGTTCCAGTGCAGCGCGTTACCGTCCCAGTCGACCACCATGCACGAGGTCATCGACCCGCAGGACACGTCCTCAATGCCGTCCCCGGTCACGTCGATGGAGTTCGGGCTCGTCCACGCGCTGCCATTCCAGATCAAGTCGTTCCCGCCGTCGACCGCCATGCAGAACGATGCGGACGTGCAGGAGACTTCCATCAGGCCCTCGGCGCCGTCAGGGTCGAAGGTCGTGTCGCGCTTCCACGCGTGACCGTTGTAGGTCACCGACCCGCCCTCCCAGTCGAGACCCACGCAGAACGAGCTCGTTGGGCAGGCCATCGAGCCGATGCCGCCGCCGGTGGTCTCGGCCGTGTTCGTCGGGTCGACGAGCTGCGGCTTGGACCACTTCTTGCCGTTGAAGGTCAGGACGTAGCCGCCCCAGTCGCCGGCCGCGCAGAAGGTCGCTGACGCACAGGACACGGACCCGATGTTGGTACCCGTGTCGTCGATGCGGACCGGGCGGGTCCAGGAGCTGCCGTTCCAGGTGAGCGCGTTGCCGTTGCCGTCGACCGCGATGCAGAACGACGCACTCGGGCACGACACGGACTCCATTCCCGCGCCACGCGGGTCGATCGCTCTCGGCCCGGACCACGACCGGCCATTCCACATGAGCGCGCGGCCCAGGGTATCCACGGCCACGCAGAACTGGTCGGACGGGCACGAGATGCTGGTCAGCTCGACCGTGAAGCCGCCGGGGTCGATCGTGACCGGCCGCGACCACGAGGTCCCGTTCCAGCGCAGCGCGTTGTTCCCCGACTCGTCCACCGCCATGCAGAACGACGCGGTCGGACAGGAGACCGATCGGAAGTTACCGCTCTGGTGGTCCGGACCGAGGCTCGGTCCGGCGCCCGGCGCAACCGAGCCGCCCCGTACCGGCGCCGAGCTGGTGAACGGCTCGAACGCATGCGCGTACGCGTACGGCGCCTGCTTCACGTGGCTGCCCGCGGTGTTGTCATCCTGGATGTTCCAGAAGGAGAGCTCGGCCAGACCACGGGCCGCCGCCCAGCGCTCGACCGTATGCGCGTCGGCCACGGTGAGAGTTTCGGCCGGGCCGTAGTCGTCGACGCCCAGGTCCTCGCAGATGCCGATCATCCCCCACAGCTGGCTGGCCGACTTGGCCGGATACAGCTCATGCAGCCGGTCGAACAGCTGCTGCGCGGCGTCCTCGGTGTTGTCGGCCATCTCGTGCGGCAGGTTGTCGTAGTAGTCGAACGTCATGATGTCGACGATGGCGATCTTGGCGTGGTTCGCGACAGCGTTTGCCAGCACGACCGACCCGCCCTGGTCGATGCCGGTGGTGTTGGTCGGGATCGTGTACACAAACTGAACGACGCGGTGCGTCCGGGCGGCCCACCGCTCGACCATCGCGATGGCCTCGTTCCGCCGGTTGATGCCGGCGTAGTTGTTGAGCGAGTCTTCCTCGGTGTCCAGATCAAGGCGGGTCACGTGGTAAGTCGTGATCACCTTCTCGTACTGGGCAGCGATCTTGCTGACGCTGTGGCAGCTGTCAGCGATCTCCTCATCGACGGCGTCGGCGTAGGCACCGCCGAACGAGGGGACCACATTGCCGCCGGCCTTCTGCACGGCCGCAATACCCGCCGCGTAGGTCTTGCCAACTGGTGTCTGCGGATCGCCGTTCCAATCCACGGTGCAGGAACCAGGCTTGGCAGTCTGCAGGAAGGCGAGTGTCAGGTACTTCGCACCAGACGCCTTCGACGTTGCGGCCAGCGTGTCCGAGCCGTTTGAGTAGTAAGGCGCGAAGACATGCGGCGGCAGCACCTTGGCCCGCACTGCAGCCACCGCGGCCGACGACGCGCCATCGCCAGCACCCGAGGCGGTTCGGCGCGCGGTCATCGCCCCATGGGCAGCGGCCGCTCTGGCTGGGACAGTTTCGTGCACGGAGGCCGCGGCCTGCCCGCCGATCGCAAATGTCATTCCAGCCGCACAGGCGAGCGCCCCTAGGCCTGCTAGCAAACGCATCCGAAGCATGCGACTCCCTCTCCGCGGCCGCCGAGGCGGGGCGTGGTTGTCCGGTGCTTCCTACTAATTAGGAAAGTTTCCTAACGCCTTGACGCGGTTACTTTGTCACGGCTAGGCCAGAGGTTGTCAAGAGTTCGCCGCATTTAGGACAGGAACATTGCGGCGCGGTGCTCGGTGGCGCCAGGCGTACCTGCCTGCGCGTCAGGCTCGCGGCCGTCGTGCGTCGTGCGTCGTGCCGGGCGACGGGGTGCGCCTGATCCGCGGACGTGGGTTGTCACGGTCCGGCCAGACGACTGGCGACACGGCCTGCGCTAGCGATCGCCGGCGCGATCGCCGGTGCCGGGTTTTCGACACCGCTGGCGCCGTCAACCTGCTGCCCCAAGTTCCTCAGCAGCCCCACTAGCGACCGTTCAGTCGCGCCGGCGCATATTAGGGAAACGGGGGACGACCGAACGAGGGGACCACCATGAGGGCCACGATCCGCGGCGCCAGAGCACTCGTCACGGGCGCAGGCCGCGGCCTAGGGCAGGTGTTCAGCGAGACCCTGGTCGCCCGCGGCGCCGCCACGGTGTATGGGGCTGCCCGCGACCCGAGTCAGATCACCACATCAGGCGTGACCGCCGTTCGGCTCGACATCACAGATCCGGCCCAGGTCGCTGCGGCCGCGAAGCGATGCTCGGACGTGGACCTGCTGATCAATAACGCTGGCATCATGCACTTCACTCCGCTCCTGTCGGCCCCTGACACGGAAGCGGCTGAAGATGAGATGCGCACCAACTACTTCGGGACGCTCGCAATGTGCCGCGCATTCGCTCCTGTTCTCGGCGCCAACGGCGGCGGCAGCCTGGTCAACATCCTCTCCGTTGTGTCCTGGTTTGCGATGCCGCTCAACAGCTCATACGGGGCCTCCAAGTCAGCCGAATGGGCACTCACCAACGCGGCCAGAATCGAGCTTCGCCAGCAAGCCACGCTGGTGGTCGGTGTATTTGCCAGCTTCATCGATACCCCCATGGCCCGGAACGTTGACCTGCCAAAGGTCAGCCCTCAGAGCGTCGTCGACCAGACGCTCGATGCCATCGAAGCCGGCCGGGAAGAGGTCCTCACCGACGAACGCACCCGCTTCATCAAGGCAGCGCTTCCGAACGACCTATCGGTGATCTATCCGGCCCAACAGGATCTCTGGGACGCAACGCACCCGCACGCGCCGTCCTGAACCTCAAGGGACCGCCGACCTATCTGACGTCCCGCTGAGCTACCTGCGCCGCGATGGTCGGGACATGGGGCCAGCCCAGGGTCTCGCGCGGGGTACTACAGCAGCTTGTCTGGGGTAATGGGCAGGTCGCGCACGCGCGTGCCGGTCGCGTTGTAGATCGCGTTCGCGACCGCCGCGGCGACGCCGGTGATGCCGATCTCCCCGATGCCGTGGGCGCCCATCGGCGCGTGCGGGTCGGGGATGTCGGTCCACATCACGTCGATCTCGGGCACATCCGCGTGCGCGGGCACATGGTATTCGGCGAGGCTCGGGTTCACGATCCGCCCGCTGCGCTCGTCGATCAAGGTCTCCTCCATGAGCGCGAGTCCCAGGCCCATGATGATTCCGCCGCGCAACTGGCTCGCCGCCGTCTTGGCGTTGATGACGCGCCCGCAGTCGAATGAGCCGAGGAACCGGCTGACCCTGGTTTCGCCGGTGACCGCGCTGACACGCACCTCGCAGAAGTCCGCTCCGAACGAGTGCATCGACCAGTGTTCCGCCTCCGCCGGGGGTGGCGCGCTGGCTTCGGCGCTGATCTCGTCGCGGTCGCCGCCGTCGAGGATCGAGGCGTAGCTCAGCCACCGTCGGGGATCGGCGAGGCTGCACAGCCCGCCGCCCCGCGCACCCACCTGGTCCACGCCGAGGCCGGCCAGCGGCGAGTCGCCGCCGCACAGCCTGAGCAGCTCGGCTACCAGCGCGCGGTGCGCCGCGACGACAGCGGCGCCGATCTGCGCGGTCTGCTGGGACGCGCCGGCTACGAATACGCCGGGGAAGGACGACTCGCCGTAGGCGACGGACACTTGTTCCAACGGCAGGCCCAGCCGCTCGGCGGTGACCTGGGCCTGGGCGGTAGCGGTGCCCATTCCCATCTCGTGAGCCGCGACCTCCACCCTGGCCTGCCCGTCCTTACTGAGGGTGAGCCGCGCGGCGCCGCCAGGGAACCGCAAATGGGGATAGGTCGCGGTGGCGCAGCCGATGCCGGTCAGCCACTCGCCGTCGCGGCGCCCGCCCGGCCGCGGATCACGGCTGGCCCAGCCGAACCGCTCGGCCCCGGCCCGGTAGGCCTCGGCCAGGTGACGCGAGGAGAACGGCTTGCCGGATCCGGGATCGGCGGCTGGCTCGTTGCGGAGCCGCAGCTCGACCGGGTCCATGCCGATCCGCTCGGCGAGCTCGTCGATCGCGGACTCCAGCGCGAAGCTGCCGACCGACTCACCCGGCGCCCGCATGAACGTGTTGGCGAGCATGTCGAGATAAACCGCCCGGACGTCCAGCTTCAGGCTACCGGCCGCGTATAGGCACATGGCCGGCGATATGAACGGCTCGGGCACGTAGTTGCGCCGGATCTTCGCCATCGCGCCGGTGTGGATCAGCGCGTCGAACCGCCCGTCTGCCTGGGCGCCGATCGCCACCCGCTGCTCGGTACGCGCGCGCCCGCCCACGACCCGATAGACGCCCTCGCGGGAGAGCGCCATCCGGACCGGGCGGCCGGCCAGCCGCGCGGCCGCAGCCGCCAGGACCGTGTGCTGCCACAGCGTCTTGCTGCCAAACGCGCCGCCGACGTAGGGCGACGAGACGTGGACCTGTTCCTCCTTCAGCCCGAAAGCCTGCGCAAGCGACCAGGCGACGCGGCTCACCATCCGCGTGCTGTCGTGCACGGTCAAATCGTCTCCGTCCCACGCGAGCGTCACGGCTTCCGGCTCGATGGCGTTGTGGTTCTGAAAGGGAGTGCGGTAGACGGCGTCCACCTTGACCGCCGCGGCGGACAACGCCGCTTCGGCGTCGCCGGCCTGGAGTGACAGCGGCTGCCCGGCGTACGCCGCTTGCTCGCCCCCGCGCCGTTTGGCCTCCTCGAACGAGGTGACTGCGGGCTCGGCCTCATAGCTGGCCTCGATCAGCGACGCGGCGTGACCCGCCTGCTCCTGGGTCTCGCCGAGCACGACCGCGATCGGCTGGCCGTTCCAGTGGATCCTGTCGTCCTGCATGATCGGCAGCTCGTCACCCATCGCGCCGTTTGGCGCGGGCGAAAGCAACGCAGGCACCGCCGTCATGCGCGGTGCGTTCCGGTACGTCATCACCAGCACGACGCCGGGCGCGCCCTCGGCAGCGGCCGTGTCCAGCCTGACGATGCGTCCCCTGGCGACCGTGCTGAAGGCCAGCGCGGCGTAGACCATGCTCGCCAAAGGCACCTCGGCCGCGAAACGAGCTGCGCCCCGCACCTTGAGTCCCCCGTCCACGCGCGAGACCGGTGCGCCGAGCGGTCCGCCACGACGCCGGATCAGCGGATCGGGCTCACCGCCCGCCCAGCCATCGGGCCCGGGGGCGATAGCGACTCTCGCCGGCCGGGCGGCGCCGGCATCTGCGGTCACGCTCAGCCTCCCGCGAGTTCTTCGAGCACCGCGGTCGTGGTCCGCACGGCGAGAGCGGCTTTGAACCCGTTGTCGCGCAGCGGCCTGGCCTCTGCGAACTCGGCCTCGGCGGCCGCGCGGAAGTTCTCCGCGGTGGCTGGCCTGCTCCGGAGCGCCTCCTCGGCCCGCCACGCCCGCCACGGCTTGGTGGCCACGCCACCGAGCGCGAGCCGCACGTCCCGCACGGTGCCACCCTCCACCTCGAGTGCCGCGGCGACCGAGACCAGGGCGAACGCGTAGCTGGCCCGGTCGCGCACCTTGCGGTAGGCCGAGCGCGCGGCCAGTGGCAGCGCAGGCAGCGCGATGCCGGTAACCAGCTCACCCGGTTCCAGCACGGTCTCGATCTCCGGGTGGTCGCCCGGAAGCCGGTGCAGATCAGTGAGCGGGACCGTGCGCCCGCCGCCGGAACTCCTGATGTGCACGACCGCGTCGAGCGCGGCCAGCGCCACGCACATGTCCGACGGGTGCGTGGCGACGCAGGCGGGCGAGGTCCCGAGGATCGCGTGCGAACGGTTGAAGCCCTCGATCGCGTCACAGCCCTGGCCGGGCACCCGTTTGTTGCAGCGCGATCCGGCGTGGTCGTAGAAGTAGAGGCAGCGGGTGCGCTGGAGCAAGTTCCCGCCCACGGTCGCCATGTTCCGGATCTGCCCCGAGGCTCCGGCTACGATCGCACGGGCCAGCATGGGGTAGCGTGCCCGCACCGCCCGGTGCTCCGCAACCGCGGTGTTTCTGGCCGCAGCGCCGATCAGCAGACCACCGTCGGGCGTCTCCTCGATGGCGCCCGGCAGGCCGGTGACGTCGATCAGCAGGCCCGGCTGCTCGATCGTCTGGCGCATCAGGTCGACCAGGTTGGTGCCGCCGCCGAGGTACCGGGCACCGGCCGCAGCGCCCTGGCGCAGCGCGTCCTCGGCGTTGGTGGGCCGCGCGTACGTGAACGGGATCATCGCCCCGCCTCCGCGCCATAGGTCTCGGTGATCGCGGCGACGATGCCGTTGTGCGCGCCGCAGCGGCACAGGTTGCCGCTCATCCGCTCGCGCAGCTCAGGCCGGCTGAAGTCGATCCGCTCGGCGGACAGGTCCGCGGTGACCTGGCTCGGCACGCCGCGCCGCACCTC